>DAIUDK010000088.1:3192-22899 GCA_036845725.1 Chloroflexota bacterium
GCTTCGGAGGCCGTGATCTCGGCCACCAGGCGCTTAGCTCCAGCAGGCACCGCAGCGAGGGTGTAGTAGACCTGGTCTAGATCGTCGTAGGCATCGCCATTGGTGGGATCTTGGCTGAGGGAGATGTCGTGGAGATCGGCTTGCACCAGGCCAAAGGTCTCGACGGTCATGGTGAGGATCTCGATGGCTTGCACTTCCTCGATCATTTGCGCGCCAGCGTTGCGGTGCGTGTTGATTGTGACCAGATCGGGCAGCACACCCGAGGTGGGCGACACCGCTACCGGGAGGTGTTGCTTGGGCAGATCAGGATCATTGGCTGTCAGAATGACCGTGCCAAAAAGCCATACGCCATCGTCTTCCTCACTTACGTCGGCAGTGAACTCGACAGCCTGCGTCGCACCGGCCGCCACGGTGAACACCGCGGGGTTGGCAACCATGGCAACGTCACCGGTGATAGATACGGTCCAGGTGATGGCTTCGCCAGTTGTGTTTCTGAAGGTGCGTTCCCAGGAACATCCCTGCAGACAAGACGCGTTCGCCAGGCTGGCGAGGTTGAGCGTGGTGGGATCACCAGCCGCTCCTGGATCAGCGGCCTCGAAGTTGGCCGTGGTTTCGTCGAGCACCAGGCCTGCCAGCGCTGTGCCGGTCAGGTCGAGCCGGCCCGCGCCCACGTCGAAGGGGTCGGCCGGGGTTGTGCCATCGTCCTTGAACAGGTCTTGTGTCCAGCTCGTCATCATCAGCGCCGATTGGACTTCAGCCGGGGTCCAGGCAGGATAGAGCGCACGTATCAGCGCTGCTGCGCCAGCGACATGCGGGCTGGCCATTGAGGTACCGCTCATCAGGCCGAAGGAGTCGGCATCGCCGGCGTAAGCTGCCAGGATATTCGAGCCAGGGGCCATGATGTCGGGCTTGATGAAATTGGCGTTAACGTTCGGCCCGCGCGAGCTGCCGGCGGCGAGGATGCCACCCAGGTCGTCAGCGTGAATGATAGGAGAGGCGGTGATGGTCGCCGTGTAGACGTTCGTATCGCTATCGACCAGCCATGCGCGCAGAAGTTCGCCATTGTCATACGTGACGTGAGTGCCAGGCATACCCAGATCAGTGGCAAAGGTTTGCGCGCCTGTAGCAAGCGTATTGGCAATGATGACGCCGCCGGCGCCCGCTGCCAAAACGTGCGCGGCCTTGTCGACCAGATAGTAGGTGCCGCGATCGCAGACGACAATTTCACCGTCCCAAGTGCCGGGGGCGAAGGGGTTGGTGGGAGTCTCTTGTGGACCGCTGCCACACAGGGCATTGCCGTAATCGGCTGCGTAGACGATCCGTTCTGTATACTCGCCGGAGACACCGGTTCCGGGGATGTTTGCGGGCGGCGTGCCGCCTTGCATATCGGCCACCCCATTTGCTGCAAAGCCGCGGTTGTGCGTGCCGTTGGCAACCGTTGTGAGCCAGGGCGCATTGCCCGGCGAACCGGCGGTGCCGGGGTCAGGCCCGTCGTTGCCGGCTGAGGTGGCGACGAAGACGCCCGCATCGCGCGCATTCAAATAAGCCTCTGAGTCGGGGTCTTCCCACGGGCTTGTTGGCCCACCGCCGATCGAGTAGTTGATTACGTCCACGCCGTCGAGGACCGCGTCTTCGATCGCGGCTTGAATGGATGTTAACTGGCAGCCGTTGCCTGTACAGACATCGTAAGCGATGATATTGGCGTGCGGCGCCATACCGGACATTTGCGTAAATACCAATCCGGCACCGATGGTAGGCGTATCTAGGACATTGCCCGCAGTAGTGCTGGCGGTGTGGCTACCGTGAGAGTTGTCGTCCTCAGGGTTGTTGCCGGAATCGGGATAGCTGTAGACGCCGATCAGTTTGTCGTTACAGACCAGGGCGGAATTGTAGTTGGGATGCGCAGGATTGCACCAGCCGGTGTAAGTGCCGGCGCCCAGTGGATTGGTGTGGTCGTAACCGTCGTCACCGACGTCGGCGAAGGAAGGGTGATCCATGTTGATACCGGTATCGATGATACCAACGACGATGCCCTCGCCCATCGTGCCGGCTAACCCGCCGGTATTTGTGCCGTCCCAAATGCCCACGGCATTGAGATACTCGGGCGAGGTGTCGGTCTGGATGTAGCGCTCGAAGTTGCGGATCACACGCCGAACGCCGGGCATTTGGGCTACTTGCGCAGCCTCTTCCGGGGTAAGCTCTACGGCCACACCGTTGTAGGCTACTTCATAGGCGTACAGCACCTTGACATCGCGGTCAACCTTCTGCTGTACCTGCTGCAAGAATGTATCGCGCTCTTCGGCCAGATAAGCGCGATAGGCGCGGCTGGCAGCGCTATTGACATTCAGTTTCTTGGCCCCGGTTGCAATGGGGCTGGTTGCCATCAAGCCAGATACTTCGCCCCGGTAGCTTGCCAGAGGTGCGGCTTCTAGCTGGATGATGTAGGTTGCCGGACCAGTAGCGCCCTTGACCTCGTACATGACCTCACCTTTGCCAGTTGTGCGTTGAACTTCGATGATGTCATCCGCGCTGACCGGTTGTAGGTCTGGGCCGGCAGGTTGAGCGGCAACATGCGGTTGAAGCACGAATAGCCCCAATAGCATGGCCACTATAATTAGAACGTTGAAAAATCGTTGTGTTTTAAGCATCTTGACTCCTTTCAATTTGGCGAACTAAGTGAAACTTCACTGACACTGACTAAAATCTTCCGTTGGTTGAAGTGCCTCTCAGCGCTTTTCTGCTCGCACATCACCTCCTTTCATATTATGAAGCTGCAAATTAGAGTTTGGTATTTGGACAAAGGGGGGAAGGATTCCATCTTCTCCTTATTGTGTTTGTCACAGGTGTGGGTAAACACATCGATGTCTCTAGGCTCGAGCAATTGCTGTGAGACATCTTGCCGACTCTATCAGTTAGAAACTCCTTTTTCCCTTGTCTACAATAACGATTTTACACGGTTCACATAAATTGACAACCTTTAGGAGGATAAACTCTTGCTCTCTATGGTGCGCATTGATTTGACTTTTGCCCTCTTGCTATCATCATTACGTTCTATGGTATGCCAAAAAACGAATCAGGCAAGCGAAAGTGCGGATGTACAGCAGAGTGTTTTGCACAGGGGTGTACATTGTGCGGTTGATTCTATCGTTGAGTATGACGTAATTCTTACTTTTGGAATGTGATTCGACATGAGAAGCCAAGGCTTATTGTGAAGAAAAGGGGGAGATCGTTTACTCGACCTCCCCCTTGTTTGGTCGTGGGGGATTTAAACTACTGGGCGAAGTTACGCATCACCAGCGGCAGGTAGATATAGCGATAGAACCGTGTGGTGGCGGTGTCGGAGCCTACGGGCGGCAGAATGACTGTGCCATCCATAGGGGCGACATACGCGGTGTTGTCGATCTTGCCCTCGGCTATCACGGGGGTCATCGATTCAGGATCTGGCAGTTTGGCGGTGAAGGTCAAGGTTACAGGGCTTCCGGCCTCGAGATTGCCAGTCCACGTGACAACATCGCCAACCGCAAGTGCTCCGGCGTGTTGTCCCACCCAGTTGTTGAATGACAGGAATATGGGCAACGTATCTGTCATGAATGCTGGGACCGTCCCAGTGTCGTTTAACAATATGATGGTGTAGGTGAGCAAACCAGTGTAATCGGGTTTGATCACCAGTGGTTCCACGGTCTTGCTGATGGTCACCGCGTTGGGTGCGGAAGGCGCCGCGAGGACCGATGCCGCGACCAAAAGGCACAAGGCTGCGGCTATGGCTACAACGGTCAATGTTCTCTGTGAGGTTTTCATGCTTCACTCCCTCCTTTTACTTGTGAATAGTATCGTTACCGGTCTGTGTTGATATGTATGGTTTCTCTCCCGCTTAAGCTATACATTTTATAGTTATACCCCCCTTACTTTGTCGGTTAAAAGGACTCACTCACTATACCATAAACTGATTTTACACTGTTCACGGAAATTCGCAATATGTAATCAAAGTTTGAGATGGAGCCTGGCATGTGCGGAGATGTGAGAATGCGCGTAGGGCGCTTTGAGATTAGGGTGTTTTGTGCGGTTGATTTTGTCGTTAAATGTGACACAATTCAAATGATCGAAGTTTTTTGTTTTTCAGGATGGCGAAGATGCGTCTCACGGGTAAAATTACGTTAGTCACAGTGGGGAAACTGCACAGTGCGTATTGGCGTGATGCGCAGCAGGAGTACCTCGCGCGGTTGCGCCGCTACACAGACGTGACATTGATCGAAGTGAAAGACGTCGTGGGGCGGGGGACGCCGGATGCCGTGGCGATGCAGCGCGAGGGAGAAGCGTTGCTCGCCGCCGCCAAAGATGCGCGGCGTCTGATCGCATTGACCGCGACCGGCAGGCAAATGGACAGCCCTGGTCTGGCTGATTTTCTACGCAAGCAGATCGAGGTATACGGTAGCCTGGCTTTTCTGATTGGCGGACCGGTAGGACTGTCGCCTGAAGTTCTCGCGGCTTGCGATGACACACTGTCCTTGTCGCCACTCACGTTTCCGCACGAGTTGGCTCGCGTTGTTCTGCTAGAGCAGTTGTATCGTGCGGCGACGATCATCGGCGGGGAGAAGTATCACAAATAAAAAACCGGGGGTTCCTGACCCCCGGTTTTTCAGTGTCTTACTCTGTCTTTACGGTAATCTTTTGGCGGCACTGCCCTTCACTGGCTTTTGGGAGGACGATACTCAGAACGCCGTTCTTGAATTTGGCATCAACGGCCTCGGTCTTGACCTCGCAGGGAATCGGGATCGCGCGCTTGAAAGAGCCATACGAGCGTTCCATGCGATAGAAGTTCTTGCCCTTGTCCTCTTTCTCCTGCCGCTTCTCACCGCTGATGGTCAGCGTGTCGTGGGAGAGGCTCACGTCGATGTCCTTCTCGTCCAGTCCGGGTAGCTCCACCGAGACCTTGATCTCCTTCTCTCCATCGACAATGTCGACTTGCGGGCTGAAGGCGCTCCAGGGGGTGTCCCAGAAGTCGGATGAAGCCAGCCCGAATCCGCCAAAGAAGTCGTCGAACATCCGGTTCGTATCTCGTTCAAAGAGTGTCAGCGGATTTTCTTCCTCCCGATTGACTGCTATATCCCCACGTCTGTGTGTGGTGTGCTCCTTACGCCGCCATGGCATCAGATTTGTGATTGACATAGTCCACCTCCTCTGATAGTCTGATAGTCGGTAGTCGTTTGGCAGATAGTCCAATTGTTAGATTTACATCTATTGTGATTAGCAGGATTCATAGGTTTTCGCATCCTGTGAATCCTGCTAATCCTGTCAAAAGGCTGTTAACCTGCCGACACCGCGATCTTGCGCATCGAGGGCTCGGCCTTCGGCAAGTGCAGGCGCAAGACGCCATCCTTGACCGTCGCTTCGATCTTGTTGCGATCAACTTTGTTGGACATGGTGAAGCTGCGCTCGTAATCGCCCACGCGATACTCGCCGTACGCCAGCCCGTACCCTTCGGGATAAGCAGTCTCGACGTAGCCGTTGATGGTGAGTACATCGTTTTCCAGGGTAATGTCGAGCGAGGTCTCATCCACGCCGGGCATATCCGTCACCAGGACGATCGCTTCGTTGGTTTCGTAGATGTCGGTGCGGGGCACGAAGGCCAACCGCGAGCGGGTGCGTTCGGCGCCGGTCTCGGCGATCTCCTGCTTTTCCGTTTCCTGAATGTTGAGTTCTTTATCGTTAGCCATAAGTAGCCTCCTTATGTCTCGTTGTGTTGAATAGCCCTACGCAGCCTTGACCACGATCTTCCGCGGTTTGTCGGCTTCGGCGCGCGGCAGAGTGATCTGTAGCACGCCTTTTTCATACGTCGCTTCCACGTTGTTGGCTTCCACGTTGAACGGCAACTGGAAAGAGCGGGTGAATTTGCCGTAGCCGCGTTCGCGGCGGTGATAGACGTCGCCTTCTGCGAGTTC
This sequence comes from Chloroflexota bacterium, assembly GCA_036845725.1. GTDB lineage: Bacteria > Chloroflexota > Anaerolineae > B4-G1 > SLSP01 > DSWT01. The sequence goes on from DAIUDK010000088.1 coordinate 9,132, forward strand.
CAGCGGGGTGCGCTCGCCGCTGAGGGTAAGCGTGTTCTCCACCACGGCGATGTCCAGCTTTTCGGGATCGATGCCGGGCAGTTCTGCAGTGACGACTACGCCATCTTCATTCGTCCAGACGTTCATCGCCGGATAGCCGGGTGATACCCGCGAGCCTGTCGCCGCCGGGTAGGTGCTGAACAGCCGGTTCATCTCGCGTCGCAGGCGCTCCATCTCGCTCCAGGGTGTCGTTTGTCCCCAAAATGATCTTCCTAACATAGTCTGCCTCCTTATCATCAGATATATGTTCCTGTTTGTTTCCCCTCACCTTCAGGGGGCTTATCGGATTGCTTCCTTTCCGATACATCCACACTATAGCAAACGAACATTAGAAGAGAATAAACGCAACATTAAAGGGGCATTAGAAAATGTTTAGAAAATCATTAGCGGATGTCTACTCGAAGAGGTTTTCCGGCTTGCACGGGTGCCGCTTGACGTAGATCGGGCTGCGCAGCCGCTTTTGTGGCTGACCGTCGCCCGCCACCATCCAACACAGCCTCCAACATCGGCAGGAATTGCGAGACGCGCCTGAGTCGGATCACGAAATCCCACAGCGGCTCGAACTTCTTCCACCCGGCTGTGTACGCCAGGTGTTGCAGCCTGGCAATCATCCCCTGTCTCGCCGCGACGGACTTGAAAATCGCGCCCCAACGGTAGAAGTCGCGGTAGGCGCGCCAATAGCCGGCTTCCAACGTCTCCGCCGTCATCCGCGCTGGCGTGAAAACGGCGTGCCGGGTGTCGTACACATCCCAGTTGGCGGTGGTGATGCGTCCTTCCGCCGCGAGCCGCCCGTGGAGCGCCGTGCCGGGATATGGCGTGAGGATGTGGAACGTCGCCGTCTCGATCCCTTGCTCGACGGCCCACGCCACCGTGCGGTCGAACACCGTGTCATCGTCTTCGTCCATTCCGAAGACGAAGCTGCCGTTGACCATCACGCCCAGGTCGTGCAAGCGGCGGATGGCGGCGTTGTAATCGCGGTGCAGGTTGTGGGTTTTGTGCTGCGCCTGCAAGTTCTTGACGTCCAATGTTTCAAAGCCGATGAACAGACTTCGCAATCCACACGCGACTGCCTGTTCGAGCAAGCCCGGTTTTAACACGGCTTCGACCGTTCCGGCAGCCTGCCACAAACGGCCCATGCCCTTCATCCCGGCGAACAAGTCCCGCGCAAAACGGACATCTCCGAATAGATGGTCGTCCAGGAAATAGAGATGCCGTCCCGGCAGCGCTTCGATTTCGGCCAGCGCCACGTCGACCGTCTGCGTGTAGAACGATTTCCCGTTGGTGAAGAAGGCGTCTTTGTAACAGAAATCGCAGTGGTGCGGGCAGCCCCGCGAGACGACGATGGAGTTGGGGACCAGGTAGAGGTGGCGCTTGATCAGATCGCGGCGCACGGGCGGCATACCGTGCAGCGTGCGTTTCTTGGAACGGTACACTTTGCCCGGATGCCCGGCCCGGAAATCGGCCAGGAACGCGGGCCACGTATCCTCGCCCGGACCGAGGAAGATAGTGTCCGCGTGGCGGGCGGCTTCCTCCGGCAGCGAGGTCACGTGCAGTCCGCCCAGGGCAACGTGAACGCCCTTTCGCCGGTAGCGATCGGCCACTTCGTAGGCCCGGTGCGCCGAGGTGATGTACACCTGGATCACTACCAAATCGGGTTCGTCGTCCAGGTCGAGGGTTTCTACGTGTTCATCCTGGATGACAACCGCATCGGCCAGATCAAGATAGCCCGCCAGCGTCGCCAATCCCAGCGGCGGAAAAAGCGAGTATTTGATCGGCCGCCAGTACGGGCTGACGGCTTCTGTCAATGCCGGTAGAATCATTTTGACGTTCATCGCGCTCCTTTGCAAAGAAATCACGAATTCGCGTATCTTCTCAAAATCTAGGGGGTGGGGGTTGGGGGCGGGCTGCTCCCGCTTCCAAACCCCCACTTCTCCCCCTTTTATTGTGATGATACGAGTTTGCACGAATCTACACGAGTGAGAAATCAGTGTGGATTCGTGGTGATACTTTTACTCAGCTTATCCATAATGCAGAGCTTTGTCGATGACGCGAGATCGCGAATTTTTGCACACGTGTGCTTGACAAAGATGCCACTCTTTGCTAAGTTGAGGGGGCGTGGAGGTGTCTTATGCTTACGTTGTTGTTAGTCGAAGATAACGCCGCACTGCGGCGCGCGCTGACGGTCGGCTTGGAGGCGACCGGCGCCGTGACGGTCGTGGGAAGCGTCGATAGCGGCGAGGCGGCGGTCGAAACACTGCTGTCCGCCGCTGCGCCCCCCGACGTGATCCTGATGGACGTCGCCCTCGCCGGGCGTATGCACGGGATTGAAGCCGCTGTCGCCATCCGCCGGGAATATCCGCGTATGCCGGTGGTCTTCTACTCCATCCAGGACGACGACGCCTACTACCGCGATTTTCTGCGCTCCGGCATCCTCAGCCACTACGCCTACGTGCGCAAGAGCAATTACCTGCTGCCGCAGAGCATCGCGCCGCTGCTGCGCGACGCCGTCGCCGGGCGCAGCTTCATCGACCCGGAGATCGAGGCGCGCGTCCAGGAGGTGCGTCACAAAGACGCCTACGATCCGCTGGCGCTGCTCGAACCCAACGAGCAGGCCGTCGTCGCGCTGCTGGCGCAGGGGATGACCAACGAGCAGATCGCCGCGCGTCTAGGATTGCGTGATGGGCGCGCCGTCAGCCGCACAAACGGCCAGGTCTACGCCGCCTGGCGCCTCAACGACACTCCCGCCGACGAGAAAACAGCCCGCGCGCGGGCCACCCTCATCTATCATCGCCGCCAGCTCATTCTGTGGGATGACGACGGCACCCCCAGAGTCGCCAATCCCAAGGGTGAATGGATGCCGTTGGAGGGTGTATGACCATAACTGTCTATGCGCTGCTTGTTGTACTGTTCCTCCTGATGCTCTGGCTGGCTGCGCGTTTTTGGCGAATCCCCCAGGTCAATCCTCGCGCGCACTGGCACGGCGTGGCAGCCTTGTCAGGTTTTCTGGTGTTGGATTGGCTGTTCCTGGCGCTACTACCGCGCCTTGGGCTTTCGTTTGGTCCGGTCGTGCCGCCTCTTGTGGCGCTGGCGTTCCTGCGCTGGCTGATTGTACTCCTGTTGGCACTCCCGTGGCGTCGATTGCGTGCCCCGACCTCCAAGTCTGTCAGTGTGGCATTGACCGTGATGTGGGCGCTCAACATAACATTGTCCCTGTGTTTTTTCGAGGGACTGTACATCGAACCCTTTCGCTTGACGGTAACAGAACTCGCTGTGGATGGCCCGGCCATCCTGCCTGACAGGCCATTGCGCATCGTGCAGCTTTCCGATTTGCACGTCGAACGCACCACCCGGCGCGAGCGCGACATACTGGCCAAAGTCGCCGCTCTGCACCCCGATCTCATCGTCCTCACCGGCGATTACCTGAACCTTTCGTATCTCAGTGACCCGACGGCTTTGGCCGACGCGCGGGACTTCCTCGCGCAGCTTCACGCGCCCTACGGCGTCTATGCCGTGACCGATTCTGGCGTGGATCCGGCGGAATCGATGCGCGTAATCTTCGCCGGGCAGCCGATCACCGTGTTGTACGACGAGACCGTGTGTTTGCCCTTCGATGGCGCGGATTTGTGTCTTACCGGCATCCAATCGCACCGGAACGCGTTCCAACGCGACCTCGCCGTCCTCGAATCGTTGTCGGCGCAGACGCCGCCCGATGCATACAACCTGCTGTTGTATCACCCCCCCGATCTTGCCGAGTCCCTCTCTGGAACCGGCATCGATCTCTACCTGGCCGGCCATACGCACGGCGGACAGATTCGCCTGCCCTTCTACGGCGCGCTCGTCACCTTCTCAGCCCACGGCAAGAAGTACGAGATGGGGCGCTACATGCTGGGTGAAACGACCCTCTACGTGAGCCGCGGCCTGGGGATGGAGGGCAGCGGCGCGCCGCGCGCGCGCTTTCTTTGCCCGCCGGAGATCGTCGTCGTCGACGTTGGCGGAGGAAACGGGGAATGACGGGTAATTTTCTCCTCGACTGGGTGATGATGGCGGTTTCGCTGTTCAACACCATGTTGATGACGTGGTTGGGACTTGCGCTGCTGCTCAATGCCGAATGCCGCCGCTGGGGCGTCTGGATGGCCGGGGGCGGATTGCTGCTCGGCGGCGCTTTCTTCGTCAGCCACTCGGCGATCCTGGGATACGATATGGCGACGCTGGGGCCGGGGCTGGACTTCTGGTGGCGCATCGGTTGGATTCCCGTCATCCTGCTGCCGTGGGCTTGGTACGGCGTGATCCTGTGGTATACCGGCTTCTGGGACGACCAGCGGACGGCGCTACATCGCCGTCATCGCTTATGGTCGTGGGTGACGTCTGCGTTGAGCGTGGGCTTTCTGGGACTGATGACCTTTGCCAACCCGTTGCCTTCTTTCTGGCAGATCATCCAGGGCGATCTATCCGCCCGCCCGACAGTGGGCAACGTCGCGGTTGTCGTGCTGGCCTATCCGATCTACATCGTCCTCTGTATCCTGCTATCTGTGGACGCGCTGCGTCACCCGGCGCCTTCCGTGCGCGTGATGGGCGATGCGGCGCGACGGCGCGCGCGTCCCTGGCTGATGGGCGCTTCGGGTGTGTTGCTGCTTGTCAGCTTGTTGGTGGCGTCGGCCATGGCGTGGATCGCCTCGACCTTCCACGACGCTTCCTATTCGCTGGGCGCGTTGCGCGATGTACAAATGTTGGTTCTGATCATCGCCGGATTTGACCTCACCATTGCCGCGTTGATCGGCCTGTCCGTGCTGTTGTTGGGACAGGCTATCGTTTCTTACGAAGTCTTCACCGGTCGGACGCTGCCCCGGCGCGGACTTTTCCGGCACTGGCGCAGCGCCGTCATCTTAGCCGTTGGGTACGGCGCGCTGGTGAGTGCCAGCTTCACACTCAAACAGCGTCCCATCTATAGCATGCTGCTCACCACACTCTTGATCGTGACCTTCTACGCGCTCTTCAGTTGGCGCTCGTACCTCGAGCGCGACCGCGTGATGGACTACCTGCGCCCTTTCGTCGCCAGCCAGCGCCTGTACGATCATATGCTTGCCCCTTCCGCGCCGGATGACACCGATATGCAGACGCCTTTTTACGCGCTGTGTCGCGATGTGCTTGAGACGCGCGTGGCTTACCTGATCGCCTTGGGGCCGCTGGCGCCATTCATCGGGTCGCCTTTGGTGTATCCGGCGGGCGAATCACCGGCATTTTCATCGCTCACCGATCTCATAGCGCGGTTCGATTCGCCAAAGGCATTGGGGATACCGGTTTCGCCGGCGGAGTACGGTGGTGCGATATGGGCCACCCCTCTATGGAGCGAACGTGGCCTGATCGGCGTGCTGCTGTTGGGCGAAAAACGGACCGGCGGACTCTACACGCAGGAAGAAATCGAAATCGCACGCGCCAGCGGGGAGCGTTTGATCGACACATACGCGGGCGCGGAAATGGCCCGGCGGCTGATGGCCTTGCAACGCGAGCGGTTGGTCGAAAGCCAGGTGCTCGACCGGCAGACGCGCCGCGTGTTACACGACGACGTCCTACCCAACGTCCACGCGGCGATGTTGGCGCTCAGCGCCGACGCCGCGCACGCCGACACCGTGGAACTCCTGGCCGACACGCATCATCAGATTGCGGACTTGCTGCGCGACTTGCGACCGGCGCCCACTGCATCGGAAGTGGCGCGTCTGGGGCTGGTGGGGGCGCTGCGCCAGCTCGTCGACGATGTGCTCGGAAATGCCTTCGATCACGTCGCGTGGCACGTCGCGCCCGAAACGGAGGCGTGGACACGCGGGTTGCCCATCCTCACCGCCGAAGTGCTCTTCTACGCGGCGCGGGAAGCCATCCGCAACGCCGCGCGTCACGGGCACGCTGCAGAAGCAGCACAACCGCTGGGCCTGGACATCATACTGCGGGACGACCGGGGCGATCTGGTCATCATCATCGAGGACAGCGGCCCCGGATTGGATGCCGCGCACATCTCCGACGCGGGCAGCGGGCAGGGGATAGCGTTACACAGCACGATGATGGCGGTTATCGGCGGCGCATTGACGGTCGAGAGCACCCCGAACGCCTATACCCGCGTCACGTTGACGTTGCCGCGCCGTATGGCAGGCTACGGTTCCCACCCCGGATTGATACGCATCACGTCAAGGTCACGCACGCTGACGTAAGGGACGAATCCCGCGGCGAGAGATTGGGTGTAGGCCAGGTCGATGTTCGTCTGTATGTTGGCATAGTCGATGGTGAGGACCAGTTTGCCTGCGGCGTGGATTGCGGCAGCATTTTGCCGGTTCGTGTAACACCATCCCATCGTGCAGGCTTGGTCTGTCGCCAGCATATACAATTCTTCGATCCCCAAGCCGTCAATCGCTGCCAGGTAGCCAGGGTAGGTGTGCAGTTCGGGGGAGTTTTGTGGGACAACCTTGAAGTTGGGATTCTGGCTTTTGGCATACGCCGAGATTTGAACGATCAGGTCTACCATCTTCTGCGCCAGATCGTCGCGGTCGGTACCGGCGGCGTCAGCAGGAATCTCCTCGTAGGTGACGATCATGTCGAGATACGCGCCATCGAATCCGGCCGCCAGCGCCTGATCGACGCGGCCCTTAACCACAATCGTCCACCAGCGTGGATCCCAATACTTGACGTATTGCTCGTCAGGCCATCCACCCACCGGGCCGAGCTTGAGGTCTTCGGGCACATCTGGCCATTCAGGCCGGTAGTTCTCAATCGCGCCGATTTCGAAATAGGCCAGCACGACTTTCCCTGTCGTTCTGACGGCCTGAATCTCGTTGAGAGTGAAGTAATCGTCTGTTCCATCGCGGGCGAGATCAATGACGGCCAGATCGAAGTTCGAGCCGGCGATTTGCGCGAGTTGTCCGTTGGGATAGCCGCTTAACTGGTAGACCCAGTTTTCCACGCTATTCCAGGGATGGGTAGGCGGAGGCGTGGGAGCAGGTGATGGAGGCCTTGGTGTGGGAGGTGGGACTTGTGCTGCGGTACAACGATTTAGAATCAAGGGTAAGAAGATGAAGCTATTGGGGGCCGTATCTGTAAATGCTTGTATGGGAACCTGCGCGGAAGCGTTGACCGGGTTGTTGCGCATTGATCCAATACAACACGCGCCAAGGGCCAAAACATTGAGGGCCCATGACATTCTCTTCATATATCCCTCCTAAAGTGCTTTCTATAGCTTTCTTACCAAAATACAACTACAACTGCCATTATAGTTTTAATCTGACTTGTGTCAATAGGTCTAAGGTTATCTGTCAAGGAAACGTGGGGTAATCGTCAGAGAAGGGTAATGCAACGAGGGGATAAAATTGAGAAAGTGTGTTGTGGGACGCATGTAGTGCGTCCCACAACACACGAAATAGCTTTACTCGCCGATGGTTAGCAACCGCCCGTCACTGCGCCCGAAGACCTCCGGGAAGTAGAACTCCTTGGCGACGGTGGGCAGCACGTGATAGTCGCCGGGCAGGGTGGCGCGGAAGGTGTAGCTGTACTCGTAGGTACCCGCGGGTAGCGTGTCGGCGAAGAGCACGACTTTCTCGTCGCGCAGCTCGCTGCGGCTGTACCAGCGCCACCACCACCACCAACGCGAGCCTTCGCGCCGCAGGGAAGGCGGCGTCGCCAGCAGGCTGGTCGTCGCCAGGCCGGTGTCGATGGCCTCGCCGCCCGCCGGGAGCGGGTCTTCGACCACCACGTAGTAGCGGTCGTGCGGTGTGATGATCGTCAGGTCCACGCGGACTACGTCGCCCAGCTTCACCTCGCGCACGTCAGGACATTCGAGAGGTGATTTGCCATTTGCGATTTGCTCATTCGCGCACGCCGCCAACGTGTACCTGCGCTGTACGATGATACCGCGGTCGGCAGGTTCCACGTTCTCCACCGGCTGGTAGACTTCGAGATGCGCCGTGTAGTAGAGCCGGCCGTTGCCGTCGCTGCGGGCGACGGTGAGCGCGTTGGTCATCCCGGCGATGAGATCGGCGACAGGGATGACGGTGCGGCTGCTTTCGCGGATCGTATCACGGGTGGCGACGCCCTGCGCCTGCTCCTGGTCGTTGAGGAAGAAGGCGTAGTCGTAGTTGGCGTCGAGTTCGCCCGTCTCTACCATCCAGTCGGTGAGCGCGATAAGCGCCCAGGCTGTCTCTTGCGTGGTCTCCCAGATACCGGCGCGCCGCGCGACCATCAGCCAGCGCACGACGTTGGGCAGCAGTTCGTTCTGCGGGTCGAGCTTCACCAGCGTGTCGAGTACGATGGCGGTGGAGCGGGTGTCGGTGTTCATCGCCCACCAATCGTAGTTGGCCTCCTCCCAGTGCGCGCCGGTGGCGCTGAGGATGGCGGCGTTGTTCAGGTCGGAGAGGAGCGTGGTGAGGCGGTTGTCCGTGCGATTGCGGAGCCAGAGCGCCTGCGCCAGATACGCACGGGCGTAATAGCTCAGTTTCTCGCGGTTCTCGTAGAGGTCGTCGAGCGTGTCTTGGGGCGCGGCGTTGCCTTCCGCCAGGACGTAGAGGAGCCACGCTTGATGGTTTGCATTGCGGAAATTCGGGTAGTCGCGCACCGCTTTGACTTGCCCTTGCAGGTAGGCGATGCCCTGGTTGAGCACGTCTTGTTTGACTGTGATGCCGCTCTGCTGTGTCTTGAGCAGCGCGAAGACGACATAGGCGCTCACGTAGGGATTGCTGATCTGTCGTTCGACGTTGTACCACCAGCCCCATCCACCGTCGGGGTGCTGTTGCAGGTACAGCTTGTTCAGGCCCTCGTCCACCAGACCGGGCAAACGCTCGGCAAGCTCCTGATTTTCGATCCCCAGTGATTGCAATGCGTGGTAAGTGAGGACGTTGGGCAGGAAACGGCTGATGGTCTGCTCGGTGCACTCGTACTCGTAGTGTTCGAGATAGCGCAGGCCGTCCTGCATCCCGGCGGCGAGGCTCGGATCGAGTTGTACGGTCAGTGTGCCGCGTCTCTCATCAAACTCCGGCGGCAGTGCGATGGCTTCGGTGCGCGAGCCACCCTCGATGAGCTGTCCCGCCGTCCCCACGATGTCGGGCGTGGTGTAGCGGAAGACGAGCAGCGAACCGTCCGGGCCGGTGCTGAGGCGCGGCTTGCTCGCGTCGGCGTATTCTCCAGAAACCGCGCTGAAGATGAGCTGCGCGTTGACGACATCCTGCACCGTCACCCACCACGTCACCTTGCGCTCGCTGCGCGCGGGGACGATGACGGTCTGGCGCGGCGGCGTCTCGGTATGCACGCCTACGCTCTCGGCGCTCAGGCTCACTTCGACGGTGAGGTCTTGCCCGGTGTTGTTGCTGACGTTGGCGGCGAGCTGCGCGCGGTCATCGACGACGAAGAAGCGCGGCGCGACGGGGCGCACCAGCAGCGGCTTCGTGGCGACGAGGTCGGTGAAGCCTTCGCCCACGCGCGTGTCGGCGGTGAGACCGACGGCGCGCAGCGTCCAGGTGGTGAGGTTGTCGGGCAGGGTGAGTGTGACGACGGCGCGGCCCTCGCGGTCGGTTGTGATGCGTGGATTCCAGTAGGCGGTGTCGGCAAATTCCTCACGGATCTCCACGCCTTCCGGCGGCGCGACGCTTTCGGCGTACTTCGCCGTTTCCATTTCTGCAACCATAGGCGCTGGGGTCGCCATCGCTGCGGGCATCGGGGCGGGCGGCGCTTCCATCGCTGAGTCCTCGGCCACCGCGTATGCTTCGCGTATCCCGCCGGCGGCCTGCGTCAGATGGAGATCCAAATCTTCGGCAATTTCCTCCAGATAGCGATTCACCGAAAGGCTGAGCACGCTGCCGGTGTTCACCTGCAGCATCCGGCGGGCGTAGAAGCCCTGCACGATGTCGCTGCTGCGCGGTCTCAGGCTGAGCACGGCCTTGTCGACCACGTCGAGCGAGAGTTCTACATTGCCGGCCGGCTCGCCGTTGGGCAGCGTCGCGCGGAGGGTGTAATCGACCGTCTCGCCGGGTTGCGCCTGTTCGATATTCGTTTCGAGTTGCACGTTCAAAGTGACAGGCTGCGCGTCGACGTCCAGCGGGAGCAGGCCCATTTTGAAGTCCGCCGGTTTGCCGTCTTGCCGCTTGTTGATCAGCACGACGGAGACGTAGATGTTGGGGATGTCCTCTTGGTTGATGGGAAGACGGTAGATGGTGCTGTTGCTCGTGAGCTGGATGACCTCGTAGCGCCGGACGCTCGCGCGCTCGACGCTGACCAGGGCCAGGTGCTCACCCTCGAAGGGCGAGGGGATGAGAATTTCGGCGGTCTCACCGACTTTGTACGCATTCTTGTCGCTGATGAGGGTGATGCGGTCGTTGTTCTCACGCCGCCAGGAGACGTGGTCCTTGCCGGAGACCCAGATGAAGATCGACGTGCGGATCCCCCCCTCAGTCCCCCCCATCGGGGGGGAGGCAGGTGTCGCGACGATGTGGTAGGAGCCGCCTTCCGCCGGGGTGAAGGTCGCCACGGCTTCGCCAAGGTTGTCGGTGGTGACGGTGGTCTCGCCTACCAACGTTTCTTTGGTCTCCCACGACCAGGAACCGCCGCCGAATTCGTTCTCGATGAAGGTGTTGATCCACTCGCGGCGGTAGAATTCGACCTTGATGGCCTTATCGGGCAGGCGTGCGCCTTCCCAGTCCACGGTGACGAGGTCGATGTCGCTCGGTTTCCCGGCTTCGCCCACATACTTTTGCGCGCTCAGGCCGATGTAGTACGGGCCGGGGTGGACGACGATGTTCGTGCGCCCGGAGATGGCCTGGTTGTCGGGACCGGTAGCGGTGGCTTCTAACATGATGCGTGAAGCGTGATACGTGAGGGCATCGCTAAGGGCAGCGCCGTCGATAGTGATTGCCAATTCGCCGTTGGCGTCGGTGGTGCCGGTGCCGCTGAGGATGGCTTCGCGGGCGGGCGGTTCGCGCCACCACCACCAGCAATCGAAGCAGGTGTAGGGATCATCCACGTCGCTGAAGCTGTAGCGCCCGCCCCACGGCGGCTGGAAGCGGTAAGTCTCGGCCATTACGTTCCACGTGATGTCGGTATTCGCCAGCGGGCCGCCGAAGAAATAGCGTGCGGCAATCGTCGCCGCCACGTCGTCGCCGCGTTGCACCTCGGCCTCGGTGGTCTCCACGACGATCTCGAACTCCGGCGCTCGATAGGCCGCCACCTGAAAGCTGGTGTAGCCTCCGTAATCGCCAAAGGAGACGTAAACCTGGTAATCGCCCAGGCTGGTGCCGTCCGCCAGGTCGAGCGTCCCATCGAACGTTCCCAGTTCACCGAGCGTGAGCTGCTCGTTGTAAATTTCCTCGTAGGCCGCATCGCGGATGGAAACCTGGACTTGCCGCACACCTGGAAGGTTGTAAGCGACATCGTTTTCGGCGCGCACTACGCCTTTGAATTGTACCGTTTGTCCGGGGCGGTAGATGGGGCGATCGGTGTAGACGTAGGTGCGGTAGTCCTGCGTGCTTTCCCCCTGTCCCACGCCGAAATCCCACGGGGTAACGCCGCGTCCCCAGCCTTCGGCGACGGCGGCGAAGGGTTCTTCGCTGTAGACGACGACGGCATTCCGGTACATTGGCAAGCTGCCACGTGCGATGCCGTTATTGTCGGTGACGGCGGTTCCCAGGCTGCCGCCGTCTTGTTGAAACAGGTTGAGGGACAGATTGGGGATCGCCTCGCCGCTGCGCAAATCCGTGGCCCAGATGAACGCTTCTTCCGGCGCGCTCTTCAGCGTGAGGTTGAGGTTCGATACCACCATAATGTGCCGCCGGTTGTAGTAGTACGAATATTCCTGGCTGACGTCCGGCGAATCGGTTTCCAGCAGATAGACGCCCGGTTCCAACGTCCCGCCCGGCGTTTCGGTCAGATCGACGACGGAGTAGCTTTGTTTATCCAGCGGACTTTCCAGATTCTGCCGCCACTCGCGCAGCAGTTGGTTGCCGGCGGGCAGTTGCTCTTCCCACTGCCAGCGCGAGGTAAACAGCGCATCCAACGGCAGCTTGTAGAGGCGCAGGTTCACCCGGCTCACGTTCACGTGGCCGATAACGATCTGCGCGGGCAGCGCGGCGTCATACGTGCCGGTCATATCCGGGACACGCAGGCGGTAATTCGGCGTCAGCGGCCCGGTGCGGAATTTGACGGTGCGCCCACGCGGGATGGTGTTGCCGTAGGGATCGGCAATGCCATCGTCGATCACGACGGTGTATTCGGTGGAAGGCTGCGCGCCAAACTGCAAGACGAACGTGTTGTTGTGGCGCGAGAAGTAGGTGTAGACCTGCGTTGGCGAGAACGGTGGCGTCATCGTCAGGTTGGGCATTACTGTGGCGGGATCGATGGGCGTGTTGAAGGTGATCTCGAAAGTAGTCTGTGGCGGCGCGTTGCGTTCCAGGTTTTCCGGGTTGGTGGAGACGATTTCGGGCAGGGGGACGGTGGTGAATTGCCAGGTGAACGCCTCTTTCATCCCCAGGCCGCCCGCTGCGGATGTAATGCCTGCATCCAGTTTTACGGTGTAGGCCGTGTTGAAGTCTAAGGCTCGTGTGGGCGTGAAGACGATGGTATTGCCGAGATCTGCGTAGGCGAATGTCCCGTTGACGTTACTGCCTGCTAATCCCCGCCCGCCGCTCAGGGTGAAAGCGCGCTCCAGGGACTTCAGATCCACCGGCTGATTGAACTGCACGGTGATGGCGGTCTTGATGTCCACCAGGGTTGTATTCTCGCGCGGTCGTACCCACACGACTTGTGGGGGGATGGTGGAGAAGTGCCATACGTAATCCTCCGCCAGCAGCGCGCCGGCGATGTCTTGCAGGCCGGCGCTGACCGTCGCGCGGTACGTCACGCCGCCCGCCAGTGGTTCTTCGGGCGTGAAGACGTAGATGGATGTGTTCAGCCACTCTCCGCTGCCCTTGATTTCAGGATCGAACGTCACGGGATTGGGCAGGTTTTCCATCTGCGCTAGCGTGGTGAGGGGCACGACGGGCCGGTTGAACATCACGGTGATGGTCGACTCGGTCTCCACGTCGACGGTGTCCGGGTCGGGGATCACCTGGGCGACTTCGAGATAGCCCGCCGTCGCAAAGCGGAAGGTGTACGGCTCGCGCAGCAGCTCGCCCGATTCGGCGCTGGCGTTCTGCGTGAGGATCACATCGAAGACGGTGTCGCGGGGTAGTGCCTCGGCCGGCTGGAAGCGCAGCGTGCGCGCGTCGGCCCACGAAAGCTCGCCCTTGACCGGTTTGTTCTCCCCCGCCAGTTGCAGCGCGAACGCGCCCGCTACGGCGGACTGGTTCATCGGCTTGTCGAACACAATCTCGATGGCGTCGTCGGGCTTGAGGCTTTCGCCGCGCTTGGGACTGCGCTGGATGATGATGGGCGAGAGCATGTCAGCCGGCACGGGCGTGTAGGGGACGACGGGTTTGGGCGGCAGCGGCGTCGCCGTGGGGCGTGGGGTGGCGGTGGCTGCCGGCTCAGGGGTGGGCGTCGTCCGCTGCGGGACGAGGCTGCACGCGAAGGCGGTGAGCAGCAAGAGACTTAACGGGATCAATAGCCAGGGTTTGCGATTCATTTTACTCCTCCAAAATAGTCTCGTAGTCGTTAATCTTGTCGTTGGAGCGGCAATTAGCGCAGAATTGCTCTATAACGCTATGCCCATTTTACTACATCGTAAATTAAGTTTCTTTAAACTTTTCGTTATTAGCGTGAACCTTAACAT
>DAIUDK010000089.1:0-8060 GCA_036845725.1 Chloroflexota bacterium
TGGACCTGGAGGGATTCGAACCCTCGACCCCCACAATGCCATTGTGGTGCGCTCCCAGCTGCGCTACAGGCCCAAAACTACCTTTAACTTTGTATTAAAACAACATCAGGCCCCACTAAGGCCCTTATGGAGCTGAGGGGATTCGAACCCCTGACCTCTACAGTGCGATTGTAGCGCTCTCCCAGCTGAGCTACAGCCCCGCAACAACCGCGCGGCTTCCACAACGCAGGGAGTGTACCACAACTAAAGGGATTGTCAAACCTATTGACCTCCATTGCCGTCGAACAAGTCACGCAAGCCTCGTGTCCACATGTCGCCAAGCGGAATGAAACGCTTCCCCGTGAAATCTTCAGCCAGGCTCTCAATGTAGTCACGAATACGCAGATCTGGCGTTTCCCCCTCCAGCCGATCGATCTCGGACTCAATGGAAGTGAAGAGCCGTTCGCTCTCGCCCTCCAGTTCTGTCAAATCCAGGGTGAGATTGAACATGTGATTGACCCGCTTGAGCAAATCATACCAGGCCTTGAAGTCGTTCTCGATACTGAAGCCATGTACCATCTCGGAAAACTGCGAGAAATCGTAGGCCGGTACAAAACCATAAAAGACGACGAACTCAATACCCCGCTTCTCTGCTTGATCCGCCAGATATGCACCAATCGTCGTACCGCCTTCGTAATCGGAGAAACTGACGGCGTAGCGCGTCAGCTCTTCCTGCATCTCCTTGAGACTATAGACGCACGAGACTTCCCGATCCTTGTCGTATGGCACAGCCCCATACACGCCGCCGACGGCCACTACCCGTTTGACGCCTAGGGCTTGCACCACGTCGAAAAACGCGTCGGCGTATCGTTCGGCACGCAGGTGTGGCTCTTCCCCCAGAAAGATCACTAACCCTTTTTCTTCATCACCCGAATAGAAGAACTCGTTATCGCGCGTGGACATCGCCTGCCGGTAGCCAGCTTCGAGCTTGATCTGTGGACGCAGGAAGTGGTGCGTGCCGGGGATTTGGAACAGGTAGTAGTCCTCCGAATCCAACTCGCCGATGCGCCGCGCGCTCAGTTTTTCGATGAGATACTGCGGCAACCCCGACGAAATCGACCCGGCGTCGGCCCATTGGTGCCACCCGGCAAGCATGTATTTCTCTTTAGCTCGGGGAATTTCCCACAAATCGAACGTGTCCTGCATCGTGCACCCCTCCTGCCGCCTACGCCATTTCACCAAAGCGGCGACTGAACTTCAAGAAAAACCAATAGCCAAAAACCAGTATGATGAACGCCGTCACCGCTGTGCGTCCTAAAAAGTCCAGCCGCGTGAGCGTGCCGTTGTATAGAATATCCTGGTACGTGTTGATGATCGACGCCATCGGATTGAGCCGGAACAACCACACCTGTGGATTGAAAGTGATGCCCAACAGCTGGAACGTCTCCGGCAGGCGTTGGTACGTGTACACAATCGGCGTCAGGAAAAACCACGCCTGCATCCCCACGTCCATCATCATGTGCGTATCCCGGTAAAAGACCTCCAACGTGGAAAGGAACAGCACCATGCCAATCGTAAACGTCACCTGGATCAAAATAGGGATGGGCAAAAACAGCACCCACCCCGTCAACGGGACGCCCGAAATCACGATCAACAACAGCAGCACCGGCAACGAGATCAGGAAATTGACCAGATTGGAAAGCACCACGGCGATGGGCAGCGCCTCCCTGGGAAAGTAAACCTTCTTCACCAGATGACTGTTCCCCACGATGCTCGGGATCCCCCCCATCACCGCGCCTGTAAAGAAGTTCCACGGCAGCAGCGCGCTCAAGAAGCGAATGTGCGGATTGTCGACGGCCTGGTCGCCCCACATATAGCCAAACACAAAGGTGAAGATGAGCATCATCAGCAGTGGGTTCAGCCACGACCAGAGAATGCCAAGCAGCGAATTTTTGTAACGTACCTTCAGATCGCGCACCACGAGATTGTAGATCAGATCACGGTACGCCCACAATTCTTTGAGATGTTGGATCATTGTCCGGCAAGTCCTTCGTTTAAGTTAGCTGCATGAGATTATACCATACCACCAAACGCAAACTACAAAAGTCTCAACACTACAGTATAATCATCCCTTGATGAAACGCTATTACCTTTTCGGCATGACACTCGTGCTTCTGGTCACGGCGGCGCTGCGCCTGGGCGCGCTGCCCGACCTGCCCGTGGGCCTGCACTACGACGAAGCCGCCAACGTCATCCTCACGCGACAGATCGCCGCCGGAGACTATCACCCGGTGTTCATCCGCGCGTACACCGGCAAGGAAGTGCTCTTCTTCTACAGCGGCGCCTTCTGGATCCGGGTGACCGGCAGCGCGCCGTGGGGCCTGCGATTGAACGCCGCCATGCTCGGCCTCCTCACCGTCGCCGCCACCTTCGCCGCCACCCGCGCGTTGTTTGGGCCGGGCACGCGGTCCCACTCTATCGCGCTGCTGGCGGCAGGATGGATTGCCGTGGCCTTTCCGCACGTGTTATTGAGCCGTTACGGCTTCCGCGCCATCTCGCAGCCGTTGCTCCAGGCATTGACGGTCGCTGCCCT
This sequence comes from Chloroflexota bacterium, assembly GCA_036845725.1. Taxonomy (GTDB): domain Bacteria; phylum Chloroflexota; class Anaerolineae; order B4-G1; family SLSP01; genus DSWT01. The sequence continues at coordinate 2,573 of DAIUDK010000089.1, forward strand.
TTGGCGCGGCCTGCGCACCGGGAAACGCGCCTGGCTTGTCGCGGGCGGCGCATGCCTCGGCCTCACCGGCTACACCTACCTAGCAGCGCGGCTGTTTCCATTGCCATTGGCGTTCGCCCTCGGCTGGTTGCTGCTCCGCGCGCCGGAGAAGGCCAGGCAACGCATCGCCCAGTTGGGATTGGTGGTACTGGCGGCGGTCATCGTCTTTGCCCCGTTGGGCCTCTATTTTGCACGCGACCCCAGCGCTTTCACCACCCGCATCGCGCAAGTTGCCGCGCCGACTTGGCGCGCTGCGCTGCGCGGCGTGTGGCTGTGTCTGCGCGCGCTGGTCTGGCCCGGCGCCGGCGATCCTTACATCCGCTTTAACATCCCTGGCAAGCCGGTGCTGGACGTGCTCTCGGCGGTGCTGGCCCTCATCGGACTGGCGCGCCTACTCTGCTCCACCCAAGGTGACGCCCTGCACCGCGCCGGGCGGGCTTTCATCGTCGCTGTCCTGGCGACCATGTTGCTTCCCAGCGCGCTGGCAACCTCCGAGATCACGCCAAGCAACCTGCGTCTGATCGGACTGTTCCCTTTCATTGCCATCCCACCCGCGTATGGCGTCGTCGATCTTGCCACTGCCATCACCAAAATCACGCAACGGAAATTGCTACGTCCTGCATCCTGCATCTTTCTGGGACTGCTTTTGCTGCTCGGCGGGGCATTGACTGCCCGTGCGTATCGCCGATGGGCGACGTCTACAGAACTATTCTACGCTGCCGATGGCGAGATGGTGTTGGCGGCTGAAGCGCTCGATACAGCCGATTTGTCATCCACCACCATCTATATCGCCAGTGAACACTACCGCCATCCCACGGTTGCGGCCCTGGCGCGCCGATACTTCCAGGCCAAATGGCTCACCGGCGGTGCGACGCTTGTGCTGCCGCCGTCCGGCGACGCCATCTACCTGTGGCCGCGCTCACTCAACCCACCAGCACCCTGGCCTGAGGTTATCGCCGCCAAATGGCACGCCACCGTTCTCAGCGACCCCAGCGGCGAACCGGCGCTGTTGGTGAAGCGTCTCAACGAGACTGACAGCGCCGCGCTGCGCGCGCGAGCCGCCTCCTCGGCAGCTACCACCGACTTCGCGCACGTCATCCATCTGTACGACGCACAGCCGGCAGGCGAGTGCCGCGTCGCCGAACCGTGCCCGATCCTTATCACATGGGCGGTCAACGCGCCATACAGCACACTCCAGCCCGTCGTGCGTCTGCTGCACCCGGAAACGGGCGAGTGGGCGCGAGAGACCGTCTTCCACTATCCACCGGAGCAGTGGACGGTGGGTGACCTCGTCTTCGACCAATTCACGCTAACCCCGCCCATAGGCGTCCCCCCTGCGAGCGGCTACGAGATCGGCGTGAGTTTCTTCGATCCCGATGGCGGCGAGGTGCTGCCCCGCCTGGAAGCGGAGCGCTTCGCCGGGCTGGAAGCACGCTTCCCGCTGACCGGCGCGCTACTGCCCATGGCATCTACACCCAACGCCGCGCAGTCTGCCGCCGCCTGTCCGGGGATTCCGCGTGAGATCGGTGCGCTGCACGGCGACCTGCAGTTGGCAGGCGCTACGCCATTGCCCGAGCGTCTGCGTCCCGGAGAATCCACACTGCTGCGGTTGTGCTGGCAAGCGACGGGCGCTGCCTTGCCTCAGGACGACGTCACCCTGACACTGACCGGGCCGGAGACGCGTATACTCTATGACGGCGCGCCGGCCAGTGGCTACGCCTTTGTGCAATGGCGGCCCGGCGATGTTGTCGAGGATCGCTACACCCTGCGCTTACCGCGAGAGATGGTCGCCGGGCAGTACACGCTGGCGCTATCCGTAGGGGAAACACGCATAACAACGTTGGGAACCGTAGGGGTAGATGCTGTGGCGCGCACTTTCGTGCTGCCGGAGATGCAATACCCTTTTGGGGCCGACTTTGGCAGAAGCATCCGACTGCTCGGTTACGACGTTGGGGCACTCGGGGCCGGGCAGTCTCTGGAGGTGACGTTGTACTGGCAATCGCTGGCCGAGCTGGACGAAGATTATCTCGTCTTCGTGCACGTGCTGGATGAAGCCGGCAGCATTGTTACACAGGTGGATGAAGGTCCACAACAAGGCAGCTATCCCACATCGTTGTGGGCCGCAGGGGAAATCGTGGCCGACCACCACACACTAAACCTGCCGGGTGATCTACCGGCGGGAGATTACCGCTTGCGAATCGGCTTCTATCGCCAGGAAAACGGGGACTTCCTCGCAGTGAACGGCGAACCGCATGTGCTTTTGCACATCAGTAAAGCCAAATAGCCATCCCCTTGCGAAAGTTTGAGCAAACTGAAGGTTCGCATACCTTTCGCAAGGAAGACATCTACGGCTACTTAATGACCGTAACTTCTCCGGCCGGAAAGCGGAAGCGTTCCCGGTCAACCCGGGGGCCATCGGGGGGCACTTCCACAACGACCTCGCCTTTGAGGATATCCAGATCGATGACGCGCCCAATGCCTTTCTCCGTCTGCACGCGGGCCTTAATCTTCGGCAGGCTCTTGGCTTCCTCTTTGTAAACTTCGTGTTCGTACGCCAGGCAGCAGCGCAGCCGCCCGCACATGCCGGTGATGTCGGTGGGGGCCATCGATATGGCCTGATCTTTCGCCATGCGGATGGACACCGTCTGGAACTCAGTGAGGAAGCGGCAGCAGCAGCGCGGCTCGCCGCAAACGCCGTATCCGCATAGCGTCTTGGCGTGATCGCGCGGGCCGACGGTGCGGATTTCGACGCGGCAATTCATCCGGCTCGCAATCCGCCGCCGGAAGTTGCTCAAATCACGTTTATTGGAATTGCCGGTGCAAAGTACGATGGCACTGCTGCCATCCAGCGCGAACTCCGCCGAGAAAACCTTCATATCCAATTTGAAGGCCTTGACTTCTTCCCTGGCAACCTCGACCATGCGCTCGGCACGCTCGTGCATTAGTTGAAAGCGCGCCATATCCAGGCCGTTAGCCCGCCGCAATACAGGCTTCAGCCGCTTGAGCGAAACGCCGTCAGGCAATCTGGCATTCATTTCACCGACCTGACCTGCCTGTTCGCCGTAGACAGTTTCCACAACCACCCAGTCGTCACGCTTCAGCGCCATTTCCACCGCGGCAGCAAAGTGATAGACTTTGCCGGCTGTCTGAAAACGAATACCAACGGGCGTAGTTGGTCCGGTGAACGTGAGTTTTCGTGGCGCTTCAGACTCCGCTTGAACGTAAAGTTCACCTTGCGCGTCGTCGAGCGCTTCCTGATATTCATCCAACCACGTTTCGATTTCTTCAGACCACGCCTGATTTTCGTCCGGCGTGGTATCCTTAACCTCGTCCATACATCCTGCTTTCGTGATATAACATTTACCCGTAACTATACCTTACAAGAGCGTTTTGGCAACTGCCCAGCTTTATAAGGCTATCGCGTTTAGGGAACTTTTTCCTAACATACCGTCATTGTAACGCAATTTCAAGCATAGGACGGCGGCTGAACTAGTCAAATACAACAGCTCCTAATGTTTTGAGAACCGCTCTAATATGGTAAAATCAGTCTATGCGACACATCTATTGGATCATTGACAACATCTTGGGTGGACGTCCTGGCCCGGTCCGCGAGCCGTGGGACCCGCAAGCCCTTTATGCGGGAGGTATTCGCACGGTTGTTTCTCTGGCGGCGGAGGAAGCGGTGGAGGATTTAAGTCCATATGGCCTGGAGCACTACTGGGCGGCGTTTCCGCCCGTATTCCTCTTTTCGCATGGGATGCGGAAGGCGTTCATCTACCAGGCGTTGCCGGTATGGGAATTTATCCACACGCAGATCGAGGCTGGAAAGCCGGTACTGATCCACTGTCACGCCGGCGCTGATCGCACGGGAGCAATCCTGGCGGGGTATCTTGTCCTCTACCGTCTCGCGTCACCAGAAGAGGCCATTGCCCAGGTGCAAGCTGTCAATCCCTGTGCGATGGCGGCCCCAGGCTACATCGAAGCGGTCACCCTCCTGCAACCGGGCCAGTTTCCCGATCCTAAAACGCTGCTATAAACCAAAACCCTTGTGCTGCAGGATACGTTCCAACGTCTCGACACCCTCCTGGAGCGTGCTGCCCAAAAAGAGGCCCTGGACTTTAGTTCGCAGTTCAGGCTGTTCATTGAAAGCCAACCCGCCATAGGCAACGATTGGCTCCTCTGTCCGGGCGGCTTCGGGCAGCCAGGTCGGCCATTCTGCCAGCGCGAGAGCTGGCGCTTCGGTCATCGCAGTCAACACTACCGCAGACGACTTTGTCGCTTGGACAAATTTCGCCAATTCCGGCAAGGGGATGGATTGGCCTAGATAGGCGATAGGCCAACGACGACGACGCATCAATGCACCGAACATCAGGAGACCGCTCTCGTGCCATTCGCCGGGCGCGCAGGCCAGCACGATGGGCGCTGCTGCGTAAGCGGGTGGGCCGCTGCGCATCCACGCGAGCAGGTATTGGCGCAGGTAGTTGGTCGCCAGGTGTTCGGTCGCAATGTCGATCTTGCCTTTCTCCCACCCCACACCGATGTCGCGCAATGTCGGGCCGATCAAATCGACGATCAGGCTCTCCGGTGTGTAAAGCGCGAAGGCTTCGTTGAAAACCTGATCCGCTTTTTCGGTTTCGTGAGCCTGCAACGCATCGAACAGCTTTTTCCGCAGTGCGTCGATATGCACATTGACAATCTGATCGCCCTCGGAGACATCAACGCCGCGCTCATCCGGAGATGGCGACGCCGGCTTTCCTACCACAAGATCCTCTCCCGCCTCCACTGCGCGCAAAGCACGAATCGCCTGCCGGACCTGCATCCCTTCATCGAGGCGGGCCTTGACCCAGCGCAGCCGTTGGATTTCCTTGTCGGAGTAGAGGCGGTGTTTGCCTTCCGTGCGTTCGGTTTCGGGAAAGTTATAGCGCCGTTCCCAGATGCGCAGCGTGGCTGCCGGGATATCGGTCATCCGCGCGACACTCCCGATATTATAGATCGATTCATCGTTGCTCATCGTCGCCTCCTGAGATAGTCAGATAGTCATTCGTCGGATAGTCGCTCATTGGCATTCTATATTGATCGTATAATTACAGCTTATACGGTAAGCATACCAGAAGATTAATGTTTTGTCAAATATACTTGTACATAAAAGCGTCAATAAGTTGACAAAACCGCTCTTTATGTTAAGATACGAATAGTAGAGTATTTTTCTCTGTGACCTCTGTGACCTCTGCGGCGATTAACAAAGTAGAGGAGATACTTATGAACTGGATCAAGGTTTTACCCGCAGCACAACTACCCGAAGGAGAACGCCAGGTGGTGAAAGTGCAAGATCATTCGATCCTGCTCATTCACGAACAAGGCAAAGTCTACGCGATGCTCAGCGCGTGCCCGCACATGCGGCTGCCGCTCAAGGGCGGCAAAATCACCGAAGACGAAGCCATCATCTGCC
>DAIUDK010000089.1:8160-22834 GCA_036845725.1 Chloroflexota bacterium
ATGCGGCTGCCGCTCAAGGGCGGCAAAATCACCGAAGACGAAGCCATCATCTGCCCCTTCCACCGCAGCGCCGAAGGCAGCGTCTGGATCGGCCTGGACTAACGGCTATCCGACTACACGACTATCAGACCACCCCTGGAGGATCAATGACAGAACCAATATCAGAACGGGTAACACTCGGCAACACCGACATCGCCATCACCCCGATGGGCATCGGCACGTGGGCCTGGGGCGACGGGGTGATGTGGGGATACGGCAAAAGCTACACCGACGCTGACGTGCGCGCCGCCTTCGATGCGACGGTAGCGACCGGCATCAATTTCTTCGACACGGCGGAAGTCTACGGGCTGGGACGCTCAGAAAAACTGCTCGGCCAGTTCATCCGCGAATCCGGCCAGATGTTCGTGGTGGCAACGAAGTTTATGCCGTTCCCCTTCTGGCTGACCAAGAACGCGCTGCGCCGTGCCTTGCGCAACAGCCTCAAACGCCTGGGAATGCCGCGCACCGACCTGCACCAGATGCACTTTCCCCTGCCGCCCGTGCCGGTCGAGACGTGGATGGACGCCATGGCCGAGGCCGTCGAAGCGGGCTTCGTCCGCGCGGTCGGCGTCTCCAACTACGACATGAAACAGATGGGACGCGCGCACACGGCGCTGGCGAAACGCGGCATCCCGCTAGCCTCCAACCAGGTCTTCTACAGCCTGCTGCACCGCGATCCGGAATTCAACGGCGTGGCGCAGCTTTGCAAGGACCTCAATATCACGCTGATCGCCTATAGCCCACTGGAAAAAGGCGTGCTGACCGGCAAATACACGCCCGACAATCCGCCGCCCGGCCCGCGCAAGAACATCTACAGCCGTGAATATCTGCAAAAAGCGCAGCCGCTTATCGAGATGCTGAGCGACTTCGGCGAGGCGCACGGCGGCAAAAGCCCTGCACAGGTGGCGCTCAACTGGACGATCTGCAAAGGCGCGATCCCCATTCCCGGCGCGAAGAACGTGCGCCAGGTGCAATCGAATGCCGGTGCGCTCGGCTGGCGGCTGACGGATGATGAAGTCGCCGCGCTGGACGAATTGAGTCTGGCCGTCAAAGCGTAGGCGCGGTTTCCATACCGCGTGGTAGACACAACGATGACCTCCATTTGGTGGATTCGCCGCGATCTGCGCCTGAGCGACAACCAAGCCTTGCACGCCGCTCTGGCGCACAGCCGCTATGTGCTCCCCGTGTTCGTGCTCGATCCGGGACTGTGGCACTCCGGCTACACCGGCGACAAACGGAACGCGTTTCTGCTGGGTGGATTGCGCGCCCTGGACGCCGACCTGCGCGCGCGCGGCAGTCGTCTGATCGTGCGCCACGGTCGCCCCGTGGACGAATTAACGCATCTCTGTGATGAGACTGGAGCCACAGCCGTTTTCGCCGAAGCGGACGTCTCGCCGTATGGGCGTCGCCGCGATGCGCGAGTGGCAGCACACGTGCCGCTGCACCTCGTCGGCGGATTGACCGTCCGCCCGCTGGAGGCCGTGCGCAAGGCCGATGGCGGTGTCTACACCGTGTACACGCCGTACAACCGAGCGTGGCGTGACCTGCCACTTCCGGACGCGCGCGAACTGCTCCCTGCACCCGACCGGATTCCTTTACCGCCAGATATCGATCACGCGCGCTTATATCGCCAGATACTGCCCGATACGCCGGTTTTACCCTCAAGCGTTCCCTTTCCGCCCGGAGAAGCGGAAGCGCAGCGCCGCCTGCAGGACTTTGTGGCAGAGAGAATCTACACGTACACAACCGGACGCGATTGGATGGCCCGGGCGGGCACGTCGGGGCTTTCGCCATACCTGCGCTTTGGCATGCTCTCTGCGCGGCAGGCGGCGGTTGCGGCGTTGATGGCACGTGAAGGCGCTCAACCAGGGCCAAAAACCTGGCTCGACGAGCTGATCTGGCGTGAGTTCTACATGAGCATTCTCGTCAACTTCCCCAACGTCCGGCGCGAAAGCTTCCGTGCCAACCTGCGTCATGTTGCATGGGACAACGACCCGGACACCTTCGCCGCCTGGCAAGCCGGGCGCACCGGCTATCCTATCGTCGATGCGGGAATGCGCCAACTCCTGGCAACCGGCTGGATGCACAACCGCGCGCGGATGATCGTCGCCTCGTTCCTCACTAAACACCTGCTCATCGACTGGCGCTGGGGCGAGCGGCACTTTATGCAGTATCTCATCGACGGCGATCCGGCGTCGAACAACGGCGGCTGGCAGTGGACCGCCGGCACCGGCACGGACGCCGCGCCCTATTTCCGCATCTTCAACCCGGTGTTGCAAGGCGAAAAGTACGATCCCCACGGCGAGTACGTGCGGCGTTGGGTGCCAGAATTGGAGCGCGTTCCCAACGCCTATCTGCACAAGCCGTGGACGATGCCCGCGGATGTACAACGCAAGGCCGGCTGCGTCATCGGCGCAGACTATCCCGCACCCATCGTCGAACATGCCTGGGCGAGACAGCGAGCGCTGGCTGTTTACAAGACTTGATCTCGACCATTTTGCAGCCGGCTGGATTGGGGTACAATCCAGACACAGCGAACTGGAGGGCAATCATGATTCCATTGGGTGACAATATCCCATCGAGACGTTTTCCCGTGGTCACGGCTATATTGATCGTGGTCAACGTGATCATCTTCCTGCTAGAAGTGTTCTTCGAACCCGCGGCCAACCAGATGGCCCAGATGTTCGGCGCTGTGCCCGCCAACATCACCACGCAATGGACCAATCCGTTGACGCTGGCGACGTTGGTCACGGCGACGTACCTGCACGGCGGGTGGGCGCACTTGATCGGCAATATGATCTACCTGGCGATCTTCGGCGATAACGTCGAAGATCGTATGGGGCGCGGACGCTTCTTCATCTTCTACACGCTCTGCGGCGTGCTCTCAGGTCTGGCCCAGGTGCTGGCGATGCCTACCTCGCGCATCCCCGCGATCGGCGCGAGCGGTGCGATTGCCGGTGTGCTGGGTGCGTACCTGCTACTGTTCCCACGCGCGCGAGTGCGCACGCTCGTCCCCTTGATCTTCATCTATACCACGATCCACCTGCCAGCCGTGCTCGTACTCGGTGGGTGGTTCCTGGTGCAGTTCCTCAACGGCCTGGCGTCGATCAACATGAATGTGCAGACCGGCGGCGTGGCGTGGTGGGCGCACATCGGCGGGTTTGTCGTCGGTATGATTTTGATGCCACTTTTCCGCCAAAAGCAGCCGCCCGCGCCGCCAACCTACGTCTATGATGGCAGTCGCTACTGGCGTGACGATTTTTAGTCCGATGACGGCCTCGATCTCCGCCAATCTCGCCCACATTCGTGCCCGCATCGCCGAGGCGGCCCTGCGCGCCGGACGCGCCCCCAACGCCGTGCGCCTCGTCGCCGTGACCAAGACCTGCCCCATCGAAGCCATTCTTGCCGCCTGGGAAAGTGGCCAGCGCGATTTCGGCGAGAACCGGCCCGAGGAGGGAGCACAGAAAGTCGGGGAGATGGCGGAGCGGCTTGCCGCCGAGAACGCGAAACCGGTCTGGCATATGATCGGGCACGTGCAGCGCCGCAAAGCCAATCTGGTTATCGCCCACTTCGACGTCGTACACGCGATCGACCGGCTGGCGCTGGCGCAGAAGCTGAGCGCGCTGGCGGTCGAAGCGGGGCGCGCACTGCCCGTGCTGCTGGAGTGCAACGTCTCCGGTGAGGCAAGCAAGTATGGCTACGCCGCTGCCGGTTGGGAAGGCGATTCCGCTCTCCGCGAGCGCCTGTACGCCGAAGTCGCGGCGGTCTCCGCGCTCCCTGGTCTGCGTTTGGAGGGGCTGATGACGATGGCGCCCATCGCCGATGACGCCGAGACGGTACGTCCGATCTTTGCGTCGCTGCGCGGGTTGCGGGATGCGTTGCGCGAATGGTTTCCTGACATGGCGTTGCCGCACCTGTCGATGGGGATGACCGACGATTTCGAAGTCGCCATCGAAGAAGGCGCGACACTCGTACGCATTGGGCGCGCCATCTTCGGTCCGTACAACCCATAACGCACAATTCCGTATTTCATATAGTGATAACACTCCAGCGTTCTCACAGGAGGTGAGAGAATGATCAATACAATTATCCAAGTGCTTGACATTATCTTCGGCGTGGTAGGATTGCTACTGATTCTGCGTATTGTGCTTCACCTGTTCAAAGTTCCCCAGGAGAATCCGGCGATGCGCATTGTCACGCTCATCACCGACCCTCTGATCAGTCTGTCTGGCAAGCTGTTGGGCATTCCGACCTACCGGCGTTACGATCTCTCTACGATTGGGGAACTGGCAGCGGCAGTGATTGTCATCTGGGTGGGGCGAACGCTGATTGTGTGGGTGTTGCAATTGCTGCTCTACGCCCCGATGTGGTTCCGCAATCCACTCGGCAGTATCGGCACGATACTGATTTTCATCCTGCGACTGGTCTTCGATCTGTACAGTATGGCGCTGCTCGTGCGTATCCTCTTCGAATGGATCCGCATCCCCTACTCCAGCCGGGCGATGCGTTTCTTGTGGAATATCACCGAACCGCTGCTCGCGCCGATCCGACGCGTGCTCCCGTCGTTTGGTGGGCTGGATTTTTCGCCGTTGATCGCCTTCTTTCTACTCAACCTGTTGCAACGGGTGGTGTTCACGATGCTAGGGTGGATCTTCTAAACAAATTTTTCACTCCTCCCCCGGCTTGACGTTGGTATTTTTTTGCGCTATACTAGGAACATCACCCATTCGAGAGTACTATCAGCACAGGGTAGCACATAAAAGGAGGCTTTATATGGGGTCCAGAAAAGTGCAACGCAGTATCATCTTGCTGGTCTGTGTGTTGGGTGTCTTTTCCATCGCCGCGACCAGCGTCCAGTACGGTGGAAATGAAGGCACGATCCGCGGCGCGGTATTCGTGGATAGCAACCGCAACGGCAAGATGGATGCCAACGAGAAGGGCCTGGGAGGCGTTTATTTCACAGTCTCCAACGGCGAGTACAGCCACACCTACTATTCGGAACAACGTACTGTGGACGAACTCGGCAACACGTATGCTACGGGGACCTTCGGGCCAGCGCCACTGCCAAATGGTGGTTGGAAAGTGAAGTTCCATATTCCCCAAGGCTATGCCGCTACCACGCAGGCGGAGCGTGTGGTCTACGTGCCGGAATCAGGGCAGGTCACCTATGTCTACATGGGACTCTATCCTGGAGCAGGTGTGCGCGGAGCTGGCGGGGTATTACCTTTGAGTGGCATGGAGAACACCCAGGCCATGCAGGGGGCACTGGCACTGTTCGCACTCGGCAGCGTTATCTCGATTGGATTGGGGCTGGCCCGGCGTCGTTCATAACCACGCCCATCATCCAAACCATGACACAGACGGCGTGTGACGCTCACACGCCGTCCTTCTATGTCAAAAGCAGTCCACGAAGAGCACAGAGCTTCGCAATTCATAATTCGCGGGAGTGTATATGCAGGTATATATCGTGCATTTTGGCGAACTGGGCCTAAAGGGCCGTAACCGAATCTTCTTCGTGCGCCAGTTAGTCGAGAACATCCGCGCAGTGTTGCACGACGCGGAGGAAGCGAACGTCAGTCCCTTTTACAGCCATATTCTCGTCAAGGTGTCCCCAGATTTACCGGCTGAGATCATCGAAGCACGACTGGGCCAGGTATTCGGCATCGCCTACTTTGCCCCGGCGATGATGACACCCGCCGAATTCGAAACGATCAGTCAGGCCGCGCTACAGCTTGCCGAAGGCGTGGTGACGTCCGCCACGACGTTCAAGGTCGATACCACGCGCGGCGACAAGCAGTTCCCGGTCTACTCTCAAGAGGTGGATCGAGAAATCGGGGCGCGCATCGTGGAGCGGACCGGCGCACCGGTCAAGCTCAAGGACCCCGACGTAACCGTGAGCATCCAGATTTACGAGGACGCGAGCTACTGTTTCGTGCGGCGTCTGCCAGGAGCAGGCGGTCTACCGGTGGGCGTGAGCGGGCGCGTGCTGACGCTGTTCTCCGGTGGCATCGATTCGCCTGTGGCGGCGCATATGATGCTGAAGCGCGGCTGCACCCTGGATTTGCTCCACTTCCACCTGCTGCCCAACGCCGAACTGGCGCGCGCTTCCAAGATTGTGGACATGGCACGCGCAGTGCTGGCCCCACACCGGCTCGCCGCGCCGCTGTATCTTATCTCCGCCGCGCCCTTCGAGACGGCGATGGCGAGTGTCAACACACGCGTCGCCACGGTCGTCTTCCGCCGCTTTATCATGCACACCGCCGAGCGCCTGGCACTACAGCGCAAAGCCTTGGCGTTGGTGACAGGAGAGAGCATCGGGCAGGTGGCCTCGCAAACGCTGCCCAACATCAACATGATCAGCCAGGCGACGACGCTGCCTATCCTGCGTCCGCTCATCAGCTACGACAAGTCCGAAATCGTCGCCGCCGCGCAGCGCATCGGCACCTACGAATTTTCGATCCAGCCGTACAAGGATCCCTGTTCCATTCACGCGCGCAATCCATCGACCTGGGCTAATCTAGACGAGGTCATGCGGGTCGAAACCGAGATTGACGTACCGACCTTGCTCGAAACTACGCTGCGCGATTACGTGGATGAGGTGTGGATCAATTTCTAATCCATGCTATCGGTAGCAAATTCGCAAATCGAAGCTAAAATGAGAGACTAGATTTGGTCATTTTCAACTTCCAATCTGTAACCTGTAGCCATTTTCATTAAGGAGGGCAAAAGATGAGTACGATCAACCGCGTTGTCATTGTCGTGGCGCTGTTGTGCCTGATGGCCCTGTTCACCGCCATTTGCATCTTGCCCCACGTCATCTTCACCACCGTGGGGGAATGGATGGTTGAGCTGGGCCGGTACTTCAACAGCGTACAGCCTATGTGGCGGCTGGTTTTGGGGGTCCTGTTGTCGCTGATCCTGGACGTCATCATCCTGTTCCTAATCTTCCTGGAAGTGCGTCCCGGACACCGGCGCTTCATCCGCGTGCAACAGGTAACGGGTGGTATGGCCACCATCAGCACGGATAGCATCACGCAACAAGTCGGCTACAAACTCGATCCGATTCCCGGCGTGTTGAAAGTTTCCCCCAAGGTCAACGCCAAAGGGGATAAAGTACGGGCCGTTGTCGATGTCGAAGTGGCCGCCGGCAGCGATGTTCCCGATTTGGCAACGCAACTGATGGAGGCCGTGAACGCGGTTTTAACCGGTAGCCTGGGCCTGCAAGTGTACGGGCAGCCGGAAATACGGATCAAGGTCGCGTCTAGCCCAAGCCCTGTGATCAAGAAACCCAAACCTGTGGTGGAAAAACCGGCACCGGAGGAACCACGCCCGGTCCTGCCAGAAAAGCCTGTCGAAGTTCCGCCGCCGCAGGAATGGGCCGGGCCGCCGCCCCTGCCCACTGAAGAGGATCGCTAAGCGTGAGCGAAACGACGTCACTGACGCCGGATGCTCTCCTGGAGGCACTGCTTTTCGTCGCCCCGCAGCCGTTGGCGCTCGAAACGTTGGCTGAAGCGGCGGGCCTCTCGCTCGAAGAGACTGAGACCGCTCTCGCAACGCTGGAAGCGCGCCTCGCCACGGGAGGCCTGCGGGTGCAGCACAGCAAAAAACGCATGCAGATCGTCTCCGCGTCCGAGGCTGCCCCACACATCGAGAAACTACTCGGGCTGGAAGTGCACCTGCACCTCTCGCAAGCCGCGCTGGAGACGCTGGCGATTGTGGGCTACGCCCAACCCATCACACGCCCGCAGATCGAGGCGATTCGCGGCGTTGGCTCCGACAGCGTGCTGCGCACCCTGCTAAATGCTGGCCTAATCGAAGAGGTGGGCCGTGCCGAAACGGTCGGTCGGCCTATCCTCTACGGGACAACGTTCGAGTTCTTGCAGCAATTCGGCCTGCAAAAACCGGATGATTTGCCACCGTTGGAACGACCTGAAAAACAGCCCGAACAAGCATCCCCTGAGTTGCCTGCGCCATAAGGTGGGACGCGCTTAACAGTGCGTTCCACCTCAGACAAGCAGGAATGATGAGTTATGAAGCAACGTGAAAGCCACCTGCCACAACACGCTGGCGCGCGGATGCATGTGCGCGTCGGGTACTCTTGCACTGCGCGACTGGGACAGCTTTTCACGGTCTTGCTGCTGCTGATCACCCTCAGCGGCAGTAGTGCTCACGCGCAAACCCCCATCGTGCCGGTGGGCGTCTACTACGTAGGTCTTCAGGACGCCATCGCCGAGGCCATCGACCTGGCAGCGCCCTACATCGTGCGGGTCGACCAACCAGACCTGGCCCAGGTCTTGGTGCTCAACGACTTCCTGCCGCGCAACGAGGAGACACTGGAACAGTTCAAAGGGATGGTCCAGCAGAACGACATCGGGTTGGTGATCTTCTGCGGCCCGCAGTTCCCTCAAACCATCGAGGACCTGAGCGTGCTGTTGAACGTGAGAGCGTTCGGCATGGCACGCTTCGCTGACGCGCAGCCCGTCCAAACCGGCGATCAGGTCGACGAACTCCAACGCGCCATCACGTGGAGCGCCGCACCACCGATTCAGGCCCGCACCGTCATCTCCAACCCCAACTTGCTACGTCCGCTCATCAACACCAGCGCGCGGGAGCCAGTAATCCAGCGCATCCGTGGGCGCGAACGAGCGCAGGCATTCATCGTCGGGGGCTGGCTCGCGCATCCCAGCAACAGCGAGTGGCAGAGCTGGCCCTATTTCCGCTACCTTGTCTACCGCCTAATCCTCGAGGCAGCCAACGTACCGCACATTCTGGCTTTCGCCGATTATCCTCTCTCCCCCGTGCCGCAGGGACGGGGGAGGTTGGGGATTATTGGCGGTGGCCTCGCTGTCATCTTCTTCACCGGGTGGATGTTCTACCTGGGCAGAAGGTGGCTTTTTCTGCACCCGGAACTCTGGGGCGAGATCCGCTTTCCCCCCCGCGGGCAAACACAGCGCGATGATTGGGAGCAGGTCGGATTTCACCGGTCACTAGGCGGGCTGCTGACACTGCTGCTGCCCTACTTTCTGCTGCTCATTCCCGTCGCCGCGTATCAGGGCGACCTGCTGCCCAATACGCTGATCCCCTCGCTGCAAACCCTACGCACCTGGGAAATCGTCGGGCTGGGATTGAGCGCGCTGGGACTGCTCCTGGATATGGGGACCGGCATCGCGGCGGTCTATTACTTCGTTACGCTGCGCATCCGCTACCCGCAAGAGGCATTCCGCTACTTCCAATATTATGTATGGTGGCAGTTGCTCAGCGGCGCGCTACAATTGGGACTCGCTGTCTTTGTAGCGACTTTCATTCTGCCCGGCACAGCCCAGGCATACCTGGCGTTTTTCCTGATCGCTCACGCGCTGATCCAGTTCCCCGGCTTTTTCCAGTGCTTCCGGTTCTTCTTCCGCGCCGTGCAGCGATTCGATTACGAACAATATCTGACCCTGGTACTGTTTGGGGGAACTGCTCTGATCCAAAACTGGACCGTGCGGCTTTTACGGGAATGGGGCGCAACCCAACCGGCGCTCGGCGAGAGTCTGGGCGGGATGTTGGGATTGGGATTGGGGCTTTACCTGGTGGAATTGACGGTTTTCGTGATCGGCCTGGGATTGTACAAACGTCTGGGCTATGCGCTGCGCGCGCTGCTGCTGCCGACATTCGACCGGCACATCGTGGGACATATGGCGAGTTTCGGCGGGCGGTTGGCTTTCGGCATGGCTTTTGTCCCGTTGGGCGCTGTCGCCCAGATGGTGCTTCTGCCTCGCTTGATCCCCACCTATAACACACTGTACAACCCGTGGATACTGGCTATCACCTTCGCTACCATTTTCGAGGTTCTCCTGACCGGCCTGTACAACGGCTTGCTACCCGCCATTGCCGAAGCGCATATCCAGGGATACGAGCGCCTACTGCGCTACTACGTCAGCGAAAGCGTGCATTTCGGGTTGTGGTTCAGCCTGTTTCTGTTCACCGCGCTGCATGCCGTGGGTGATCGCGTTATCCGCGGAACGACAGGTGCATCGGCGTTCGAGATCATCCATTGGTTGCTGCCGATCTTGCTCTGGGGTTCATTCCAATGGCTGGCCTGGTCCGCCAACCAGATATTGATTGCTTTGGGCCGCCCGGCGACGGTCTCCTGGTTGACCATAGGCGAGCAAGTGGCACGCGCGGGATTGCTGGTGGTATTAGCCCCGGCATACGGTATGGTGGGGCTGCCGATCGCTTTTGCCGGTGCGCTGATGCTGCGCGGGCTGGTGAGCTGGTGGTTTGTCGGGCGGGCGACCGGTCGCACGCGCGTCTACGTGTGGCGGACATTCGTCGCGCCCGTTGGCGCGGCAGCGGTATTGCATGGCCTCCTGCGGGTTATGGGCAAATGGATGTGGACGCCGACGACTCTAAGCAGCATCGCGCTATTGCTCGTGGGGCTGATTGCGGGGTTGGGACTGTACGGTTTTTTCACTGCGCTGTTGGGCGGGTGGGACGATGGCGGTATCGCGGAGCTAACGCGTGCGACGCGCATGAGCGGTCTCGGCTGGCCATTGGCGTGGTTGCTGTCGGCTTCCGTGCGGCTGGGCGCTCACTTCTCACCGCTGCACGGACGTTTCCCCGCGACGCTGCGTCAATTTGCCGAGGAAGAAGCCCGCGCCGCCACGTTGGGCATACGTGAATATCCCTCCGTAGCAGGCGACTGAAAGTCCATACACAGCCCACTCTCGGAGAAGGTATAATGGCCGTAGATCAACGGCCCAGATGCCAACACGCGCGGAAGCAGTTCCGACAGGTCTTCGACCAACGGCAGCGTGTCGAGTTCCGAGCGCGCCACCCAGACCGGTGCACCTTCGGTCGAAGGTCGAAGGTCGCCCGGCCGGGCGGACCCGGCAAAGACGAAAAAGAGCACGCCGGGAGCTTGAGGCATCGTCACATGGACGACGGCGCGGAGCATCAGCGCATCCACGGTCAGCCCGGCCTCTTCATTCACCTCACGCACAGCCGCCTGATGCGGGGTCTCCCCCGGTTCGATATGCCCACCCAGACCGTTGTACTTCCCGGCCCACAGCTTCTTGTCCGGCGCCCCGTGTAACAGGAGCACCTCATCGCTACGCGTCAAAAACACCAACACGCGCGGGACAACTGTGTATCGCACGCCGGCGTTCAGTTGGTTCTCAGGGCGCATAGATGGTGTCTCCATAAGTCAACGTCAAAGTGTGAACGGCCTCAAAAGTGAGCCAGCGGCTGGGATGGTGAAGGCGCTCTTCAGACAACGCGGGTGTCGGGCGCGCTTTGTTCCAGCGTCCCTCTTCGTTTTTGAGTGAGAGCAATAGGTAAAGCCACCCCTGAAAACGGGGATGGGTGCGAAAGTCGGTCTGTGAAACCACACGACATAGTTCGACAATATCGGAACGGTAGTAACGGGGGAACGTGGGCTGGAGCCAGTCCGCATCGCGCCCGGTAAAGTCGAAAAGATAATTGATGAGGGATTCGCCCAGCACCTCGATGGCGGCGACTTCGTCACTGCTGCGTTCCTCGGAGGGGATGCTCACCAGCGCAGCCAGGGCTTTGACCAATCCATGGGTGCAGACACCGCTGGCAATCGGGCAAGCCAACAGTTCCGACCGCAGGAGCACGGTATGGAGCAACGCCGCCAAGGCCGATCGCACGCGCAAATCATTGTTATAGCCAAAGCGCCACATGATTTGCAACGCCATGCCGGTATAACAGAGCCACGGCACGCTGTCGATAGCGGCATTGCCGGTGGAAAACCGCCCGTTCTCGTCGCGCCCCTGGTTGAGCAGGTTTTCGCACGCCGGTTCGACTTCTGGGATACGCGACAACCCCAACTGGGTTAGAAGGTAAAGTGAGCCGAAGTTGCCCAACGCGCCGCCGAAATAAGGATCGTGTTCACGGCCCCAAAAATTGATAGCGTCCCAATGTTCCCGCAGGATAACGATGGGCGACCAGGCCAACAACCGGGCATTTTCCTCTTGCAGCGCAGATTCGGGGCGCTTGAACAGATGGCGCAACGTCAGCAAACGGGCAGAGGGATTCACGGGATCCAGCAACCAGGGCACCGGATCCCGTTTGAGCAAATCCAACCACCGTGTCGACGGCATTGTGAGGCAATCTCAGCGCGTGGTGACGGGCTAAAGTTTGTAGCCGATCATCCGCAAGAAGCCCTTGCGCCAGGCAATATCCTCTTCGCCCTCGATGTCCTGCGTCAGCATCCCATCGATGACGCCGAGGATGCCGCGACCCTGTGCGGTCTCAGCGACAATGACCTGGGTGGGATTGGCCGTCGCGCAGAAGATGCGCGCGACTTCCGGCACCATTTTAACGGTGTTGAGCACATTGACGGGATAGAAACCCTCGCCCAGGAAAATGATGAAGCTGTGACCGGCGCTCAAAGCCAGGGCGTTGGTGCGCGCCAGCTCGAGCATCGCCTCATCGGTGCCGGACCAGCGTACCAGGGATTTGCCCGATGCCTCGCAGAAAGCGAGGCCAAACTTGATGCCAGGGACGGCGGTAACCAGTGCCTCGTGCAGGTCTTCCACCGTTTTGATGAAGTGGGATTGGCCCAAGATGAAGTTGACCGGTTCTGGCTTCTCAATGGGAACGATGGTCAGTTCTAAGTCCATAAAACACCTCCTTGAAAACGGAAAACAGCAGTCGAAAGTTCGATGTAATTCGGTCACTCCGTTGAAACAGGCAGCTCGCTGACACGCAAACCGGCGGCTTCGGCCGTACGACGCAGATCGGCCAGCGTGTCTTGCGCGGCGGCATGCGCGGCTGTGGCTGTGGCTGCCACAGCCACAGCGATCACCTGCAAGCCCTCGACGCTGGCAGCGGGGAAGGGCTTCGCCAGAGATTTTAGATAGACCTCAGGATGGCGCCGGGTCACATCACGTAGAGGAATGGTGAGATCGGCCTCGTCGTCGCAATAGACGAACAGCGTATGCTCGGCCCATATCCCCGGATCGAAAAGGCGCAGGAGTTCCGGTGTGATTGAGGCTGCGAAAATCGCTTCCAGTTCCGCCGGGACGCCGGGCAGGACGTAGATCACCGTTCCCTGATGTTCCAACCTGACACCGGGCGCAGTTCCCACCGGGTTAGGTAGGGGCTGCGCGCCGAGGGGCAACGTCGCCATCTTCTGCCGCGCAAACGCCGGACCGCGCTGTGCGAGGTAGTGCTGCGCCAGCAAGCGATCATAGTGGCTCTCGACAAGGTCTGTCGCGGTGTCGCTGAGAGTAAGCGGGACGTGCAGGGCCTCTGCCAGTGCCGCCAAGGTCAAATCATCTTCAGTGGGGCCGAGACCACCGCTGCACAGCAGCACATCCGGGTGTTGGGCGAGGAGAAACAAAAACATGTCTGCGATTTTCGCGGGGACATCGCGGACCATCACGGCACATTCAACGGTGAAGCCGAGCCGCGTGAGATGTTGGCTCAGCGAGAAGAGGTTGGCGTCGCGGACTGCGCCATTGAGCAGCTCATTGCCAATCGCCAACAAGCTCGCTGTGGGCATGGGGATACTCCTGATAAGTTGGAAGTGGGGTTAACTTTCTATCCCTAGCACGCGTTTGACACTATCCCGTAATTCGTGGGTGCTGAATGGTTTGACGATGTAGACCTGCACTTTGGCAACATGTTCACCGAGCACCTTGTCGATGGGCGCGCCACGCGCGGTAACAACGATAACCGGAATATCGCGCATGTCCGATTCCTGTTTCATAGCCTGATAGACTTCCCATCCGCCGATATCAGGCAACATCAAATCAAGCAAAACAAGCGCCGGTTTGACCTGACGAATGGTCTCCAACGCCATGTGTCCTTCGCGGACCCCAATAATCTCAAAATTATCGCGGCTCAAGATGACACCGACGAGATCGATCATGTCCTGATCATCTTCGATATAAACGATTTTCATGCGTTCCGCCATAGTATTCCCCACCTCCCAACATGCAGTTACCTTTCGAGAAATCAAAGCGCCGGGCTTACAGCGGCCCAGCGCTTTGGAACGTCACTGCCAGTCTTGCTAAAAGGCGTAAGCAGACAGTTTTGAACTATGACGTCGAAAGCGACCGGCTGTTATAATTTGGTGCCCAGCACTTTATTGACGCTGGCGAGCAATTCTTGCGGACCAAAGGGCTTGGTCACATAATCGTCAACTTTGGCAATGTGTAAACCAAGGACTTTGTCGATGCTTTGGGCTTTGGCCGTAACGACGATGACCGGAATGTGGCTCAACTCTTCGTCTGCCTTCATCTGTTGGTAGACTTCCCAACCGTCGATATCGGGCATCATCAGGTCGAGTAGTACCAGCTTGGGTTTGATTTTGCGCACGGTCTCCAGACCTTCGCGCCCGCCTACAGCGCCGATAAGCTCAAAATTCCGTCGCCCCAAAATCAGACGGATCAATTCGATCATTTCAGGTTCATCTTCGATACAAACAACCTTGAGTTTTTCTTGCTCAGGGGCAGCGTCTTTTTGCGTTCCCGCGAGGGTGGATTGTGGATTCTGTTCTTCTGTCATAGCATACCTCCTCCGTCATACGCCTCAAATTCAGTTTAGCACAACCCATAAGGATGTCAATAAGCCATAGACAGAATCTGCAAACCCAGATAAGAAAAAGCGGGGGCATCGCCAA
>DAIUDK010000090.1:0-22781 GCA_036845725.1 Chloroflexota bacterium
CGAAGCTGCCACAAGCTGATTGACCAGCGTGGTCACATAATCCCCCGGTGGGAGTTGAATGACCGCAAAAGCAAGAAGTGAGATGACAAATATGGTAAAAAGCATCGAGAGAAAACGCCGCATTAGATATTTCCACATGATAAACTCCTTGAGAATTCTTCGAAGGGGATGTGCTCCGGCGAGATTCTCGCCGGAGCACATAGAACCTAAGCACTTACTCTTTGATGAACCACTGTTCGGGGTAGGTGATTTTTGCTACGCCCTCGGCCCATCCATCGTACCAGGTGGCAGGAATACCACCCAGGCGCGAGTTGTAGGGGTAGTACATGTCCCCAGGTCGAGAGATACCCAGCACGTAGAAGCGTTCCTTGGCCTCTTGCAGGACAACCTTCATCTTCTCGATTTGTTTTTCCTGAGTCGGCTGCATGAGAACTTCTTCGTACTTGGCATAGGCATCTTTCGCCCATTGCGGTGGTTCAACCTGGACCACATCGGGGGTCTCGTTGACGCGCCAGGCGTACCAGGCACGAGCGAAGTAAGCTTGATACCCATAGAGCGGGACATAGTAGCGAGGATCGAGGATGGGGGTGATTCCGGCGCCACCTTCTGCGGTGAAGATGATGGTTTCGATCGTGTTATCCTTGCGAGCCTGTTCGTATGGGTCAGTCGCGATGGAGTTCAGCGTCGCCTTGACACCCACTTTGTCCCAGTAGCCGATCAACAGCTCAGCAACCTGAATGTACGTGGTGCCGTAGCTGAGGTCGTTCTGGACGGTGAAGATGGTCTCAAAGCGCTTGCCCTCATCATCCAGGTAATACCCGTCGGCATCCTTGCCGTTGGTGAAGACTTTGTCGAGATATTCGGTCGCCAAGGCAGGATCGTACTCGATGTATTGGGTGTCCATGCCCTCAGTGAACAGCGGGCCATCGTTGTTCGGGGCCTGCTGCGCGGGGGTACCCTGGCCATTGTGGACGATCTCGATGATCTCATCGCGGTTGATGGCATGGGACATACCGATGCGGAAGTTGATGTCCGCAAAAACGCTAGCCTTGTACTCGTCGGCAATCGTCTGGTTGAAATGGACGGTGTTGGTGTTGGCGCCATCAGACTTCGGGTAATAGATGCTGATCGGTTTGCCTTCGTTCATGGCATCGTGGTAGACAATGCGGTTGTCGTTGCCCGGGTCTTTCAAGGCATCGAGATCACCATTGAGCATCGCGAAGGTGCGGCTTTCCGCGTCCTGGTAGGAGATGCCCAGGATGGAGTCAATGTAGGGCAGTTGGTTGCCTTCGGTGTCCACTTTCCAGTAGTACGGATTGCGTTCCAGCCTGATCTGCGTCCCTGAGCCAAGAGGTTGTGTCGTCATCCAGGCGTACAGGGTGGGGTGTTCAGGGTAGAGATAGAATGCTTCGGGGTCGCTCCAACCGCCGCCACCGTACTTGTTGAACAAAGCCATCCAGTCAGCCACAGTGCCATCCGCCTTGACCAGATCATCCACTTTGTCGTTGTATTTCGCGTGGTACTGTTGCAGGTAATGCTTGGGGTACTGGGCGAAAGAACGGCCACCCCACTGCGCAAGGGCGTAGAGGAACGTACCGTAAGGCTGCGGGAAGGTTAGTCTGAAGGTATAATCATCAATCTTCTCGAATTTCATATCGGCGCCCTGACCGGTAGGAATCCAGTCAGCGCTAGGCCCGCCGGGGGTCAGATCGGTGTTGAACAGGATATCTTCGATGTAGAACGCGATGTCATCCGCCGTGAAATCCACACCGTCGGACCACTTCATGCCTTTGCGCATGTGGAAGGTGTAGGCTGTCACATCATCGCTGACATCGATGCTCTCGACCAGGTTCGGTTCGACGCCGCTGAAATCGGGTTTCCAGATGGTCAGGTGCTCCCAGGCAGCCATGAAGACAAAGCCACCCCATGTAGCACTGGTGCCGGTAAAACCAAAGCGCATCTCGCCGCCGTACTTGCCTGTTTCGACGAGAGGCTTAACCACCGCCGGATTTGCCGGCAGGCGCTCGTCCACGGGGGGCAGTTCACCTGCTTCTACCTTGGCGGCCAGCATCGGGGACTCGGTGTACTTAGAGGCCGGAGCAACTGGCTCTTCAGCCTTCGGCTCTTCTTTAGGCTCTTCTTTAGGCTCTTCAGCCTTCGGCTCCTCGGTCGCCGGTATGGCAGTGGCGGCCGGAGCGACGGGCTCTTGAGTCGCGGGAGCCTGCGTGGGAGCAGGCGTACCGCAAGCGCTCAAAAGCATGACCAGCAAAATCAGGATATTCAAACCATACTTACGCATGTCACACTCCTCCTAGTGTATTTTTGAATTGATTCTCAACATCGAAATTGTACTTCTCTGGTTTTCTCTTTCTTAAAGTATCGATTTGGCCTCCTTTCCTTAAGTAAATTCAATTAGCGGTTCTGATAACATAGCTCCTCAGTACTCGAATTGTGAAGCCTCACAGAACTTACTCACTATTATACTTTATCTTTTTGTTAATCGCAATGGCTTTTTGGGCTATTTTTGCCAGAAACAGGCAAAGGAACTGTTTTATACCTCAAAAAGCCTAAAAAACATGTATAAAAAGGGTTTGGACGCTCACTTTTAGCAAGAAAGATACCATATTAACAATGTGACCATTCACAATTCGTATGACATTTGCGCTGGCAAGCTTACTATAGCTCGAATTCCATGTTCTGCGTTTTTTCATCTCGTCGGTATGATGGCTACACAGAGCGTTTTCCCGGATGGCCAGTGGATTCACGTACAATCAGGTCGGTCATAATCGTTGTCATGGTTTTGGGCTGTTCTGGATTCAGCGCGCGCGCGATCAATTGCCGCACACCGAAGATGCCCAACCAGGTTTTGTAAACGTGGATCGTGGTCAATGCCGGAGTCACCTCACGCGCCATATCGATGTTGTCAAAACCGATAATGGAAAGATCCCCAGGGACGGCCAATCCCATATCCCGCGCCGCGTGGATCGCACCAATGGCAGTCAGGTCGTTGCAGGCGAAGATGGCGGTAACTTCGGGGGCGCGGCGTAAAAGCCGAGTTGTGGCGTTGTACCCTTCCTCGCGATTCAACCCGGATTCTTCGATGTAGCGGGTGGAAATATTGTGAGCTTCAAGCGAGCGATTGTAGCCTATGTAGCGTTCGTTCACGCCCGGTGAGGATTTCTTAGCCCAACCAATCAACCCAATATGAGTGTGTCCTTCTGAGAGAAGGTGGTTCATTGCCGTGGTCGCCCCGGTGACATTCTCAATCACAACGCTATCGAAGGGAAGATGGGGGCCATAGCTATCTACGAGCACAATTGGTATGTCGACATGTTGCCCAAGCAGTCCGATGGTATTCTCGATAAAGGTTCCTGCCAGAATCAGTCCATCAATACGCTTCTCGGTAATCATCGCTGGCCAGCCGACCGGATGATTGTAGGGATCGACCTCAATGTTGGAAAACATCAAGCTCAGGTTATAGTGCCGGCATTCACTTTCGACGCCAGCATGGATGTATGAATAAAAGGCATTGACCTCGAAAGGGAACCCATGATCATGCTTGGTGAGCAGCCCGATGATTGATAACGGGTTTTCGTCTGCGCCGTTGTGGGTTTCCTTCAAAGGATACCCCAGCGTTCGCGCTGCGTCAAACACACGCACGCGAGTCTCTTGTGCCACACTAGGACGGTTATTGAGTGCTTGGGAGGCCGTGCCTATGGATACACCAGCTAATTGTGCCACATCTTGTAGCGTGACGGAATTTGCCATACCCTCAGCTTTTCAGGTGAACACTTGAAGTTTCAATGAACAGTTCAATTTTAACCTGAAAGTCACTGATTGTCAATAGGCAAATGAAGGTTTTTTGAATGAAATTTTTGACGGGTTCAAAATCCAACGGCCTGCCCGTCTTTGCGCCAGTCTGTACCGGCGCAGTACCCATTTCCCATCCGATAAATCAACTGTGCGCCACCGAATCGACCCGGCGGCACATCTGCCGTGACGTTGTGCCCTCTCCGGCGTAATTCCGCCACCACCTCCAGCGCAAAACCCGGCTCCAGCGAAAGATCGGTCGTATTTTCCTCCACATACCAGCGCGGAGCGTCGGACACCGCCTGTGGGTTTTGCCCGTAATCCACCAGCCGCACCATCATCTGCACATGGCCCTGCGGCTGCATGTGCCCGCCCATCACGCCGAAGCTCATCACGGGCTGGCCCTCGCGCGTGACGAAGCCGGGGATAATTGTGTGGTAGGGCCGCTTGCCGCCTGCGACGCGGTTGGGATGCCCCGCTTCGAGCCGGAAGCCCGCGCCGCGATTTTGCAGGCTGATGCCCGTCCCAGGGATGACGATGCCGGAGCCGAAGCCCATATAGTTCGATTGGATGTACGAGACCATCATCCCCTCGGCGTCGGCGGCGGTGAGGTAGACCGTGCCGTGGTCGGCGGGCAGCGCCGAGGCGGGGAACTGCGCCGCGTCCATCCTGATCTGCCGCGCGCGTTCGGCCAGGAAATCCGCGTCCAGCAACGCTTCCGGCGGGACGTCCATCCAGGCGGGATCGGCGATGTGACGGTGCGCCTCCGCGAAGGCGATTTTCATTGCCTCGACTTGCAGGTGCAGGCTGTCGGCCGAGTCCACGGGATACTGCGCCAGATCGAAGTGTTGCAGGATGCCCAACGCGATCAGCGCCGCGAGACCTTGCCCGTTCGGCGGGATTTCGTGCAGGCAGTAGCCGTGGTAGGCCTGTGCCATCGGCGTGACCCATTCCGGTGCGTGCGATGCCAGATCGTCCATCGTCATCAGCCCGCCGGTGGCTTTGGCGTGCGCGATGATCTGTTCCGCCAGCGCGCCGCGATAGAACGCCTCGCCCTTCGTCGCGGCGATGAGTTCCAGCGTGTGCGCCTGATCCGGGCAGCGGAACAGCTCGCCGGGGTGGGGGGCGCGTCCGTTCGGCGCGAAGGTCGCCGCAAACGATGGGTACGCCGCGTAGCGTTCCGGCGCTCTGGCCCACGCCATTGCTGTAATCGGGGAAACCAGGAAGCCATCGCGCGCGTAGTGGATCGCCACTTCGAACAGATCGGCGAACGGCAGTTTGCCGAAGCGTGCCGAGAGCGTCACCCACGCGCTGACCGCGCCGGGCACGGTGACGGGATCCCAGCCGAGCACGGGCATCCGCTCCAGCCCGGCGAATCGCTCCGGCGTGAGCGCCCGTGGTGCACGCCCGGAGGCATTGAGGCCGTGCGGCTGCGCCCCATTCCACACGATGGCAAAGGCGTCGCTGCCGATGCCATTGCTCGTCGGTTCGACGACGGTGAGCGCGATGGCGGCCGCCAGCGCCGCATCCACGGCATTGCCGCCGCGTTGCAGCGCATCCAGTCCGGCCTGCGCCGCCAATGGCTGCGATGTCGCCACGACGTTCTGCGCCAGGATTGGCATCCGTTGCGAACGATAGGGAAAGTCCCAGGAAAATGCGGGCATCTTTTGTCTCCTTATGTCGGCTCGAAATGGATGGTACGGCACATCAAGCTGACGACATCGACACGATATTGGCAAGACTGTCGATCCCGATATAGAGTGTATTCGAGATCATAGCGATGATGTAGAAAATGACGAATATCGGATACAGCGTTATGGCGTTTTCCCCTGCGGCCATCCTGGCGGAGGGGATTACGATGAACGCCACCAGGTACACCAATGTAATCACGAGACTGCTGGTAATGAACCGTCGTTTGCTGTACTGAAACACATTGCGATGTGGATGAACCACGTCTCCGTCTGAGGTTTCCTCTTGCTCCATTGGCGTGCTATGCTTACGCCGGCGTTCGAGAACTTCGCGCAACTTGCGGCCGATGATCGACAGCACAAAAAGTACCGTGGCCAGTGTGCTGTAGAGCCGTAAGATGTCATTCTCATCCAGTGTTATGCCCTGTCTCGTGTTGTTCGGGATCAAGAAGGCGATGTGTTGCAAAAAGGGCATTTCAGGGCCTATGACGGTGATGTAGATAAAGATGAGGGCAGAGAATACCGTCAGTATCGTCGCTGTAAAGATGTTGTAAGCGATCCATCTGATCAAGTAAGCGAGCGCAACCCTGATGAAATAGGCAAGGGAAGATTGATTGGACATAAAATTCCTCGCTATCCCAAGTCGCGGCCTTTGCCGGAATCGCTGATGGCGACCAGCGATTCCGGGTATGGCGCGAAGAACGTCTGTCGCGCCAGATATGGCTCCTTGAACCGCGCGATCCACGCGCCAAGCAGGCTGACGGGCACGCTCAAAGGCACTTTCTCGGCGCGATACTTTTCCAGCGCGTCCAGAAAATAGGCTTTCTCATCGGAGGTGAGCTTCTCCGAGAAGTAGCCGAGCGCGTGCATCAGGACATTGATGCCGGCCGTGCGCCGCGCAGGATGGGCCAGCGCTTTCCACAAATGCGTCTCGTAGGCGGCGATGACCTCGGCGGCGGGTTTCTTGGCATGGTTGGCGACGATTGGCCCCATCAGCCGGTACTGGCTTTCGCTGTAGGCCATCAGGAGCAGTTTGTTATCGGTGTGGAAGCGCACCAGTTCGCGCATCGACTCGGCGGCTTTGACGGCGCGAAAGTCCGCCAGGGCGAACAACGCCGTGAGAATGAAGCCATCAATGTCTGTGAGGGATGATAGGTGCGCCGCCGAAAAAGCCTGCATCTTCTCGGTCACGTTCGCACCGGTGGCCGGTTGGAGCAGGCGTGGCTCATCATTCACGAGCACGATCCGCACCGGGTCGCGCGGCACGCCCAGCCCGACCTCCGCCTCCGCGCAGACCGGCAGATAGGTGACGAAGGGTTCGAGCTGTTGCACGAATGCATCGGGGATCGTCACGCCGTTGCAGCGGCACGCGGCGAAACCCAGGCATTTGCTGACAACGATATTCGGGCGCGCAAACGTTCTCATCTTTCATTATCTCCATAAGTGAGTCGCATGCTGGACTTTGGACTATATGACTATTGATTAGACGACTACCGGTTCGATATCCATAAACTTGCAAACTTCGAGCAGCGTCTTCGTATAATCGCCGTGAATCATACTGGCGTGATGGACGAAACCCTCTTCGACGAGCGTGCGGTACAGCTTGTCGTGATCCGCCACTTCCACCCAGCCCCACGTGCCGGAGAGCGTTTCCTCGCTGGGGACGACGGTCCCGGTGGTGATGAGCATCTTCCATCGGTCGTCGTATTCCGCCAGGCGACAGAAAGTGACGACGCCGGGCTTGATCTGAAACTGGTTCAGGCCGGCCATTGGATCGCCGCACTCCACGGGCGACTCGCCCTTCATATCGCGGCGCGAGCGCAGCGCCGTTTGCTGTGGATCGGCGGCGAGGCAGGTGGGCGCGTTGCCGCAGTGCCACGCCAGCAGCCAGTTCGGGTTCTCGCGGTGGCGGATCGTCCAATCGATGAAGTGCGGCACGGTTTCACCGAGCGCGACGCGCTGTTGCACCAGCATCGCCAGCGCGCCGAGGATGTCGGTTTCGCAGGCGGTGAGCATCCCCTGCCCGGTCAATCGTCCGTAGACGGCGCACACGGAGATGCCCATCAACCGCTGTGCCGAGGGCCAGCACTGCATCGCCATCGCCGAGAGCCGCGAGCGCTGCCAGAAATCGCGCAACGCCAGCTCGAGTTTCGCCGCGCTGATGAGGTAGTCGTCGGCGACGGTGACTTCGGCGTAGTCCCCCTGAATCTCCGTGACGATGGCTTGCACGCGCGCGTCGTCGTCGGCGTAGCGGTGCGCCGCGTCGGTGATGTCCGCGAGGTTGCTGTAGATGACGTTCTGCCCGAACTTGCGGATGAGCGCGGTCTCGTCGTAGCCGACGGTCTCGAAGCTCGGCGGGCGCACGCCCACGTGTCCGAGCTGCGCGTTCTTCATCCCCTTGATGACGGCGACGGCGCGCACAAAATCCTGCACCTCGTCCAACAGTTCTGGCTCGTCGGGGAAGAAGAGGCCGGCGTAGCGGAAGGCGATCTTGCGCCGGTACAGCCCGGAGGCCATCGAGAGGTTGCCGCAGTACGAGTCGGAGACGCGCGACAGGCCGGCGTCATCCAACGCCGGTGGCTCCTTGGTCGCGTAGAGCAGCACCGGCACGCCGAGCAGTTCGGCCACTTTGACCGCCGAACGCTCGTCACCAAAATCCAGCGGGCAGAGGATGAGGCCGTCCACGTGTTGGCGGCGGAAGTATTCGGCCACAACCTCGGCCTCGTCCAACGTGTTGACGGCACCATGCGGCGTCAGGCCGTGTTCGGCATCCAACGTCTTACCGTCTGGGGCGGGCTGCGGGACGACGACCTCCATACCTTTGACGCGCGCGAACGCCGCCAGGCTCTCATCGCGCATCTTCTCGCACCAGGGCGTGAAGTGGAACCGAAACGAGGGCACAAAGCCAATTTTAACGGTGAAAGGCGTGGTCATAATTTGTCAATCCTTGTTTGAGATTCCTGAAGATCTGATACCGGGGTAAAGCCGGTTGCCGTTAGGTACACGGATAAACACGGATTTCACGGATAAAAACCAAAAATCCGTAGAATCCGTGAAATCCGTGTACAATTTTCTTACGCGAAGCGCTCGAAGCGATCTTTGTCCGCTTTGCAGATGGGGCACTTGAGCGGCGGCTGCGGGCGCGCGCAGAGATAGCCGCAGACCTTGCAGCGCCACACTGGGATGCCGCTGCGCGTGAACCCCACCAGCTCCTCGTCGTGCTCGTGTTCTTCGGCTTGCGCGGTCGGTCCGCCGAGTGGACGGCGCTCCGGGACGGGCTGCAATTCCTGCTGGCCGTCGCGCACCGCGTCTGAGACGTAGAGCGCGCAGAAGCACGCGCCGTACTCGTCCAGATCGGGGTCGCGATAGTCGCACGGGCAGATGATGTCGAGGTCCTTCTCGCGGACGCCATCCGCCAGACGACAGGGACAGGCCCAATAGCCGTAGCGCGCCTCGTTGATGAGCAGGCTTTCCACCAGTCCCAGGGTAAACGACTTGTCGGGATTGAGGTTGTAGGCCCCGGCCTTCGCCTCCCGGTCCAACCGCTGGTACAGCTTCTCGATCTGTTCCGGCGTGATGGCGTTGCTCATGCTCCCAACACCTGTTTCAATTCATCGGTTTTGAAGCCGATCACGCATTGCGCGCCGTCGATGACGATGGTGGGGAAGGAGACGCGCGGGTTCCACGGGCGGATTTCGTCCTTCACCGTGTCGCGCTCGTCGCCCTGCAGCAGATCGACGTAGACGAAATCGAAGGCGATACCTTCGTCTTCGAGAAACTGGCGCGTTTTGCGACACCAGATACACGTCGAAAGCCCGTAGAACTTGACCTGATGCTCTTGGTGGACACCGGATACACTGCCTCGTGGTTCTGTCATGATGGTACTCCTTTTGTACGATATTGAATAACTTTATCGCTATTTTACACCCAAGAGCGGAAAAGGTAAAGGGGGGATTGGTAACTGGTAATCGGGTTGTAATGCACACTGATCCCTGATTACTGTTATCCCTCCTGCAGAAATGCCTTTACCGCTTCCATATACGTTTGAAACGCCTCGCGGCGGATGTTGTGGCCCGCGCCGGGGATATGGGCGACCTGGATGTGTGGGTTGATGTGGGGCGCTTCCTCGGCCATCTGGGGCGTCACGATGCAGCCCTTTGTCACCTCGGCGGTGATGAGCAGCGTGGGGCAGTGCATCCCGGCGGCGATTTTTCGCCAGGGTGGGCGGTGTTGCGCGAATATCTGGAGGATGTGGAGGCTCAATTGCTGCTTGGACAAGGCCCAAGGCTCCAGCTCTTCTTCGGGCCAGGTGGGACAATCCTTCCGACATTGCCCGATCAGGCTCTTCAGGGAACGTTGTTTTTGTTCGATGATGCGGTTTTGCCATTCCGCAGCAAAGGTTTGACGATCCTCCTCCGACATCGTCTGGCGCGGACTGTCGTCATCCCACCAGCCGGGGTCTTCCAACAACGCCTTGCCGATCAGCTCCGGGTGTTGGTACGCTGCATACGACACCGTCGCGCCGCCCATCGAGTGGCCTAACACGGCGGGCTTTTCCAGGCCGAGCGCGCGGATACAGGCTGCGAGGTCGGCGGCAAGATCGGCAGTCGCGTAACCGCTTTCCGGCGCGTCCGAGAGACCGTGCCCGCGCGCATCCAGCATGATCACGTCGAAGTCGTTTTCCAGCGCGCGCGCTACAGGTGTCCAGCACAGGCCGTTGTCGGTGACGCCATGACACACTACGAGGGCAGGTTTGCTGCCATCGCCGGTGCGCCAATAGTGCTGGCGGATGCCGTTGGCCTCGATAAAATCGTCTTTGAATGTTGACATTGGAGTGCTCCTTTGGTGATGGTCTGATAGTCGTTAGTCAGGTCAAAGCGCCTCGCGCGCCTCGATCTTCGCCTCATCCAACGCCAGGCCCAGGCCGGGCAGTTCCGGCAGGGCGATGCGACCGTACTCGGGCTCGACCATTGGTTTGTGGAAGAACTGCTTGCGCGCCTGATGGCGGACGAGGTATTCGACGTACGGAACGACGGCCGGCGACTGCGCCCCGGCAACGTGGAGCGCCGCCAGCAGCGAGTGCCCGTGCGCCACGACAGGCGCCTCGAACGCCGAGGCCAGCGCGCAAATCTTCACCAGCTCGGTGATGCCGCCCGTCCAGTCGGGATCGGTTTGCACGAAGTCAATGGCGTTGTTGACCAGCAGCTCCTTCACCTGCCAGCGGGTGTAGACGTGCTCGCCCGTCGCCAGGGGGACGCTTGCCGCGCCCTTGAGTCGCTGGAAGCTGCCGACGCGCTCCGGCGGCAGCGGTTCCTCGACCCAGGTGATGTTGAGCAGGTTGAGGTGATGGAGCATCTGCGCGGCGTATTGCGCGTCCCAGCCCATATAAGCGTCGAACATCAGCGGGTAGTACGGTCCCAACGCCTCGCGCAGCGCGTAGGCCAGCGCCACGTTCTTCGCCATGCCGGCCTCGCCGTCGCCGGGACCGTAGCGGAAGAACCACTTCTGCGCGGCGTAGCCCTGATCTCGGAAATCGAGCGCGATTTTGGCGGCGTTTTCCGGCTCGATGCTGTAGCCGAGCATACTGGCGTAGGCGGGAACCACGCTGCGCGTCGGCCCACCGAGCAAGCGGTAGACCGGCTGGCCCCACGCCTTGCCCTTGAGGTCCCACAGCGCGCAATCGACCACGCTCACGCCGGTCATAAACATCCCGGAACGCCCGTGCCGGTGCATGCGGATCATCTGGTCGTAGAGTAGTTCCGTCGCCAGCGGATCGCGCCCAACGAGGAAAGGCCGCAGGAATTTGTGGATGATGAACGCCTGGTAGTCCTCGATGGGGCCGAAGAGACCGCTCACGCCCTCATCGGTGAGGATTTCGACGTAGATTTCGCTGATGATCTCCGGCCCTTCATCGCGCCGCCGGCCAGACATCGTCTGTGCGTTGAACTCCGGGTAGATGTCCATCATCTGCGCCTGCCGGTCGCCCGGCGGAAAGTACGGCCCGGTATACGCGCCGCGCACTTTGAAGAGGGAAACGTCGGTGATTTTCATAAAACCTCCAAAGACGCAGGATGCAAGATGCAAGACAGGATTCTTGCTTCCTATGTCTTGCGTCTTTCTAGGGTGCTACGTCGTGTAGGTCAATTATCTGCGTTCTTCTGGCTTTGACAACTACAACTTACCCTGAAATTGCTCCGGCAGCATGTTGATGGCGATTCTGGTCAAATAGTAGGTCAGCCAGTCATCTTCCACCAGGTGGTAGAGGTGATAGCGCAGGACCGGCGCGCTGGTTTTGGAGATCGTATCCCAGTAAGCGGTACCGTACTTGTTCTCAAAGTCTTTGACGATCGCTGATATATGCCGGACAAAGTTCGGGATAGGTTTGTCCTGGGTGCGGAACACACCCTCGTCGAGCCGGTAGTATCCCTTGAGCCAGTTCAGGAGCGTCGGAATGGGTTGCGTGGACATATCAATCCCTGCCTCGCTGCACATCAGCAATTCTTTGACGATGTTGTGCCCGTGATAGACCCACGTTTGAATGTGTTCCGAGTCTTTCTGTGCGAGGTGTCCCAGGAGGAACTCAAGCGCCGCCGGTAACGCACGGTAGGCGGGCGTACGGTCAGCGTAAAACAAGGCCTGGACGGCAAAGAAAGAACCCCAAGCGCAACTGCGATCCCAGGGCCATCTTCCGGCGGTCTTCGACGGGGTAGGGGAATCGGCGAGATGGTTGGGATTGAGCCAGCCACCGTCTGGACGTTGGCACAAGGTCAGCCAGTCCCATCCGCCTTGCAGACGCTCATCTGCCGCCATCCCGACACTGGCAAACGCTCGCAGGGGGATGGCATATAGGCCGCAGCAGTTCGCAGTCTCCGGCGGTGAATCGAGCCGGCTGTAAGGCCCAATTTCCTCAAATATAAACTCGCATGCCTTTCTGATCCGTTCATCGGCGATGGTAAACCCCATTTCACCGAGGTAGGGCAGAATCCAGGCTGTGGTGACGAACTTGGGCCGCGATGCGGTGTAACCGCGTCCGGTTTGCCGGCAATACCCCTGCGGCCCCCAAGGTCCACCGCTGAACCACGAGCCATCCTCATTTTGCCTGGAAAAGATTTCCGCCGCAGCATCACCGTTTTCGACCTGCTTCCAGAGTGTCAGCATCGATTCGGATGCAGCGTCGGTTTTCAGGATGTGCTTGTACGTGAGGTATCTGACCGGTGGGGATGCGTTTTCTGTAAGCCAGCGGAGATTTGTGTTGATTTCGTCGTTAGTCAAAAATGGGTGAATGTGCATATCAACCTCCGTGGGTGAGAGAGGAAAAAAGTGGGCGAATGACCGATAATCACATTCGCCGAAACCGTAAATCAAGCGTGAGCCGTTCTGCCTGCTGCGTATGGTTGCACGAGAACTTCTGCTGGAATCCCTAGTCCTGAGTGGAGCTTTCTAATCATCGTCAGTGATAATGGCCGGCGGCGATTGAGTACCTCTGCTACGCGCGCGCGACTGCCGATGTATGGTTCCAGATCGCCGCGCGATAACCCTCGGCTTTCCATATAGTACTTAATCGCTTCTATGGGGTCCGGTGCAGGGATGGGGTAGTGTTGCGCTTCATACGCCTCGACCAGCGTCAGCAACACTTCCAGGCGATCCCCGTCTGGCGTGTTGGGCGCGGCATCGAACAGACGCTCAATCTCTGCCAGCGCTGTTTCGTAGTCTGTTTCCGTGCGAATCGGTCGGATGTCCATTATCTTTGTCTCCGATATCCTGACCCTGGTCAAAGACTCGTATTTTGTTGCCACCAGGTTTGCAAGGCTTGATACAACATAGCAGGACCTTCTCTGAATCCACTCAATGCGATTGTTTTGCCATTCATTAGTTCGATCATTACACGATGAGCCACTGTGTCATATTGACCTTTGGCTGTATCCATCTGTATTGAATGAATGTCTCGAGCTTTCAGGTATCGCTTACGAAGTATAGATTTCAGCACTAGATCGTCTTCCTGGAACGACACAGTGCGAATCTGCATGAGTACCATACCCCAGGTGAGTAGACCCAAGGCGAGCAAGCCTATGCCAGTCACTAATTCACCTTGTAGTGTCCCTTTGATTCCTATTCCTATCATAAAGACCCCAATAGTTCCAAATATGAATATCCCCCAAATGGTTTGACGAAATTTCTCTGGAATGTTAGTGTTCCACAAATCGGGTCTTTTGTATCCTATTAGCTTGACTATCTCAAGATATCCTTCAACTTGAGAATCGATACGAAGTGAGAAAGAATTATTGGAGTCTTGAAGTTGCAAGCCACCCCACATATCACGGCTTCTTATACTACCAATTTCATCCCACCGTAAACATGTATCACGGCCGAACCGATGCGTATTAATTTCATCGTTGGTGATTGTTATCTTGTAGCTTGTCAAGACAAACTCGACCAAACACAACAGCGTTAATGGCCCGAAGCATAAAGAGGCTACTATCTTGTCACTGCTCTTAACAAAAACAGCAATAGCGCTAAAAAAGCACGCAGCCATGAGGAGCATTATGCGTGTGCTAGTAGGATATTTATAAGTGAGTCTGAAATTAGGTATCATTCTCAGAAGTGCGTGCAATCTGTAATTTACAGTAAAGGGCCGGATCACTCCAGCCCCTCGCTCATTCTCCCTTCTACTTCCCCTTCGCTACGATGCTCACCAGTTTCTTGTTCGGCACGATGACCTTGAGCACCTGCTGGCCCTCCAGGTGCCGCTGGACGTTCGCATCGGCCAGCGCGGCGGCCTTGATGACCTCCTCACCCGCGTCCGCCGGGACGGTGACGCGCCCGCGCACTTTGCCGTTGATCTGCACCGGGATTTCGATTTCGTCCTCCACGAGCATCGCCGGGTCCCAGGTGGGCCACGCCTGCGTGTGGACGCTGTACGGCTTGCCCAGGAACGCCCACAGTTCCTCCGCCATGTGCGGCGCGACCGGCGCGACCAGGAGCAGCAGGGTGGTGATCGCTTCGTCCCACAGCGCGCTGCCGTAGTGCGCGGACCTGGCCTTGTTGAGCGCGTTCGTGTATTCCATCAGCCGGGCGATGACGGTGTTGAAGCCGAAGTTCTCCAAGTCCTCGGTGATGCTCTTGACCGCGAAGTGCATCGCCCGCAGCAGCTCGCGCCCGCTGAGCGTTTCGGCGCCCGCTGCCTGTGCCGGCTCCGTGACGATGTTCCACACGCGGTTGATCCAGCGCACGACGCCTTCGATGCCCTGGCTGTCCCACGGGCCGCCCTGCTCCCATCGCCAGCCGAACATCAGGTACGCGCGCACCGTGTCGGCTCCGTACTGCGCCACCAACTCGTCCGGCGCGACGACGTTCTTCTTGCTCTTGGACATCTTCTCCACGTCCAGGTGGTAGAGGATGTCCTTCGCCGTGCCGCCCGTCTCCTTGCCGGGGATGGCGACGGGCATATCCTCGTCGATCAGCACGATTGTCAGTTCGCCCGCCCCCGATGTCTGCACCTTGAGGCTGACCTCGTCACGGTCGATCACCTCGCCGCGCACTAGCGCCGCGCCCCGCTCGGCGGGAGGCCACGTCGCCTGATCTTTGAAGCTGTAGACGGTAATCCCTTCGGCTCTGAAGGCCGCGCCTTCCCACGCGCCGGTCACTTCGACGCAATCGCCGCAGCGCGGCTCGCCCAGGATGATGCCCTGGTTGCGCAGTTGCAGCATCGGCTCGTCGAAGTTGACGATACCGGCGTCGCGCAGGGCCTTGGTGAAGAAGCGCGTGTACAGCAGGTGCATGACGGCGTGTTCCGCCCCGCCCGTGTAAGTGTCCACCGGTGCCCAGTATTTCGCTTCGTCGGCATCCCAGGGCAGGGCATCGCCGCTCACCGGTTCGCCCTCGCGGTAGTATGGGCTGAGATAGGCGTACTGGTACCAGGACGAGCACACGAACGTGTCCATTGTGTCGGTTTCGCGGGTGGCGGGACCGCCGCACTTCGGACATGTGGTGTGCAGGAAGCCCTCGTGATACTTGAGCGGGCTTTCGCCGGTCGGCATAAAGTCCACGTCGTCGGGCAGCCGCACGGGCAGGTCTTCGTAAGGCACGGGAACGACGCCGCACGTCTCGCAGTAGACGATGGGGATCGGCGCGCCCCAGTAGCGTTGGCGGCTGATCAGCCAGTCGCGCAGGCGGTAGTTGACGGTAGCTTTGGCGCGGCCTTGTTCTTCGAGCCATTCGGTGACGCGCTGCTTGGCGACGTCGCCGGGCGTGCCGCTGAACGCGCCGGAGTTGATCATCGTGCCGTATTCGGCGTGGAAGAGCGTGTCGCGGTAGAATGGCAGGTTGCTGAGCATCTCCATGCACGTCCGGTTTTCGCTGACCGGCGGATAGATGGCCTTGCAACGTGCCAGGATTTCGGCATCGGATTCCACGGAATCCAGTTCGCGGACGCCGTCGCTGAAAATAAAGGCCCACCGCGCGCCGACGACCTCGTTCCAGTTGCCTTCCAGCAGGTAGGCCTGCATCAGCGCGATGTAGCGGTCGATTTGTTCGTTCCCGTGCAGCGTGACGAACAATCCTTCACCCAGTTCGCCGACCGGTACGGCGGTGAACTCGATGCCGGCGTCTTTCAGCGCCTCGGCGAAGCCCTCGCGGACGGAGGCTGGGAACGCGAAGCTCTTGGCGAGGCCGTCCACCCGGTCGATCACCGGGATAATCGGTAGGCCAAACTTGACGGCGAACGCGAAGTCGCGGTCGTCGTGGGCGGGGACGGCCATGATCGCGCCCGTCCCGTAGGTCATCAGCACGTAATCCGCGATCCATATCGGGATGCGCGCGTCGTTGACCGGATTGATCGCATACGCGCCGGTGAAGATGCCGCTCTTGTCCTTCTCGGTGCTCATGCGCTCGATCTCGCTTTGGCGGGCGGCCTGCACCTGGTAGGCTTTCACCGCCTCGCGGAACTCCGGCTTGGTGATGCGCTCCACCAGCGGGTGCTCCGGCGACAGCACCATAAACGTCGCGCCCCAAAGCGTATCGGGCCGGGTGGTGAAGACCACCAGGTCGCCTTCTTCGGGAGTGGCGTCCGCGGGGAGGTCTTCCGGCGCGACGGTGAACGTCACTTCCGCGCCCTCACTGCGCTGAATCCAGTTGGTCTGCGCGAGGCGGATTTTGTCGGGCCAGTCGATCTTGGAGAAGTCCAGCAGCTCGTCGGCGTACTTCGTGATCTGCCAGAACCATTGCTCCAAATCCTTCTTGAACACCGGCGTGCCGCAGCGTTCGCAGATGTGCTCCTCGCCGATGACCTGCTCGCGCGCCAGCGTGGTCTTGCAGTTGGGGCAATAGTCCACCGGCGCTTTCTTGCGGTAGGCCAGCCCCATCTCGTAGAACTTGAGGAAGAACCACTCGCTCCAGCGGTAATAGCCGGGCAGGCAGGAGATGGCCTCGCGCTCCCAGTCGATCATCATCCCCATCGAGCGCAACTGCTGGCGCTCGCGTTCGATATTGGCGAGCGTCCACGTCTTGGGATGGATGCCGCGCTGGATGGCGGCGTTCTCGGCGGGCAGGCCGAAAGCGTCGAACCCCATCGGGAAAAGGACGTTGTAGCCTTGCATGCGCTTGAAGCGCGCGCGCACGTCGCTGGGGGCCATCGCATACCAGTGGCCGATGTGGATGTCGCCGCTGGGGTAGGGGAGCATCGTCAGCGCGTAGAACTTGGGCTTGCTGTGATCGATCACCGCACGGTGGCTGCCATCGGCTTCCCATAGCGCCTGCCACTTTGGCTCGATGTCTTGTGGATTATAGGGGTTGGGCATTATTTCTCCTCCTGATTGCCATTCCGGGCATGGCTGCACAAATTTTCCAAACCATTCTACCGCAATGGGCAGAAAAATCCAGTTGCCAGGATTTTGACAGTCGCCAAAAACCGCTTATGATTAGGGTTAGACCGGATATGTCCGGTCTGTTTGCGAATCATTTATGTTTATAGGAGGCTATAGCGATGAAAGATAAACGTTGGACCATACTTATTGTTGTCTTGTTAGTGATCACTTCGTTGGCGTGCAACGCCGTGCGCGTGACGCCGCGACCTGCCACGGTTGTACCGACCGAAGCGGCTCAATCGGCGGAAAATGTGGAGCCTACCGCAACACCACGCCCCACCGCGACGCCGAAACCTACATCCACGCCGAAGCCCGAGGCGACTTCGGAGCCTACGGAAGTTTCCGAGGATGGGTTTCAGTTGGAAATTGTCAACGAATCTGGCCGGGATATATGGTACATCTATATTTCCGAAAGCGATACGGAGAACTGGGGTGACGATTGGCTACAGGACGACATCATCGTTGCTGGCGGAAGCCAAATCCTAACCGGCATCCCCGCTGGCGTTTATGATTTGCAGGCCGAAGACGAGTACGGCGAGATTGTCGAAACGTTGTGGGATGCCGAAATCACCGAGGATACGTTCTGGACGGTGGTCGGCAGTGGCTCGCTGGAGGTGACGAACTACTCCAGTGACATTATTGCCACGCTCTACGTTTCCCCCTCTGACAGTGATTCATGGGGAGATGACCGGCTTGGCGGAGTGGCGCTCAAGACCGATGGCGTTTTCGTGGTCGGTGGATTGGACACAAACCTGCTGTACGACGCCAAAGTTGCAGATGCAGATGGCAATACGATTGAGAGTGTCTATAATATTTCTGTTGATGGCTGGTATTCCTGGTATGTCGGCGGTAAGGCGGACTTGCCTTCCAATGCCGTGTTGCGCTTCGAGGATGACTTCAGCGACAACCGCAACAACTGGGCGCAGACGCGCGAGACTGATCAGGTTTACTACATGCCGCCTGCGGACGGGGAATACTGTATTCTCATCAAGAGCACCGACCTGACCGCCTGGGAGTGGTACGAACCGTTCCGCCCGGATCAGTTCGTGGCCGAGGTCGCTTGCGTCCCTGATGCGGGTACAGATGCCACTTGTGGTATCGGATTCGGTCCTGATGGCGACAACCTCTACTGGTTCGAAGTCTCGCCTGAAACGCAGACCTACGCGCTGTTCTTGCTCCAAGATGACGAGTGGCAAGAAGCGCCCATTTCCTGGACGGAGTCCAAGAATATCGTGCCCACTGGCTGGAATTACCTGAGCATCGAGCGGTTGGAGGGCTACTTCTCGGTCTTCGTCAATGGTGTGATGCTTGCGCAGGTGGAGAGCAACATCTTCCCCACCGGGCGCATCGGGATCGGCGGGGCGACGTATGACGACGGCAACGTGACCGTGTGTCTCGATGATCTGCACGTGTGGCGTCTCGAGTAAGCATGAGCCATAACGAAGAAGTGATCCGCGCGTTACAAGCGGCAGCAGCAGTGACACCCGATTCCGTGCCGCTGCACAAACACATAGCTGACCTGCTGCTGGCAAACGGTGACTACACCGAGGCCGCGAAAACCTACCGTTACGCACTGGACTTGGCTCCGGACGACAGCGTGATCAAGACGGGCCTCGCCGAAGCATACTACCGCCAGGATAAGGTCGATGTGGCGCTGGTGATTTTGGAAGAACTCTTGCGGGGGCCGCAGCCGCCGGCCCCTGCGCTTTTGTTGGCGGCGCATGTCTATCTGGCGAACGGCGAGCGACTCACCGCCGCGCGCATCTACGGGCACGCCGTTGCCGCCGATCCTTCCTTGGCGGACGAAGACCTGGCCCGGCGGCTGTCCGGCGGCGCAGCGGACGCCGACGACACACCGCCGCCGGAGAACGAACTGGTGTTCGTTACTGCCGGCGAGGAGGTCGTGCCACCGCCATCCTCGGACGTCGAACGTCCCCAATTGACTTTCAAAGACGTGGGGGGTATGGAAAAGCTCAAGGATGAGATTCGCATGAAGATCATCCACCCGCTCACCCACCCGGAAATTTACCGCGCCTACGGCAAAACGCTCGGCGGCGGCATCCTGATGTACGGGCCGCCGGGCTGCGGCAAGACGCACCTGGCGCGGGCGACTGCCGGTGAGGTCAACGCGCACTTCCTCGCCATCGGCCTGCACGACGTGCTAGACATGTACCTGGGCCAGAGCGAGCACAACCTGCACGCGATCTTCGAACTGGCGCGCAGCAACACGCCCTGTGTCCTCTTTTTCGATGAGGTGGACGCCTTGGGCGCGAGCCGCTCCGATATGCGCTACAGCGCCGGGCGGCAGGTCATCAACCAATTCCTCTCGGAGCTGGACGGCGTGAATACCACCAACGAGGGCGTGCTCGTCCTCGCGGCGACTAACGCGCCCTGGCACCTCGACTCCGCGCTGCGCCGTCCGGGCCGCTTCGACCGCGTCATCTTTGTTCCCCCGCCCGACGTGGAGGCGCGGGCCGCCATCCTGCAAATCCTGCTCGCCGGCAAGCCCACGGACAAAATCGACTATGGGCGGTTGGCGAAACAGACGGATGACTTCTCCGGCGCGGACTTGCGCGGAGTGATCGACGTTGCCGTCGAGAACAAGCTGCGCGAAGCGATGCGCACCGGCGCTGTCGCCCCCGTGCGTACCAACGACCTGCTCGACGTCATCAAAACCATCCACCCGACGACCAAAGAATGGTTCGCCACCGCGCGCAACTACGCCATCTACTCCAACCGGAGCGGCCTCTACGATGACATCCTCGGCTATCTCAAATTGCCGGGCAATGGCGGCAGCGGGCGCAAGGGGCTGTTTGGATAGCCTTCAGCCGTCAGCTTTCAGCTATCAGCAAGCAAATTCGCGATGCTGTCTCTGCGCTGAAAGCTGACGGCTGATTGCTGAAAGCTCTTAAGGAGACCTGTGAGTACACATTTAGCCCAAGCTGAACTCTTGCTGCAGCGCGCGCGTTACCAGGATGCGGAGACGGTGCTGCGGCGCGCGATTGCTGGGGACCCCACCGACGCCGAAGCGCACACGCTGTTGGCGTTCGCCTTGCTCTACCAGGGGCGCGAAACCGACGCTTTGCTCGAAGCGCAGGCTGCCGTGCGTTTTGCGCCTGGCGACCCCGCCGGACACTATGCCGGGGCCATCATCCTCACGGAGATGAAGAAATACGACGAGGCCCTCTCCGCGATTCGTACCGCCATCCGCATTGTCCCTGAAATGCCGCGCTACCACGCCGTCATGGGCAATATCTACCTGCGCCAGCGTAAATGGCAGCCGGCGCTCGACGCGGTGGAGACCGGGCTGCGCTTCGATCCGCAAGACATCCAGTGCAACAACATCCGCGCGATGGCGCTGGTAAAGCTGGGACGGCGGGATGAAGCCGGGCAGAGCCTCGAGTCGATCCTTGCGTTGAACCCGGAAAACCCGATGACCCACGCCAATCAGGGCTGGGCGCTGTTGCACGGCGGGCAACACAAGCAGGCGCTCGAACATTTCCGCGAAGCGCTGCGCCTGAATCCGCAATTGGGCTATGCGCGGGAAGGCATCGTCGAGGCGCTCAAGGCGCGCAATCCCATTTATTGGGTGATGCTGCGTTACTTCCTGTGGATGTCGCGCCTGGGCGGCGGCGCGCGCTGGGGGCTGATCATGGGCGTGTATTTCTTAAACCGTCTGGCGACTGGGGCAGCGCTGCAATATCCCGGCCTCGCCCCGATTTTGCTCCCGCTGAATATCCTTTACACCCTCTTTGTCTTCCTCTCGTGGACGGCGCGACCGTTGTTCAACCTGCTCCTGCGTTTCGACCGTGTGGGCCGGCTGGCGCTATCCGACGAGGACATCGCCGCGTCGAATTGGGTCGCCGTCTGTCTGGTGGCGGCGATCGGTTTCCTGGGCGCGGGCCTGCTTCTAGGGCAGCCCTTGTTCTTGACGATGGCGCTCAATATGCTGATGCTGGTCGTGCCCGTCGCCAGCCTGTTCAACTTCCCCGCCGGAAAGAGACGCTGGTTTCTCGTCGCCTACACTGCCATCCTGGCGCTGCTTGCCGTTGGCGGCCTGCTCCTGCGGCTGAACGGCGCCGCTTTGGGCGCGCAACTGAGCGAAGCCTTCTTCTGGGGCTGGATTCTGTATTCGTGGATTGCCAATGCTGTGGCGTCGATGAACTAGGCTTGCCGACCACGAATGAGGGAACGAATTGGACTTGGCGCTTACGGAGGCTCACGTCAATTCGAAGTAGCCAATTATGAACAAACGTTGGCAACGAATATGTTTACGAATCGTGCCCTGATATCAATGAGCAAACATTCCCATTCGTTTATTCGCTGAATATTCGTTGCCGGCAGAACCTGCTATGAACAGACACCTGTCCCAAGCCCAACTCCTCCTGCAAACCCGGCGCTACAAAGACGCCGAGTCCGCGCTGCGCCAGGCGCTCGCCGCCGCGCCGAACGACGCGCACGCCCACGCGCTCCTGGCAATGGCGCTCTACTACCAGGATCGCAACGACGAAGCGCTGCGCGAGAGCCGCGCCGCCATCGGCCTGGCCCCCGACGCCGATTACGCTCACTACGTCCGCGCGCTGATTCTGCTGGACCAGGGCCGCGCGGACGATGCCCTGCGCTCCATCCGCGAGGCGCTGCGCCTCGATCCCAACGACGCGACGTACCACGCCGTCGTCAGCCGCATCCACATGCGCAAGCGCGAGTGGAAGCCGGCGCTCGCGGCGGCGACTGCCGGTTTGCAGTGCGACCCGGAGCACGTGACCTGCCTCAACCTGCAGGCGATGGCGCTTGTGCGGATGGGCCGCAAGGTGGACGCCGAGGCCCCACTGGCGGCGGCGCTGGCCCGCGCGCCCGAGAACGCGCTCACCCACGCCAACTACGGCTGGGCGCTGCTCCATGGCGACAAGATCAAAGAGGCGTTCGACGCCTTCCGCGAGGCGCTGCGGCTCGATCCCACGCTGACCTGGGCGCGCGAGGGTATCGTCGAGGCGTTGAAAGCGCGCAACCTGATCTACCGCCTGCTGCTGCGCTACTTCCTGTGGATGTCGCGACTCACCGAGGAGGAACAGTGGGGCGTCATCGGCATCTTGCACGGCATCCGTGTGGCGCTGCGGGTGGCGGCGCGCGCGTTCCCGCCGCTGTGGCTCGTGGTGTTCCCCATTTTGCTGCTTTTCCGCTTCTTCGCGTTTCTCACGTGGGTGGCGGACCCGCTCTTCGCCCTGCTCCTGCGCTACGACCGGTTCGGGCGGCTGGCCCTCTCCGCCGAGGACATGGTCGCCTCCACCTGGATGGCCGTCTGCCTGCTCTTCGCCGAATTCGGCGTGCTCCTCGCGCTGCTGGCGCGCAATTGGGGCT
Organism: Chloroflexota bacterium; assembly: GCA_036845725.1. Classification (GTDB taxonomy): domain Bacteria; phylum Chloroflexota; class Anaerolineae; order B4-G1; family SLSP01; genus DSWT01. Next base: position 22,718 of record DAIUDK010000090.1, read on the forward strand.
TCCTCGCGCTCACCGTGGGCGCGCTCGCGCTCCTCGCGCCGGTCGCGGGCGTCTTCCACGCGCG
>DAIUDK010000091.1:0-22754 GCA_036845725.1 Chloroflexota bacterium
GGACTCGCCTTAATTGGCGAAGGTATTGATTCTTATGACAGGTTTTCTTTGTGCGAAACCAATGGATGAATCCCTCCCCTACTCACACACCGAAGCCAGATGGCACTCGATTTTCGCTACGCTCGCAGGAATTTGCTTCACCGTAGGGATTCTCTGGTACTTGCTCGTGTCTTCTCATCCTTACGCGCGGTGGTTTCATCTGGGATTTCTGATACTGATCGTAGGGAGTTCGTTACTCTTCGGGCTTGCCGAGAACGGAGTCGTGGGGCTAGGCAAAGGGGTGGCTCAGAGGATACTGTATATCGGCAGTTTCATCTGGTTGCTTGTGGGGCGATGGTCGAGCCTCCCTCTTGTTTGAGGGTACTGCCAACGAGTAACAGTTGTGTTGTTCTTTACCGTAGCATAGACAAATGTCATCAAAACGCCGCCCAACAAGGAAAATTTGATTTGAGAAAGTGATTGCCATAGATGTAGGTTTGAAGGAGACCATGAAAACAAACTATAGACGTACCCAATATGGGATTTTAATGTTTCTCGTTTTCTTGTTAACAGGGATTCTGATAGCAGTAGTAGCACTAAGGATGCTCGCTGAAGACCGAGTTCCATCTGCTATTTTGATGGTTGGGGTTTGTCTCTTTGGGCTTTTGATGTTTTACTCTCTCACAGTTGAGATATCGGAAGAGAAACTCAGATTCTGGTTTGGCATAGGTATTATTCAGAAGACAATTGCTCTGAGTGAAATTCAATCTACGAAAGAAATAAAAAATCCCTGGTACTATTTTTGGGGAGTAAAATCAATCCCAGGCGGCTGGTTTTATGCTATCGCACCTGGGACTGCCGTGGAAATTGAGCTTGGAGATGGCAGAATAATTCAACTTGGAACCAACCAGCCCAAACAACTTAATCAGGCTATTGAAACTGCAAGGCGACGAGAACGCAATAATTGATCTTTGACACAATAGTGAAGGTAAACCAATAGAGAACGAACAGAAACTGTAAGGTCAAAATGCTCTCACTTACAAAACGGATTGGTACATTTCACACTCGGGATGGCGCAGTATTGTACTATATGACCCTCGGTAGCGGCGATTCCCCAATCGCCGTCATTCCAGGCGCAAGTGATGGTCTGGCCACGCTTGATCAGACGGCAACCCGGTTGTCACTCTACTTCGCCAAACGCCAAAAGCATTACCGGCTCCTCATACTCAGCCGCCGCCAACCCGTGCCTGACCATTTTGGCCTGGAGCATCATGCCGAGGACATGCTGGAGGTGATGCGCTCGTTAAAGTGGCCCGCGTGCATCCTGGAATGTAACTCAGCGGGAGGCCCAATCGGTCAACACATAGCTATTCGTTCGCCAGAGCAGGTGCGTGGCTTGATCCTAAGCTCAACACTCCATCGCTCAAACTCCAAGACTGGATCTGTCGTGCAATACTGGCTCGATTTGATAACCCGGCAGAAGTGGGCAGAGTTCACTTGGAGTTCAATCAAACTGACATTTCGGCCAAGGACTGTCCGTCGGTATGGATTATTCAGGCCACTCTTATCATGGCTGTCGCCGCCGCCGAGAGACCCCACCCGGATTCGTCATGTGCTCCAGGAGTTGCTCGACTTCGATAACCGGCCTCTTTTGCCGGCAATCGCCTGTCCGACGCTTGTTACAGGGGGCACTGAAGATCAGATTGTTCCCGCTGAAATTCAGACCGAAATGGCCGGGCTGATTCCCAACAGCCAACTGGAACTATATGATGGATACGGACACGCTAATGACCAGGAAAATCCTGCCTATGAGCGAGACGTTTTCGCTTTCTCGCAAATCTGCTTCACCGACTCGCCCGCGGACTAACAAGCGCGAACCCTGAAGTCAAACACAAACCGCCGGTGGCCTGTCAGGCCACCGGCGGTCGTTTATGTGGTAAGCCACGTCCGTGGCGGCTACGGCTGCGGTGTCGGCGTCGGCGTGGGTTGTTGCAGGAACGCCGCGCGGTCGTTCTCGATCAGGGTTTTGACGTTGTACTCGGTCACGGCGACGTAGTACGGCGACTCCGACGCTTTGATGGCGTAGTTGCTGCCGTCGAACTTGGCGCCGACGCGCAACGTGGTGACGCTGCCATCCTCCATCGTGAGCGTGACGGTCGCGGCGGGTGCGGCGAGGCCGTAGCTGGCCTCATCCGTCAGCCCGAGCGGGCGCTGGAGCGTGATGCGGGTGGCTTTGCTGACGATGTCGGCGGTCTGCGCCGGAGCGACAATTTCATCGGCTGCCAGATCGGCTAATGTCCACGTATCATCCTCGGTCTTGACGAACTTGAAGAAGCCGTTGGCGTTCTGCAACGTGATCTCCGTCACCGTGGCCGCGTCGATGGTGCGGTAGCTTGTATCCACCCACGAGGTCGCCGCGGTGTTCAGCTCCCACGTCGAAAGGGCGGCGGTGAGGTAGGTCTCGGCTTGCCCGGCCACACGGAAGTGCGTCGCGGTATAGCGCGGCGAGCTGCCCAGATAGAGCGTGTGCGTCGTGCCGTCCTTCATCCCGACATCGATGCGGCGCACGAAGCCATTGTCGGCGACCTGAAGCGCCTTGTGGCTGCTTTCGGTGCGCGCCACGAGGGTCGCCGTGTCCAGTTGGGTGAACTTGTCGAGAAACGGCGTGATCGAGCTGGCCCGCGCGGGATAGTCACCCGCTTCGGCCAGGGTCCAGTTCTCGCCGGAGCGGCGCAGGACGATGCGCGCGCCCTGGTCGTCGGTGATGGTCAGGGCGACAATGTCCTCGACTTTGAGGTCCGGGAATACCGGCTGCGCAGCGCCGGCGCTGCCCGAGCGCGGCCAAAACGTAATCACACCAAGGATAATTTGAACGACCAGAATACCGGCCAGGATTTGTTGATGGCGTTTCATTGTTCCACCTCCTCAGACGAAGCCGCATCGCGCTCTGGTCTGGACACCTTTGCCGACCGTTGACGGCCGATCGCTGACGGCTTAATCAGTTCCATCGGCTGCTCATTGCGGCGCCGCATGGCCACGAAACCGCCGATCCCCAACAGGGCCAGGAGCGCCACACCGTAGTTGAGAATTTCCCAGAACGACTGCCCGCTCTCTTCCATATCGGCCAGGACGCGGCTTTCGCTCCCGCGCGCCTGGATTTCCAGCAGGTCGAGGTCTTCGGTGGCCCAGGCGACGGCGTTCTTCACGAATTGCAGCGAGTTGAGATAACTGTCGCCGGACATCGAGCTGGAAATCTGGAAGACGATGTCGTCCACAAATTCTGCGCTGCCGACGACGAGCAGGCGCGCCGTCTCCGGCGATTTGTCAATCGTGCCGGGGTTCGTCGTGGGGGCTGCCGGACCTTCTTCAGTCCCTTCTGTCTGTGCTGTTTCGAACGGTGATGCCTTCCCGGCAAAGTAGCTGTCGAACGTCCCCTGAACAGAAACAGCCAGGGTGTAAACTTGTGTGGAAGAGGGCTGCGCAAATCCACTCTCCGGATAGAGGGCGAAATCGGGCTGGATGTTCGTGGGATCGCTTTGGAACCATGCCCCCGACGTCGAGGACAGCAGCACTTCGACCTCACGCTCCGCGTTTTTCTCTGGATTGACCTGAATGGGTGAGGGCCAGTTCAACGTGATGGCTGCCAGATTGGAGACAAGGGTGTTGTTCTTTGCCATCCCATCCGCGCGGACATCCACGAAGTAGGGATAGTTCAAGGCCTGGTATTCTTGAATCTGGTAGTCGCCCACCTGGCGGACGACCGGCATGGGGAACGGCTCGTTCTGCGAGTCGAGCACCATCCCTTGCTGCACCGTGATGCCGTAATGCTCCAGCAGTCCGGCGACGCCGTCCGTGATCAAACGCCCGGCGATGCCGCCAGCATAGGGGTCCTGCGCGATAACGGTGTTGCCCGCCGCCAGGAGCACCGTGCCGCCGCGCATCAGGTATTGGTCGATGGCGTACAGCTCCATATCGGTGAATCCCTGCGGAGCGATGATGAGCACCACGTCCACGTCGGGCGCGATATATCCTGTGCTCAGGTCGAGGTCGCGGACTTCGTACTCCTGTCGCAGCGCCTCGCGTACTTGATTCCACGATGAAAGCGGCTGGATGGTCTGTCCATACATATCCGTTGTCGCTTCTGTCGACGGCGACCAGATGCCCACCACCTTGAGGAAGCCGGAGGACATGCGCTTGAGCGCGGATTCGACAGAGTTGCGGACGTCGGCCTCACTCATTTCACCGGAGGGGAAGATCACACTCTCTTCGGTACCAGTTTTCATGACCATGTGCATATAGTACACGTCATTCGAGAACAGGGAGGCAGCGAACGGTTGGATGCCGTAGGTGTCGTAGAGCTCCTGCGGTGTCACGGGGCTGCCGGCCTGGGTCGGATCGACGACCGTATAGGTTAACTTGCCGTTGGATTGCGCCGCGATATCCTGCACCACCTTCTCCATCGTCGCCGGAATGTCGCCGAGCGTTTGAGGCATGGTATTGGGGGTAACGTAGATCGTCATCTCCACCGGATCGCTCAGCGAGGCGAGGACCATATCGACGCTTTGGAAGCCATACACCACCTTCTTGATGTTGCTGGTGAGATCGTATTCGAGATTGCGCAGTTGTACGTCGATGCCATTGCCTTCCTGCTTGACCTCGATCAGATCGTCAAAGCCCAGGGTGACGCTTTGGTCGCCATACTGGATGAGGATGTCGAAGTACGAGTTGATAATTGAGGCTTCATAGCGCCCTGCGATTTGGAAGGGTGTGGGACTGATACCGTAGACCTGGTAGGCCTCGGCTTCCTTTTCCGATTCTTTAGCCGGGTCGATGATCTCCACCTGCACGCGCCCCTGCGAGGCGAGGGCGTATTCTTGTAGCATATCGCGCACTTTGGGGACCAGTGGAGCCAGCAGCGGGTGGGTGCGCTCGCTGAAATAACCACGAATCAGCAACGGCTCTTGCAGACCATCGAGGATGTTGCGTGTGGCTTTGGAGAGCGAATATTCCCGATACTGGGTCAAGTCGAGTCGCAGGCTGCGCAACGGGTACGCCCACACGTTGGCCACGAGCAAGTTCACGATGAGCAGCACAGAGGTGATAGCCAGGCCGCGCCGCTTGGGCAAGGTTTGCTCGCCTGTGCTCCAGCTCTTCGCTTTGAGCGACAGGACATTGAGCACGAGGAAGATGCCCGCGAGCGTGACGTAGTACAGCAGGTCGCGCAGGTCGATGACGCCGCGCTGGATGCTCTCGAAGCGGCTGCCCGCGCCGATCGCGCGCAGAATTTCGCCCAGCTCATTGCCCACAAAGTCGGTCACGCCGGTCGAACCGACGAGGTAGAACGCCCCGCACACCAGCACGGTGGAGATCAACGCCACGATCTGGTTGTCGGTGCGCGACGAGACGAACAGCCCGATAGCGGCGTAAGCGCCCGCCAGCAGGATGGCTGCCAGGTAGCCGCCGAAAACCGGCCCCCAGTCCAGGTTGCCGAGTATGGAGACAGTGACTGGAATGAAGAAGGTCAGCGCCAGGGCGATGCCGATCAACGCGACGACGGCGATGAACTTGCCGATGACCAGTTGCGTCGTCGAGACAGGCAGCGTCAGCAGGATTTCGAGCGTGCCGGCGCGCTGCTCCTCGCTCCACTGGCGCATCGTGAGCGCCGCCGCGATAAAGATCATCAGCACCGGCATCCAGCGGAAGAGCGGGCGTACGTCGGCGATGCCGCGCGCGAAGAAGGTATCCACCCAGAAGAATGAGAACAGGGTCGCCACGAGGAACGCGCCGATGAAGATCATCGCCATCGGCGAGCCGAAGTAGCTGCGCAGTTCCTTGCGGGCGATTGTCAGGATTTGTTTCATTGAGCCACCTCCGCCGTCGCCAGTTCGTTGAAGACCGTTTCGAGCGTGCGCACATCGCGTCGTAGCTCGCGGAGCGGCCAGTTATGTTCGCGCGCCAACCCGTAAATGGCGGGGCACAAATCGTTGCGGTCTGTGGCACCCTCTGGCGCTTTGCGACCAAGCACGCGATAGGCCGGGAAGCCATCGTGGCTCTTGAATGGCCCCACGCCCTGCACCTGCGGCAGACGTTGGAGCAAGTCCTGCGCCTCGGGCGGGCGTTGTTCCAGCACCAACACGGCGTCGGACGTGGCCTCGAGTTCGGAGAGGCGCGCGTCGGCCTTCACCTGGCCGTTCATCAGGATGATCACGCGGTCGCAGAGGGCTTCGACTTCCGAGAGGATGTGCGTGGAGAACAACACCGTGCTGTGCTCGGCCAACCGGCGGATCAGATTGCGGATCTCGACGATTTGGGTGGGATCGAGGCCCACGGTCGGCTCGTCCAGGATCAGCAGGCGCGGTTTGTGCAGGATGGCCTGCGCCAGTCCCACGCGCTGCCGGAAGCCCTTGCTCAGGTGTGCTATGGGGCGGGTGAGGTGCTCTTGCAGTCCGGTAGCGTAGATCGCCTCGGAGAGTAGCGCTGTCTGGTCGGTCTCCGGGATTTGGCGCAGGTCGACCATCATCTTGAGATACGCCTGCACCGACAGCTCCGGATACAGCGGCGCGGTTTCCGGCAGGTAGCCGATCTGCGCCTGCACCTCGCGGGTGTGTTCGAGCACGTCCAGGTCATTGATCAGCGCCGTCCCCGCATCGGGCTGCAGGTAGCCGGTGAGAATTTTGATGATCGTCGTTTTCCCGGCTCCGTTCGGCCCCAGCATCCCGACGATTTCCCCGCTGGCGATGTTGAAGGAAACATCGCGTAGGGCTTCGACGTCACCATACGATTTGGATAAATTCGAGACATCAATCATAGACTCCTCCTTGCGAATAACAAATGGCAAATGGCAAGTCGTGCTGACGTGAAAAAGAGCAAAGCTGGCCGTAGTGTATCCTACGTATAAGCTTCGCTCTTTGATTTCCGGCGACTCTGTACCGGTGGGCGCAGCACGGTGACATGGTAATGAACGTGAGAGAATTGTCAAGGTTGGTATGTCACACGTCACTCCCAAGGATACTACATTCTGGCTTGAGCGTCTTTAAGGAGAACTTAGACCAACCTTAAGAAGAGTTTATCTGTAAAGGGAGTTGGCGGTTTGGGGACGGGGCCTCGTCCCCAAATCTTCAACCCCTGAATTTATGCTATGTTAATGCCTTGCTAATCTTATTCTAATGGATGGCGATTAAAATGGTAAAGTAGTAACTTTCAACGTGCAACCCGCACCTTGATACTATTTTGAGGAGGTACAGATGACGACACAACCAGAGTCGCTCGAATTTAAGGCTGAAGTTCAGCAGCTATTGCACATTCTTTCCCATTCGCTCTACACGGAGCGGGAGATTTTTCTGCGCGAGTTGATCTCGAACGCCTCGGACGCACTTAACCGCGTGCAGTTCGAAATGCTCACCAACGCCGACGTGCTCGACCCCGAGGTCGAATTGGCCGTGCGCATCGATTTCGACGAAGAGGCCAAGACATTGACCGTCTCCGATACCGGCATCGGCATGACGCGCGACGAGCTGATCGAGAACCTCGGCACAATCGCCCACTCCGGCGCGATGGCGTTCCTCAAGAAGCTGGAGGCCGAACAGCGCGTCGGCGACATCATCGGCCAGTTCGGCGTAGGCTTCTATTCCGTCTTTACGGTCGCCGACAAAGTCAGCGTGACCTCGCGCTCCCATTTGCCGGACGAACCGGCGTGGACGTGGGTCTCGCGCGGCGACAACACCTACACGCTCAGTCCCGCCGAGAAAGCGGAGCGTGGCACGACGATCGAGATCGAGTTGAAGGAAGACGCCGCCGAGTTCGCTTCGGCATGGCGGCTGGAGCAGATCGTCAAGAAACACTCCGATTTTGTTTCGTTCCCCGTCTACGTGAAGGACAAACCCGCCAACCAACAGACGGCGATGTGGCGCAAATCGCCGGGCGAAGTGACCGACGATGAATACGACGAATTCTACCGCCAACTCACCCTCGATTTCGAGAAGCCGCTGTTGCACCTGCACATCGTCACCGATGCACCGGTCGATATCCGCAGCGTGCTCTACGTGCCGCATCATCGGGATCGCGGGATGTTCCGCCTGCGCCCCGATCACGGGCTGAAGCTCTACTCGCGTAAGGTGCTTATTCAGGAGGATAACAAGGATATGCTGCCCGAATACCTGCGTTTTATTGAGGGCGTGGTGGATTCGACAGACATTCCGCTTAACGTGGCGCGCGAGTCGGTGCAGAGCACGCGCACGATGGGGCACATCAAGAAGGCGTTGCGCGGGCGGGTGCTCAAAGCGCTGCGCGAGTTAGGCGAGGGAAACCCTGAGGAGTACAAAGTCTTCTGGGAGGCGTTTGGACCGTTCATCAAAGAAGGTGTGGCGATGGACTTCGGCGGGCGCGACGACGTCGTGCCGCTGCTGCGCTTCCCTACGTCCAAATCGGACGGCGCGCTCGTTGCGCTGAGCGAGTACGCCGCGCGGATGATCGAGGGCCAGAACGACATTTACTACATCCTCGGCGACGACCTTAGTTCCGTGGCCCGCAGCCCGCACCTGGATGCATTCAAGGCCCGCGATCTGGAAGTGCTCTATCTCGTCGATCCGCTGGACGCCTTTATGGTGCAAAGTTTGCATGAATACGACGGCAAGCCGTTGAAGAACGTGGACGACCCCGACCTGCACCTGCCGGGCGAGCCGGAGTCGCCGCCTGAAGCGATTACCGCCGACGCGCTGTCGCCGGAGGTGTTCGGCAAGCTGATCGTGCGCTTTAAGAACGTTCTCGGCGAGCGCGTGGCGGATGTGCGTGAATCGAAGCTGCTCAAGGGCAGCCCGTGCCGCCTGGTCTCGTCCGATAGCGGCCCGGAGCGCGAGATGCAGCGCGTGCGCCGCCTGATCGAGCAGGACTACGAGGTCCCGGTGAAGATCATCGAAATCAACCGGGGACATCCGCTGATCCAAAACCTGGCGCGCATGGTCGAGTCGCAGTTCGCCAACCCGCTGATCGACCTGACGGTGGAGCAGTTGTTCGACAACTTACTGCTGCTTGAGGGCTTGCATCCCAATCCCGCGCAGATGGCCCCGCGCATCCAAGAAGTGTTGGAGCGAGCGGTCGCTGCGTCGGCGCCCGCGGCTGAAGCATAGAAATCTGATATAAGCAACCTCCTTGAGAGAAGGGGATTTTGCGTCGCCGTATCGCAAAATCCCCTTTTTGTGTAAAAGATGGGGTATACTGGTTTCCTAAATATGCTATAATGAGCCACACAGTAATGGAGTGCTGTCGTTTGCCCTCTGGTGAGCGTTGCCGGTCGTCGAAGAGGAGATACGAATGCGTCGTGGTTCATTGCTTATTTTGATCAGTATGATTATGTTGGTGCTCGTCATTGGGGTGTTGCTTTTCTCTATCTTTTCGCAGTCTTTGACGCGTGATAGGGCGGTTACAGGTACAGCAGCCCCGGCGACGCTGCCGGCTCCGCCAGATCAGCAAAACGCACTGTCCTCTGAACCGGCCGGTACGCCGATACGATTTGTGTACATCGTCTCGATTCTGATTGTGTTTGTCTCGGCGGTGTTGCTTCTATTCCGGATGTTGCTCAACTCGTTGATTAAGGACAGACAATAGAAGGGCACGGCACAGGGCATGCTGTGTCTAGTTTGGGAGGTATGATGAAAACGACGAATGCTAGAATTGCACGGATTGTGTTCACCGTAATCACCGTCATTATTCTGTTGAGTATGATTTTGAGTATCCTGGTCACAATCCGCTAGTTACAATTCGCAAAGGAGCCGCTATGGACCACGACAATGTGTTGAGGGAGTTCCACGTTGCACGCCAGGCACGCGATAGCTATGAGTTTGACGAGTCCCTGTTCACGTTGAGCGGCAATGTCATCTTTGCGAACTTCCACGCCGCGCGCGTCTTCGCGCAGAAGATGAACGCCAAACGCGACCTGGTCAATTTCCCGGAACAGGCCGTGCGTGCCGGGCAGATCAACGCGATGGGGTTGATCGACGAGATTTTGCACGTGGTCATCCGCGAATATTGCGAACAGTGCAACCCCACCGCGATGGCGGCGGCGCTGGCTTACGTGGAAGCCGCGCTTGGCCCCGACCGCATGGAAGTGGCGCTGCGCGCCTTCAACGACCAGTTTCCGCCCCTCGCCGTCTATCGCGGCGAGACGACGACCGCTGCCTACCTCGCGGGGGCGACCGGTGACACACCGCACCGCCAGGTGGCGCTCGAAGAACTGCTGATGCTGTGGCTGGCGAATGACAACCCGGCGTTTGCTATCTTCCTGGAACTTTTCGACGACGGTGACCTGGAACAGAACACCGTCTACAATGAGATCGTACCCCTGCTGGATGAATTTTTCCGCACGCAGCCGCCTTTCGGCCCGGATAACCAACCGCTCATCGAGATGCTGCGCACGCCTGCGCGCAAATTCCCCAATTCCCTGGAAGCGCAACTGGAATTCATCCGCACGTATTGGGCGCCGTTGCTGGGCAAATACCTCTATCGCATCCTCGGCAGCCTGGACCTGCTCGCCGAGGAACAAAAGCCGTTCTTCGGTTTCGGCCCTGGTCCTGCGTTGCCCTACGAGTTTGGCGGGCAGGAATTGGAGCCGGAGCGCTTCAGTCCTGACAGCGCGTGGATGCCGCGCCTAGTACTCGTTGCCAAAAACGCCTACGTCTGGCTGGATCAACTGTCCAAAAAATACCAGCGTGCGATCGCGCACCTCAATGATGTGCCGGATGCTGAATTGGATATGCTGGCGCGCTGGGGGATCAGCGGCTTGTGGTTGATCGGGTTGTGGCAGCGCAGTGAGGCTTCGCAGCGCATCAAGCAGATGATGGGCAATCCCGAAGCGGTGGCCTCGGCCTATTCTCTCGAGGATTATCGCATCGCCGATGATTTGGGCGGCGAGGGCGCTTACGAAGACCTCAAGGCGCGCGCGTGGCAGCGCGGCATCCGCATGGCGAGTGATATGGTGCCCAATCACATGGGCATTGATTCCACGTGGGTGATGCAGCACCCGGACTGGTTCGTCGGCCTGCCGTACAGCCCCTTCCCCGGCTATACCTTCAACGGCGCGAACCTGAGCCGCGACCCGCGCGTGGGCATTTACCTCGAAGACCATTACTACGACCGCACCGACGCCGCCGTGGTGTTCAAGCGCGTCGATCACTGGACCGGCGACGCGCGCTACATCTATCACGGCAACGATGGAACGAGCATGCCCTGGAACGACACGGCGCAACTCAACTATCTCAACCCGGAAGTGCGCGAGGCCGTCATCCAGACGATTCTGAGCGTGGCGCGGCGCTCGCCTGTCATCCGCTTTGACGCCGCGATGACGCTGACCAAAAAGCACTTCCAGCGCCTCTGGTTCCCGGAGCCGGGGACCGGCGGCGATATCGCTTCCCGCGCGGATTTCGGGATGACCAAGGCGGATTTCGACGCAGCCATGCCGGAGGAATTCTGGCGCGAGGTCGTGGATCGCGTGGCGCAGGAAGCACCCGACACGCTACTGCTGGCCGAAGCGTTCTGGCTGATGGAAGGTTACTTCGTCCGCACGCTGGGGATGCATCGCGTGTACAACAGCGCGTTCATGAATATGATGCGTGACGAGAAAAACGCCGAGTATCGCCAGTTGATCAAGAACACGCTGGACTTTGATCCGCAAATTCTCAAGCGCTACGTGAATTTTATGAACAATCCCGACGAGCGCACTGCGGTGGATCAGTTCGGTAAGGGTGACAAGTATTTCGGCATCTGCACGCTGATGGCGACGTTGCCTGGACTGCCGATGTTTGGTCATGGGCAGGTGGAGGGCTTCACCGAGAAGTACGGGATGGAGTATCGCCGCGCCTACTGGGATGAGCTTCCGGATGGTTTTCTGGTGGAACGTCATGAGCGGCAAATCTTCCCACTGTTGCACCGCCGCGCGCTGTTTGCCGAAGTGGAGCACTTCCGGCTGTACGACTTCTTTACGCCGGACGGTTACGTGGATGAGAATGTCTTCGTCTACTCCAACCGTCTCGGTCAGGAGCGGTCGCTGGTGCTGTATCACAATCGTTACGGCGAAACGCGCGGGTGGGCGCGGATGTCGGTCGGCTACGTGGTGAAGAATGAGGCCGGTGAGAAGACGTTGATGCAGCAATCGCTTGCCGAAGGGCTGCAAATTCCCGATGATTCGCGTGTGTTCGTGGTCTTCCGCGATGCTGTGTCTGGTCTGGAATACATCCGCAACTGCCACGAGCTGGTAGAGCGCGGTCTGTACGCAGAACTGCACGCTTACCAAATCCACGTCTTCGTGGACTTTGCGTTGGTATACGAGAACGAGTGGGGTCACTATGGGCAATTAGCGGCGCACCTCAACGGGCGCGGCGCGCCGAGCATTGATGAGGCACTGAAAGAGCTATTCTTGACTCCGGTCCACGCGCCGTTCCGCATGCTGGTGAGCGCACCGGCTTTCCGCTGGCTGCTCGCGGCCCGCGTCACCAAACCGAAAGGTGTGGTGGATCCGGACATCCTGCTGCAGGTCGATCAGAAGATGGCGGACATCCTGCGGGCCGTAAAGGCCGCCGCCCCCGCAGTCGCTACGCAGGTCGAAGGCGACGAAACGCCGGTGGTGGAGACCGTGCGCGCAAAGCTCGAAACCATTTTGACGCTGCCGGTCGTTCTCAAAAAGCTGGCTCCGGCGGCTGGTAACACCGGCAAGGCTTCGACGACCAAGGCAACGGTGGCTTACAGGGCGGCAGTGGATTATGCCCTCAAGGATTGGAAGGCTGGTGCGCCGTTGACGTGGGGCGTGCTCTTCGGCTGGCTCTTTACCCATGCTTTGGGCAAGGTCGTCGGTGTGGACGCGGCATCTGCCGGAGCGGCGGACAGCATTGTATCGGCGGACGAGATCAGCCGCAGTTGGATCGACGAGTGGTTGCTCGGCAAACTTATCGCTACGGCGTTGGTGGAATGGGGGCTGGAAGCGGATATAGCGCGTCGGGCAGTGGCATTGGTCAAGCTGTTGATTGGTTACCAGCGCTGGTTCGAAGACACGGACGATCCTCACGACGTTTTGTACGCGATGCTGCGCGAGCGCGAGGTGCAAGCGTATCTCGGCATCAACCGTTACGAGGACGTGCTCTGGTTCAACCATGAAGCCTTCGAGCAATGGGCACAGTGGATCATGTTACTTTCCACCGTGGATCTGGCCACAGAGGCGGGCGATGACTTCGCGGAGGTTTTTGTAGTTCGATATACCCTGGTTCGACAATGGCTGAAAGCCGAAGCGGCTTCAGAGTACCAGGTCGTCAAATTGCTCGAGGCTCTTAAACCCGCGCGTTAAACATCAGCGCGATTACCTCAAAACTGCGGGCAGAATATTTGCTGGATGGTGTGATGTCACTGAACGACCACATACTCGTCATCGATGATAGCGCGGAAGTGCGGGATTTGGTTCGCAGCGCCGTTCTGGAGCCGCTAGGTTACCAGGTAACGCTGGCCGAAGATGGCGTCCAGGGACTGGACCTGGCGCTCGAATTGCGTCCCGATTTGATCCTTCTGGACTACGAAATGCCCAAGATGAACGGCATTGAGGTGCTGCGGGCGTTGAAAGAACACGAGGTCACCATTCCGGTGATTATCGTAACCTCTCATGGTTCGGAAACGGTCGCGGTAGAGGTCTTCCGGCTCGGCGTGCGCGACTATGTTGTGAAACCGTTTGATGTGGAACAACTTCGGTCATCGATTGCCCGTGTGCTGCATCTGATCCGCGTGGAGGGGGAACGCGATATTCTGTTCGTCCAGTTGAAGCAAACGAATGAAGAACTTGCACAGCGTTTGCGTGAGTTGGACATTCTCTATCACGTCAGCAAAGCTGTGACCACGCTACAAGAGCGTGACCAGTTGATGGAGCGGATCGTTGAAGCGGCGTTGTATCTCACCGGCGCGCAGGATGGGCATTTGATCTTGTTCGACCCGCGAACCGGTAAACCCACACTTCAAGTGCGCCGGCAGCGAGCCGGTGCTGCGTACAAGGCCCCAGACAGCGACCAGACCATGTATACCATCACTGATGGGTTAATGGCAACGGCGGCGTTGATGGTGGGCAATAAGCGAATCGGATCTCTGGTGGTGAGCAACAAAGTCAACCGCGCGCCATTAAGCCGGCACGATCAGCAATTGCTGCGGATGTTGGGCGACTATGCCGCTATTGCTATCGAGAACTTCCGTATGGTCGCGCAGATCGAAGCACAGCGCGACCGCGAGAAGCGTGAGTTGCGCAATCTATTCGAGCACTACGTTGCCCCCTCGGTCGTTGAGCGCATTGTCCAACAGCCGCAGAGCATCCGTCCCGGCGGACAGCGGCAGATGATCACTGTGCTGTTTGCCGACCTGCGCGGGTTCAAGACCTTCACCGCGCAGGCGCCGCCTGAATTGTTGATGAAAGTGGTCAACGGTTACCTTTCCGTCGCTGCCGATGCCGTTCTCAGTGAAGAGGGTACGCTGGACAAGTTTATGGGCGACGAGGCGATGGCGTTTTTTAACGCGCCGCTCCCGCAGCCCGATCATGCCCTGCGAGCCGTGCGCACGGCCTGGCACATTCTGGAGAATACGCGCGAGATGCATCGTTCCCTGCCGCAGGCGCATCACATCGCCTTTGGCATCGGTATTGCTACCGGCGAGGCCATCGTCGGCAACCTGGGCACGCAGCACGTCGTTAACTTCACTGTCATCGGGCACACGGTCAACAAAGGGCACCTGTTGCAGGAAATCGCTCCGCCGAATACCATCTTAATCTGCGAGCAGACGTGTGCAATGGTACGCGATCACGTGCTGGTCAAAAAGCTGCCGCCTGTTGAAATCAAAGGCCAGGAACAGCCCGAGACGGTCTACGAAGTCGTGGCGCTGCGATAGCGCCAAGGGGCAAACAACTTTCCCTATTTGCCAGCAGATTAAGCAGATTTTCGGTTTGACATATCGAAATCTGCTCAATCTGCTGATAGAGAAGAACTTTCTACTGCAATGTCCGCATAAACCGCGCCAGGCGTTCCACGCCTTTATCGATGGTCTCGACGTCGGCGGCGTAAGAGAGCCGCACGTTGGTATTCATCCCAAAGGCGATGCCCGGCACCAACGCCAGGTGTTCTTGCTCCAACAGTCGCGCGCAGAAGGTGATCGAATCCAGACCCGTGGCGCTGATGTTGGGGAAGAGGTAGAACGCGCCGTGCGGTTTAGGGCATACTAATCCCGGGATCTCACTGACGCCTGCGTACATCAGGTCACGGCGCTGCTCGAAGGCATCCCGCATCATGGCGATGCTCTCCTGTGATTCTTCAAGCGCCGCGATCGCGCCGTACTGTGCGAAGGTGTTCGGCCCGGAGGTGGTGTGTGATTGGATGTCGATGGCGGCCCGGATCACGTGTTCTGGGCCGGCGGCGTAGCCCAGACGCCATCCCGTGGCGGCATAGGCCTTGCTAAACCCGTTGCACGTTAACGTCAGATTGAAGATTTCCTCGCCCAGGCTGCCGATGCTCAGGTGGCGCAGCCCGTCGTAGATCAGCTTCTCGTAAATCTCATCGGAGATGACGGCAATGTCATGCGCGACGATGACCTCCGCCAGCGCCACGATTTCTTCTGGCGTATAGACCGAGCCGGTGGGGTTCGACGGCGAGTTGAGGAGCAGCATCCGTGTCCGCGGGGTGATGGCATCCCGTAATTGCTCCGGCGTGATCTTGAACTCGGTCGCCTCGGACGTGGGCAGCAAGACCGGCGTCGCGCCTGCCAATTTCACGATCTCGGTATAGCTGACCCAGTAGGGGATGGGGATCAGCGCTTCGTCACCAGGGCTGAGGATCGCCATGATCACATTGTACAACGCCTGCTTGCCGCCCGTGCTGATCATCACTTGCTCCGGGGTGTAGGGCAGGTTGTTGTCGTGCCTGAGTTTCTCGGCGACGAGCGCGCGCAACCGGGGCAGGCCGCCGGTCTGCGAGTACTTCGTCTGGCCCGCGTCTAGCGCGGCTTTGGCGGCCTCGCGGACATTAGTCGGCGTGATGAAATCCGGCTCGCCTACGCCAAAGTTGCACACGTCGATGCCCTGCGCGGCTAACGCTTTGGCTTTGGCGTCAATGGCGAACGTCATCGAAGGGTCAATCAGTTTGGTCCTGTCGGATAATGGGATCATGGCGTGCTCCTTGTCGAACATAATTCGGGGAATATTACCATGCTTGTGACGGTTGGCAAGGGTTTCCTATCCACAATTTTGAATGAGGAGGAGATGGCTTGATAATGACCAATCCATTGCTACTGGAATCATGGGAAGTGCGCGTGCCGTTGATGGCGGCGGGTTATCACCGCGACCTGGTCGCCAAAGTCGATACGCTGCGGCAGAAGGCGACGATCTATCCCGCGCCGGAGCGGGTTTTCTACGCGCTGCGCGTCACGCCGTTCGAGGCGGTGCGCGTGGTGATCGTGGGGCAGGACCCGTACCACGGCCCCGGTCAGGCCGATGGGATGGCGTTCTCCGTGCCGGACGACGTCAAAGCACCGCCGTCGCTGCGCAATATCTTCAAGGAAGTGCAGCGCGACGTTTACGATGGGGAGTCGCGCGCCTTCTCGACAGATTTGACGCGCTGGGCCAAGCAGGGCGTGCTGCTGCTGAATGCCTCGCTCACCGTGGAGGCGCATAAAGCCGCATCGCATAAGGACTTGGGCTGGCACGCGCTGACCGATCAGATTATCGCGCAGTTGAGTGCGAACCGCGAGCACCTGGTCTTTTTGCTGTGGGGCAGCCACGCGCAATCCAAGAAGCCACTCATCGACGCCGAACGCCACCTGATTCTCGAAGCCCCGCATCCCTCGCCCCTCTCCGCCCATCGCGGCTTCCTCGGCTGCGGGCACTTCTCGCAAACCAACGCCTACCTCGTCGCTCACGGTTCCGCCCCCATTGTTTGGTGAGGCAGGATGCAGGTTTGTCCTATGTATGATTGTCTTATATACTCACGGATGTGACAACGCCAGGCCGTTCATGATTCTTGATTCATGATTCTTTAGGAGGTTGAGATGAAATACAAACTTTTAGGCAGCACCGGGGTGAGAGTATCCGAGTTGTGCTTTGGCACGATGTCTTTCGGCAACCCCGCCGACGAAGCGACGTCCGCAGCGATGTTCAACCGCTGTCGCGAGACCGGCATCAACTTCTTCGACTGCGCCAACGTCTACCAACGGGGTGGGGCCGAACAAATTCTGGGCAAACTGATTGCGGACTGCCGCGACGAGGTCGTCATCACCAGCAAGGCGCACTTCCCGATGGGCGACGACGTGAACGCGCGCGGCTCTTCCCGCAAGCACCTGATGACCTCCGTGGAAGCCAGTCTCAAGCGCCTCAACACGGACTACATCGACGTGTACTTTATGCACCACTTCGACGCCGATACGCCCATTGAGGAGACGCTGCGCGCGCTGGATGATATGGTCGAGCAGGGCAAAATCCTCTATCCGGCGGCGAGCAACTACGCCGCATGGCAGATCGCCAAAGCGCTCGGTGTCTCGGCGCAGCACGGGTGGTCGCCATTTGCCTGCTTGCAGCCGATGTACAACCTGGTCAAGCGCCAGGCCGAGGTCGAGGTCCTGCCGCTGGCGCTCTCCGAGGGCCTGGGCGTGATCCCCTATAGCCCGCTCGGCGGCGGCCTGCTCACCGGTAAATATGGGGTGGGGCGCAGACCGGAATCCGGGCGACTTATGGAGAACGCAATGTACCAGGCGCGCTACGGCGATGAATGGGTCTACCAGGTGGCGGAGAACTTCACCGCCTTCGCGCAGGAACGCGGCTACAACCCGGTGGCGTTGGCCGTCGCCTGGGTGGGGAGCCACCCCGCCGTCACCGCGCCGATCATCGGCGCGCGCAACGTGACGCAGCTTGAGGATTCGCTCGCCGCGGCGGAGATCGACATGACGCCGGAACTGCGCGCGGAAATCTCGGCGCTTTCTCCGGAGCCGCCGCCCGCCACCGACCGCAGCGAGGAGCAGAAAGGCGTCTTTTTCGCACCGCAGTTGGCGGGGAAGAAGTAGCTTGTGTGGGTAGTTTTTTCTCAACGGATTTTAACGGAATAAGCATCCGTTTTATCCGTTGAATCCGTCGGGATAATTTTCAGGAGGTAAGCTATGGCAGAGGTGACGACGTTGAGAGGGTTGAAGCGGTTCTTCGTGTTCCCGTTCGAGGGAGCGGATTGGCAGAAGCGGTTTATCATCGGCGCGGCGCTGGTACTGGTAAGCTCCTTCATTCCGGTGATTCCCCTGATTTTCGTGGGCGGGTACGTTATGCAGGTAATGCTCCGGGCGATTGAAGGGCAGGCGCTGGCGCTGCCGGAATGGGAGGATTGGGGTAAGTTGGGCGTGGATGGCCTGCGTTACGGCGTGGTTGGCCTGGTGTTTATGCTGCCTGGAATCCTCGTCTATTTTGGCGGAATAGGCATCTATATGTTTGCTTCGATGTTGCTGCCGCTGACGATGCAGATGGTGGACCACGGGCGCGGCGGTTTTGACGTTATCCCCTTGTTTTTCGTGGTGAGTATACTTATCCTGTTCGTCTCGATCTTCGTGGGGATGATTTTGACGCTTCTGGGCGCAATTCCGTTGCCGGCGGCGCTGGCGCACTTTGTGGCGAAGGATCAGGTCGGCGCGGCGTTCCGCTTCCGCGAGTGGTGGCCGCTGCTGTGGCGCAACAAAATGGGTTACTTCATCGCCTGGGTGCTCTGCGGCGGGCTGATCGGGATTTTGTACTACGGCATCATGGTGTTGTACTCGACAATGGTGCTGTGTCTGCTCATCCCTGTGTTGAGCGCGCCGTTACTGTTCTACCTGGCGCTGGTGTGCGCGGCGGTGTTTGGGGAGACGTATCGGGAGAGTGCGGCGGCGATCAACAAGGAATGATCTCATTGATCAACATCACCGCTTTCCTCCACTGGATTGATATCCACAACGTCTTCGATCCGCACAACTACCTCGACTTTGTCATCGAAGATACCGTCGTCGGAGCAGTGCATCGCAGCCGGTTGTCGCTGTTGCAGGAGCATCCCGGCGTCTTTCACATCCACGATGCGTGCGTAACCCTCGCTCCGCACCTGGACACGCCCGCCGCCCGAACGGAGGCTGTTGCCGGCGTGCTCCGCGAGTGGCGCGATGCGGGCATGTTCCCCGGCTGGCGTGACGAGTTGTACCGCGTCTCTGCCGGGTTCGATGCCCCGCCGCTGATGGCGCTGGAACGCGCTGCCGCCTCGACATTCGGCATCCTGCGCTACGGCGCGCACCTCAACGGCGTCGTCCGCAAGAACGGGCATCTGCATCTCTGGGTGGCGCGACGCTCGCTCAACAAGCCGGAACATCCGGGTAAGCTCGATCACCTCGTCGCTGGAGGGATTCCTGCCGGGTTGAGCGCGCGGGACGTGATCATCAAGGAGTGCCACGAAGAGGCGAACGTCCCGCCGGAACTGGCGCAATGTGCGCGACCGGTGAGTCTCATCAGCTATAGGCTCGACGCAGATTGCCGCCGTCACCGCGACCTGATCTTTATCTACGACCTGGAATTGCCGGAAACCTTCGTCCCGCAGAACACCGACGGGGAAGTGGCGGAATTCTACCTGTGGCCTATTGAGCAGGTGATGGAGGTGATGACGGCCACCGAGGATTTCAAGATGAACAACAACCTGGTCATCATCGACTTTATGCTGCGCCACGGCTACCTCGGCCCGGACGACCCGCATTATGCCGTCATCGCGCAGCGGTTGCGCAGCCCGGTGATGTGGTAAAATTGCACTTGACTATTCCTCATTCAGGCAGTATACATAATGCCTAATAAACGATAGTTTATCCCAAAATTCTATATGAAAGCGAGGTATACAGTATGAAACAGCCCACATTAGGTATCATTATCGGCAACCGGGGATTCTTCCCCACGCACCTCTGCGAAGAGGGACGCGCGAAGATCTTGAAGGTCTTCGAAGAAGAAGGCATCAAGCCGATCCTCCTTTCGCCTGAGGATTCACCCTACGGTTCGTTGGAGACGAACGAAGCTGCCCGCAAGTGCGCCGATTTGTTCCGCGCCAACCGCGATGACATCATCGGTGTCGTCCTCACGCTGCCCAACTTCGGCGAGGAAGGCCCGATCGCCAACGCGTTGCGCTGGGCCGAGTTGGACGTGCCGGTGCTTATCCAGGCCACGCCCGACGACGTAAATCTCATGAGCATCGCCCACCGCCGCGACTCGTTCTGCGGCAAGATGTCGTCCTGCAACAACCTCAAGCAGATGGGGATCAAGTACACGCTCACCACGCTGCACACGGTTGACCTGGAAAGCGAAAGTTTCCGCCAGGACTTGCGTAATTTTGTCGCCACCTGCCGCGTCGTCAGAGGGCTGAAGCACGCGCGGGTCGGCATGATCGGCGCGCGCCCGGCGGCCTTCAACACCGTCCGCTTCAGCGAGAAGCTCCTGGAGCGCGCGGGCATCAGCGTGGACACGATCGATCTCTCCGAGGTCTTCGGGCGCATTGGACGTCTCCAGGACAACGATCCCGCTCTGGTCGCCAAACTAGATGCGCTGAAGGCGTACCTCAAGATCAAGGGCGTTCCCAACGAAGCGCTGGTCAAGATGGCGAAGTTCGGCACGGTCATCGATCAGTGGATGGCGGACGAGGGCCTCATCGCCAGTGCGGTGCAGTGCTGGACGGCGATGGAGGAGTACTACGGCGTCGTTCCATGCGCGGTCATGAGCATGATGAGCAACAACCTGATGCCCTCCGCGTGCGAGACCGATATCACCGGCGTGGTCGGCATGATGGCGATGGCGTTCGCCTCCGGCAAGCCGAGCGCGCTGGCCGACTGGAACAACAACTACGGCGACGACCCGAACAAGGGCGTGCTCTTCCACTGCTCCAACCTGCCCAAGGATTTCTTCGAGGAGATGCCCGACATGGACTACCAGGCGATCGTCGCCGGGACGGTAGGCAAAGACAACACCTTCGGCACCGTGGTAGGCCGTGTCAAGGCCGCGCCGTTCACCTACACCCGTGTCGCCACCAACGATTGGGAAGGCAAAGTCCAGGTCTACATGGGTGAAGGCAAGCTCACCCGCGACCCGCTCAAGACCTTTGGCGGCTACGGCGTTTTCGAGATCCCCAACCTGCAAAGCCTGCTGCACTACATCTGCGAGAACGGCTTCGAGCACCACGTTGCCGTCAACATGTCGCAGATGGCGGATGCGGTGTATGAGGCGCTGAGCAAGTATCTGGGGTGGGACGTCTACTACCACAAAGGGTAAACTTTTCGACCACAAATCTTCACGAATGGTTACATTCGCCGAATCTACACTAATCGGATTTATATGCGTGAAAATTAGTGTAGATTCGTGGTTTATTTACCAGGAGAACGCGCAATGACCAAGACCAAATACACCATTGGCGTGGACTTCGGTACCGAATCTGGAAGGGCGGTGTTGGTGGATGTGGCGGACGGCAGCATCGTAGCGATGGATGTCTATGCCTATGCCAACGGCGTGATCGACGAAAAATTGCCGGGCACGGACATCCGTCTGGAGCCGGATTGGGCGCTGCAAGATCCCAACGACTACCTCGAAACGTTCAAGCGGACGATTCCCGCCGTCTTGAAGGAAAGTGGCGTGGATCCCGGCGACGTGATCGGCATCGGCGTGGACTTCACCGCCTGCACGGTGCTGCCCACCAAAGCCGACGGGACGCCGCTGTGCTTCCTGCCGGAGTGGCGCGACAACCCGCACGCCTGGATCAAACTGTGGAAACATCACGCCGCGCAGCCGGAAGCGAACAAGCTCAACGCTGTCGCTCGTGAGATGGGTGAATCGTGGCTCGACCGCTACGGCGGCAAGATCAGCTCCGAGTGGTTCTTCCCCAAGGTCTGGCAGACGTTGGACGAGGCCCCGGAGGTCTACGCCGCCGCCGATCGCTTCATCGAGGCGGCGGACTGGGTGATCTGGCAGCTCACGGGCGTGGAGACGCGCAACAATTGCACGGCGGGGTACAAAGCGATCTGGTCGAAGGAGCACGGGTTTCCGCCCAAAGCGTTCCTCAAGGCGCTCGATCCGCGCCTGGAAAACGTCGTGGATGAGAAAATGTCGCCCCCCAACGGGGGCAATATCCAATTCCTGGGCGAGAAGGCCGGCGGCCTCACCGCAGAAGCCGCCGCGTGGACCGGCCTCAAGCCGGGCACGGCGGTCGCCGTCGCCAACGTGGATGCGCACGTCTCGGTGCCTGCGGCCACGGTGACAGAAGCGGGGCGCATGGTCATCATTATGGGCACGTCCAACTGCCACATGGTTTTGGGGAAGGAAGAACACGTCGTTCCCGGCATGTGCGGCTACGTCGAGGACGGCATCATCCCCGGCTTCTTCGGCTATGAGGCCGGGCAGTCGTGTGTGGGCGACCACTTTGCGTGGTTCATCGAGAACTGCGTCCCGGCGGCCTACGCGCAGGAGGCAGCCGCGCATGGAATCAGCATCCACGAACTGCTCGAAGAGAAAGCTGCCGCGCAGAAAGTCGGCGAGCACGGCCTGGTGGCGCTCGACTGGTGGAACGGCAATCGCTCGGTGCTCGTGGACGTGGATCTGACCGGCTTGCTCATCGGCCAGACGCTGGCGACGAAGCCGGAGGACATCTATCGCGCGCTCATCGAGGCGACAGCCTACGGCACGCGGATGATCGTCGAGACCTTCGCCGAAAACGGCGTCCCCGTGGACGAGATCGTGGCGACGGGCGGCCTGCCGG
>DAIUDK010000092.1:0-22285 GCA_036845725.1 Chloroflexota bacterium
ACTAACCACGAATCTTCACGGATTTTCACTCGTTCTGATTCAATTCGTGTAGATTCGTGGTTTATTCTTCAAAGAGCCTCATCCCAACCCGGCAGCATCTCCGCGTTGGCCTCAAGCAGTTCGTTGAACATGTCCCACGCCTGATCCACGCTGATACGGCAGAGCGGATCGTTGAGCAGCGCCTGGAAGGCCAAGTCTTTGTCCTGCATCAGTGCCCCCTCCAGTGTCAACTCCTGAACGTCGACGACGCGACGCATCAAA
This sequence comes from Chloroflexota bacterium, assembly GCA_036845725.1. Lineage (GTDB taxonomy): Bacteria > Chloroflexota > Anaerolineae > B4-G1 > SLSP01 > DSWT01. The sequence goes on from DAIUDK010000092.1 coordinate 262, forward strand.
ATCTCCAACCCAAAGGGTAACGGCTTCGGCACGACCGGCGCAAGGCTGTCTTTGCGGAATTGGGCGTTCGTTTCGACCACCGCGCCGAGCGGCAGACTGGGCAGTTGCCCCGTGTTCGGCAGGTTGACGTTCGTGTCGAGCGGCTCCACACCGAGTAGGGCCAACATCTGCGCGACGCCCTCCTCGCCGGAATGACGCAGCCCACCTTCCGGATTATAGCCCTGTGCGGCGCCGGGCGCGTTCTGCGGCGGTTGCCACGTCCCCAGCCGGAAACTCGACGGGGTGAGGATCACGCCATAGCGGTGCAGATTCTCCTCCAAGATGAGATACCAGGGCACGAACTCCGCCAGGTGACGGTCGCCGGCTGCGCCGAGCGCGCCGAAGCGCCGCAAGAAGTCGAACGCCACGAGCTTCTGTGAGGAGAACCACAAGCCGCGTTCCTTCGCCATGAGTGACCAGGCAGTGCGATCCGCCCAGAAGCCTTCCTGCTCCATGTGCGCTTCGAGCAGCGGGAACAGGTCGTACCCGTTCCACGTCGCACGCGTCGCAAAGGTGAAGTGGTTGACGCCCGCGATGTCGGTTTTGATGTCGCCGCGCTGGGGGCGTGGCACGTCGAGGTGCGCGTTGACCAGCCCGGCGAGCATCTCCTGCGTGCCAAAGACCTCGTGGCAGCAGCCGAACGCCTTGATGTCCGGCTCGGCGGCGTAGAGCGCGGCGGTACACAGTGTCATGGGATTGGTGTAGTTGATGACCCAAGCTTCCGGGCACTGCCCCATAATCTGGTGGGCGTAATCCACGTAGATGGGCACAGTGCGCAGCGCACGGCTGATGCCGCCCGGCCCGGTGGTGTCACCCACGGTTTGGAGGATACCGTACTTCGCCGGGATATCGATATCGTTGGCAAACATCCACATTGGCCCCGGCAGGATCGAGAGAAAGACAAAATCCGCGTCCGCCAGCGCTTTCTCGGACGTTTCGTAGGCGTTGACGGCAAACGTCGTCCGCGCGTCCGGGTGGCCGTAAATTTCTCTGGCGCGCTCCACGTTCCGCAGCGCGGCTGCGTGGTCGATGTCGTAGAGCGCAATCTCGCCCGTGAGGTGCGGGCATAGTGCCAGGTCGGTCATCACCATTCTGGCCCAATAGCGGCTCCCGCCACCGATGTAGGCGATCTTGATGTCGATAGGGTTGTTTTCAGTCATTAGTTATCTCCATAACAGGATTAAAGGGTGCGGCGCATCCTCTGCATCAACTCACCGGCAGCCACATAGTAAAAGTGCTGCCCCGCTCCGGCCCGCTTTCGACGTTGATATAGCCTCCGTGGGCACGCATAATCTCATCCGCAATACTCAGTCCCAATCCCGTGCCGGGAACGTGCCCCGATTCGGCCAGCGCGCCGCGGAAGAAACGATTGAAAAGCCTGGGTTTTTCATCAGGCAGGATGCCCGGTCCCGTATCTTGCACGGCGAGCGTCACCCAACGCCGGCCATGGGCCTCGACCGCGGCAAGCCCAATATGGACCTCCCCACCGGATGGCGTGAAGATCAATGCATTTTCCACCAACTCCTTCAACGCCTGCTCCAGCCGGAAAGAATCACCTTTGACCTCCGGCAGGGTGTCCGGAATCGGATCTACGGTCAATGTCACGTTATGCGTTTCAGCCTGGTTCCAATAGCATGTCGCCGTATCGCTGATGATGATGGGCAGGGGAAGCGGCTCCCACGTGGTGACGCCCTGCCCGCTGTCCAACGAAACCATCGCCAGGATATCTTCGATCAAATGCTCCAGACGCGCCGACTGGCGTTCCAGAGCCTGCAAATAGGCCGTCGCTTTCTCCGGCGACTTCTCTACCTGTAACAAATACGCGGAAAGTTTGATGCTCGTCACCGGGGTACGTAGTTCGTGGGACACATTGGTGATAAATTGGCTGCGCGCACGCTCTAACGCTTTAAACTTGCTAATGTCCTGGTGGCTGAAAATGTAACCGGTGCGCTCACCCTCGTGTTGCAAGAAGGCGATGGTCAGTACAGCATCATAAACGCGGCCGCTTTTGTGACGTATGATAACCTCGCGCTGCGTACAAGCTCCGATCTGCCACGTGAACTGCCAAGCGCGACGATCCAACTCCGCGGATTCCTGAGCCATAAGTATGTACATCGGGCGGCCTACGATCTCTGCACTGCTGTATCCCGTCAACGTCACGAACGCTTCGTTCACGTATTGAATACGCATATCCAGGTCGGTAACACTGATTGCGTCGCCAACACTGCGCAAGATCGCCTCGCTTTTGTCTTTTTCGGCGACTGCCTCAACCGTACGTTCAACGACCAATGTCTCTAGGGTGCTGTTGAGTTGTGCAAGCGAGGCCTCGGCCTCTTTGCGCTCGTGAATTTCGTGGGCCAGGTCTCGATTGAGCACTTTTAGTCGGTTGGATTGCTCGACGAGGCGTTCAAATGCCATCCGCGTGCCATCCTGGCTAGTCGCCACCAGATACGTCCCCAGAAAAACCGTCACCAAAAACGTCACAAAATCGACCACATCTTTAGTAATCTGGGACAGTGGCAAGGTAACAGGGAGGAAAACGGGTGTTCTGAGCACAAAAATAAGGACTACGCCTACGGGAATCAGGATGCCAGCAAATACAAATCCCGCCTGGCGGGAAATCAAGACACCAGCCATAAGCGAAATCAACAGTCCCAGAATGGCAAAAGCAACAATCAAATCCTCGTAGAGCAATGCCAACGCCAATCCAATCACAGTCACGATGACAATCAACAGACGGCTACCAGCGACCATTTTTCCGCGTTGGCTCCATCGAACCGCCAAAGCATAACCACCCAAACAGAGCACCATAACGGCCACAAAAACCCACGACTGCCAGGCATGATCGAGATACACGGCACCGACGATCGAGGTTAACATTCCAATACCTAGCACAACGCCCACGCGACGCAAAATGCTGCGCAGCAGACGCAATCGCTCGGTCGCAATCCACACATCCGCAACGACGAGGGTTTGTGTGCTGAGGATGTCGTTCGCTGGTGTTTGAGGAGATTCTTTCATTTCCGGCAATAACCCTAAAACAAGGTCATGGTGAAAGGAACTTCAGCCACGTGATCGGGAAACTCGTCGCCGAGCGCAAACCCCACACAACGATCTCTGCCCACATCTACAAACTGCACAATCCGCATTCGCACACCTCTTTATCAAGCCAATTGTGCGCGTCGCCCATGACACACGATCTACACTATCGGTATTTTACAGCGAAATCCCGAGTGCGAAAGTCCCAGTTTTTCATTCATCGGCAAATCGTATACAACAACACGCCCGCCGGATTGCTCCGGCGGGCGTGTCTGTTATCAAATGCCCGCGCTACTAAGCTTCCTCATAGGGCGTCTCCAGCACCGCCAACGGTTCAAGCTGTCCCAATGCCTGAAGCTCACGATAGGTCAACGTCCACGTACTCGACACGTACACTTCGTATATGCCGTTTAACAGAAAAGTCGGGACGGCGATCACCAGAAGAAAAATCGGGATTCCGATAAGACCGGCGACAACCCATGCACCAGCATCGCCTATCATCAGCCTGGCCAGGCCGTGCAGCAACAGTCCCACACCACCTCCGACCAACGCTCCCCCAGCGATCAACAAGAACATAATCGGGGTCATTACGATAGAAAAGCCGATGGAGAGGCCAACTATGATCAGCCACATGATGCCCACGTCCTTCCAATTCCGCTTGACCATTGCGAAACCGTGACGCAGCGCCTCGCCGACCCCAACCTTTTCCAGCACGCAGACCCGACTGAAAAAGCGCTTAAACAAACTAAGGAAAGTCGTCACAATGATAAGCGCGAAAATGACGAAGAAGAAGAGACCAATGAAGATCACCACTCCAACGACACCGCCCAACCCATCACCGCCCGCCAGCAACAGCAAAGGCGAAACCGCTAATCCCAATAAAAGGACCGCCCCGACGAAGACGGGGATAAAGATGGCAAGGTCGATCAGGAATAGACGCCATGCCTCGCGCGACCATCCCAGCCTCCACCCTTCGCGGAAACGCAGTTTCTCACCGGTGGTTTCGTAGGTATCGACCATGCGTATCATCGCTGCCTCCGATACGTAACGCGCTACTGCGGCAATCACACCAAGCACAAGGATAACAAGAACCAGCAAGACGATGATCGCGATGACCGTTCCGGCGCGCGGCTGCCACGCCCCGCCGCTTAACTCCCGCACGACCCCCTCAATAACCTCTTGGGGCGTGCTCCCCTCCGGAATTTCATATTGAGATTCGGGAGGGAAATCACTCCCGCTGAATTGGTAGCCTGTCTGCGCCCCTCCACTAGATGCTGATACCGTCGTCAACGCCAGAATAAGGCCGAAGGCCCACAGCACACGATATTGTTTCAGAATCTCCCATGCGCGTTTCAAAACCCTTGTATGATCCATTTTTCTTCTCCTTTTTACTCAGCGTATGCCATTCGCCCTTGTTGGCGAATCCACCAACCTGCTAACCAGCCCCAATACAACAGACCAATGCCGACGAATGGCACAAAGCCCAAAGCAATGAGTCCTACCAAAGATGAGACATAGTTCATAAAACACCGCACTAACTCAAGCCCCGTCCTGGCGGAACACTGCCATCCGGTAAGCCAGGAAACATCGGAAGCGGGCGGCAGGACAGACGTGAACAGAGACGCAAGCAAAGGATGGTTCTGCGCCAGCAAAATGCCAGTGACCACAACAAACGCTGTCTGCACGAACGCCCACGCGCCGAACAGCCCTACCGGAACAAGCCGCCAACCGGTCTCCAACGCGCGCTGCAAAGCCGTCTGCGTGGAACGGGGCGGCAAGCGCAATCCCACTTGAGCGACGAACCGGTCAGGGCGCGTCAAATTCGTGGCGGGCGGATTCGCCTGCAGCAATGCCGAGAACGCCTGTAGTGACTTCAATTCGGTACGACAGTTCTCACAATGCGCCAGATGCGCTTCAACGCGCTGTAACTGGCACCCCTGCAATTCGCCGTCGTGATAAGCTTGCAACCACTCTAAGATATGATCCATTACCCAACCTCCAGGTACGCCGCGAGCATCTCACGCACCTTTGTCCGGGCGTAATTCAAACGTGACATCACCGTGCCTATTGGAACATTCAAGGTCTCGGCAATCTCCTTGTAGGAGAGGCCCTCGTACTCTCGTAAAATCAACACGAGGCGGCCTGGAGGAGCCAGCGCCAACACGGCCCGGCGCACCTGTTCAACGCGTTCATTGCATTCGACGGTGGCCTCCAAATCCGAACCCGATGCAGCCAACGGCAAATCATCGATATCCACGGTATCGCGCTCGCGTCGCAATACGTCCAGCGCAACGTTCGTAGCGATGCGGTATAGCCAATTACGGAACGGGGAGCGGCGCTGATAGCGCGGCAGGTTTTGCCACGCGCGGATAAAGGCCTCCTGCGCCGCATCCTCAGCCAGGTTCGCATCACCGCACATTCGGTACACCACGTTGATCACGCCCTCGCGATAGTGATGCACGATGTCGCCAAAGGCCTGCCGATCACCTTTCTGCGCCCGGGCGATCCACTGAAGCTCGGTTTCCTCCGGTATCGCTGTTATCGTCAAAGTATTACTCGCTTTTCTACTACTATAACGAGACACGCCGCTGTTTTATTCGCTGGAAATCGAGGTCGACCACTCGCCCTACAAAACCGGCGGGAGCACAATGCCCCCGCCGATTTCTGCGAGGAGAAGCGGTTATAGGCCCAGTCTGAAAAACGTATTAGCATTGGCAAACAGCCAGGCGTAGGCAACCTCTCTGGCCTCATCCAGGCTGAGATAGTCAATCTCGACCAGGTCCGAAAGCGCCATGGCAATGTTGTCGCGGGCGATTTGCGCGTGCGCCCAGGCCTGGTCCACACTGTCGCCACCTACGTCGGAGCCGTAACCGTGAATCTTACCGTGCGGCACGCTGGCGAGTGCCTGCTTGAAAAGGTTCTGGCAATAAATGGGATCGATGATGTTGGCCCAACAGAAATCGAGTGTCACGTTGGGATAGTTCTTGCTAAGGTAGAGCAGTTCGCCACTGTAAGGCCAGTTGGCGTGAAAAAGGTCGAAACGCACTTCACGGTGCAGTTCGATGAGTTTGGTCAAACCAATTGCGTTGGTTTTCACAATGTCGTTGCGAATTCCGGCCATGTGGCCAGTGTGAATCTGCACCGGCAGATCCAAATCGCGCGCCATACGCATGAAGGCATGGAAAAGGTAGTCATCCAGTGGTTTGGCACCATCAGGATAGGATGCGCTACGGCGTGGGTCTTCCATAAACCAGTTGAAGACAGCTTCTGCCTCGGCGCGGGTGGGATTAGCGTAGTCGAGAGTGCGAGTATAGGCGCTCTGGTCCTTGAACGCCACCGCGCCGTAGGCTTCATGCCCCTCAAAGATCACGCGGCAAACGTCGAGGTATTCGTCCAATGAGGTGATCGTCCGCCCCACCACGCGCCCCACCGCCTGCACGTCCTCATAGCTGCGTACTGCGTGATAGCCGGGTAACGAGATCGCCAGTCGCCCGCGCGGAGTGAGCTTGAGCGTACCGTCGAGGACTTGTCGTGCATCAGGCCACACGTCCAAAATGCGGATGGCGATATTGGCCTTTTCGAGAACGTTGTCAAAGAAGGCTTCATCTTCGTAGTTCAGCAACTTGTCCTGTATCCGGCGAAGCGAGGCAAGCGTCAGTTCATCTTCACCGTAGAATTCTTTGAGCGCGCGGCGGACCATCATCCCATAGCCTGTAAATCGCGCGCGCTTCCACGCCCGTTCAAGGACAAGCCAGCGTTCTTCCAGCGGGCGTTTTTCGTCGGTAAGCACGGCCATCTCCGCGTCGGAGGACGCACTATGCAGGTCGCTCTCGAAGTAACTGTGGATAAATAACGCGATAGGGTCTTTGTGATTTGGCCCACATGAAACGGCGTGGTCGTGGCAATCCACGAGGGGAATAGTCTCACAATAGACACGCAGAACGTCGTAACACTTGGCAGTGCCCCTCATCCAGCACCTCCTGTAGGGAATGATATCGAAATTGTACTTCTCCACAGCACAATGCAAATACGCATCAATGGGAGACGCGGTACACTCCCGTGGAGAATGCGGTGACGACCCCCATCAGCCCTTGATGCCTGTCGACGCTACACCCTCAACGAAGAAGCGCTGGAAAGTGAGGAAGAGAATCGTCACGGGGATCAGCGAAACAAGCGAAGCGGCCATAATCAGGGCATAGTTGGCAGAGTACTGCATAATGAACATACGCAAACCGAGCTGAATTGTCTTGAGGGATTGGGTGTTTAGATAGATCAGGGGACCCATAAAGTCGTTCCACACGAACACCGCCGTAAAGATAGTCAGCGTCGCGAGAGCGGGCTGCGAAAGGGGCAACATGATCTGGAAATAGATGCCGTATTCGCTCAAGCCATCGATACGCGCCGCGTCGATAATGTCATTGGGAATACTGATAAAGAATTGGCGCATCAAGAAGACACCAAATGCTGAAAAGGCTTGCAACAGGATCAAGGCTGTGTGTTTATCGACCAGGTCGAATTTACGCATCATGATAAACTGCGGCACCATGTAGGACTGCCAGGGGATTGCAATGCTGGCGATGTAGGCAAGAAAAATGAGGTCTCTGCCCTTGAACTCAAGTTTGGCAAAGGCATAACCAGCGAAACTGCTCGTAAAAAGTTGAAGCAGCGTGATGATAATCGTCAACTTAGCAGTATTGGCGAAGAAGGTTAGAAAGGGAATCTGCGTCCAAATCTTCACATAGTTATTCCATTGCGGGACCGTGGGAATCCATTGGATCGGGAAACGGAAGACGTCTTTGTCCAACTTAAGTGAAGCAGAAATCATCCACAGGAAAGGCAGCAGCATCAAAGCTGCCAGCGCGCACAAAAGAACGTAAACAGCGACCTTTCCCGCCCCAGCCCTGAAACGAAAGGTCAGCATGTCGTTCTCTCCACGCTGTGTCTGTTCTGGTAAACTATGCATTCAGTCTCGCCTCCGCCCTACATATAGCTGACCCAACGTTTTTCCAGACGAAATTGCACAATGGTGATAATCAAGACAATGATAAACAGCACCATCGCTATGGCGCTGGAGTAACCAAATCTGAACTGCCTGAATGCCATGTTATACGTGTGAATCACCAACACGTTGGTGGCCCGCCCCGGACCACCACCAGTCATCACCAGGATCAAATCGAAGACTTTGAAAGACGCAATCGTGAGCATGATGCTGACAAAAAAGGTTGCGGGGGTCAGCATGGGCAAGGTGATATACCGTAATTTCTGCCAGGCGTTCGCGCCGTCGATTTCGGCCGCCTCATAGAGATACGAGGGAATACCCTGCAAAGCCGCAAGGTAAATCACCATGTAGTATCCCATCCCCTTCCAGATGCTCGCCATGATAACGGTCGGCATGGCCCAATCCACAGACGCGGTCCAGCGGGGCGCACCGTCCACCCCCAGGGCTGTCAGCAATTGGTTCACCGGTCCCATCGCTGGATGAAAGAGCATATTCCAGACGACGGCAACTGCCACCAAAGACGCCACATAGGGGAAGAAAAAGGTCGTGCGGAAGAAATCCCTGCCGCGTAGAGGCTGGTTGAGCAGCAGCGCCAAGCCAAGTGACGCGAGCATCGTCGGTGGCACAGTCCCAATCACATAGTAGAAGGTGTTACCCAGAGCGATGCGGAACGTCTCGTCACTAATCAACTCCTTGAAATTGTCCAGTCCTGCCCAGGTGACGACGTTTGCCCCATCCCAATGCATGAACGCAAGCACCAGCGAGAAAGCCATGGGGATCAGCGTGAATGTCGCAAAACCAAGCAAATTGGGAAGAATGAAAGAGTAGGCAACAAGGTTTTGTGTGAGGGTCTTCCGGCGCGCGCCGGAGGCAGTTTTGTTGAGATGGGTGAATTGCATCGCGTCCATAATCTGTCAATAATCCCTCGATACTTTGTGGGGAAGTCTCACGAGAAACGAGACTCCCCCACACTCTGTCCGAAAATGCTTGCGCTATTCGGCCAACGCCTCTGCAACGCGCCTTGTCATGGAGGCAATCCCTTCGTCTACCGAAACGGACTGCGTCATAATCAGCTCGTGTTCCTCGTTCAAAATCTGTTCGACCGCACCCACTTTGGGATGCATCGGCAGTTCCAGCCGGACGGTCACGGTCTGTAACGCCTCAGTGGCCTCAGCCGGAACCCCCTCGAGGGAAGCGAAAATGTCGAGCACTTCTGCAGTGCGCAGCGCCGGAAGGTTACCAGTCTTCGCCAGGGCTTTAGCACCTTCGACCCCGCTATAGAACTTGATGAAGTCCCAAGCGGCATCCTTGTTCTCCGAGTTCGCATTGATGGCCAGAGAAGTCAGCGTACCGGCAGTCGTTCCAGCCGTAACTCCCTCGGGATGCGGGAACTTCGCCACGCCCCAGTTGAAATCTGCCTCGCCGGCGTTCTTCGCCGCAATCATCGTGCCGATGAACCAGGATCCCATGGGGAGCATGGCAATCTGCTCGTTCTTGAAGACGCCCGAATAGTGAATGCTGCCGGCCTTCAATGAACCATAGTCCATGATGATGCCGTCCTTCTGCATCCCCACGATCATGTCGTAGATCGGCTTCATGAAGCTGTAGTCGGTGGCGATCACCGTATTCTTGCCATCCTGCACCGTAGCCAACTGTACAGTCGAGCGCCAGGTGTGATGATGAGCACCGTAGACCTTATCGGCACCGGTACCACTGGTCAATTTGCGGGCCAAGTCTTCATACTCGGCCCACGTCATATCGTTGTCCGGATAAGCGATACCGGCTTTGTCAAAGATATCCTTATTGTAGTAGAGGATCCAAATATCGCTACGGAACGGGAGCGCGTAGATCGAGCCTTCATACGTCAACTCTTCGGCCGCACCGCTGTAGGCGCTCAGATCAAGCCCATCAGTCTCGATGTAGCTGTTCAAGGGGATAATCTGATTCCGGGTTAACATCGCAGAATAACCAGGGATGTCCTTGACCGTGATGATGTCCGACTCATCGCCGCCGGAGAGCATAATGTTGACCTTGTCCTGATACTCCGCCGAAGAAACATCGATCAATTCGATCGTGACATTGGGATTCTTGGCGACATAAGCATCAATGACAGCCTGCCAATATGGAGTCGTGCTGATGTCCCATGCCACCATCTTGAGGGTGACAGGTGCATCCGTCGGCGCCTCGACAGGCGCTCCGCCGACCGGTGCCGCCGGCTGCGTCGTGGGGGCCGGCGTTCCACATGCCGTCAGAACCAACGAAAACAAAACAAAGATGGTTAGAAAAGTATAGAGCCGTTTCATGCATTTCCTCCTAAATTTAAACTAAGTAGATGACACTCACTCGAGGGGGATAACCTCCACACAAGTTAAAATCCTGACACCTCCTGTAATGCACAACGATCTGGTTTCGAGCTTTCATAGACAGGCAAATGTATATCTCTTGTTGGATATGATGATTGAGACAAAGTATGAAAATTACATGTCAAAAGATGTATGAAGTATATATGTTTTCTCATTTTTTGTCAATCCTTTCTTGATTTTTCAGCAATCTTACAGTATACTTGTTTCAGTCACCACTTTATTTCACATCAGGACTATAGAGGAATCGTCTGCCTTTTTAAGGAGAATTTGAGATGAAAAGGAAAAAGCGCCCGACGCTCGCCGATGTTGCTCGTCATGCCGAAGTTTCCAGCGCTACCGTCTCACGTGCGCTCCGTGAGACAGGCCCCGTAAGTCAGGATCTACGCCAGCGCATCGAAGCATCGATGATAGCGGTGGGCTACACCCCGCGAGGACAATCTCGCAACCATCCAGACAAAGGCACGTTGGCGCTGATCGTAGGTGACCTGCTCAATCCGTATTTTTTGGAGATCGCGCAAGGAGTTCAGGATGAAGCAGATAGCCGCGAAGTGATCCTGACGTTGTATCACCTGACCGACCATCCGCAACGACAACAACAACTGTTGCAAAAATTGAGCAAGCCGCCGGTTGATGGTATCATCCTGGCGGGCTTGACACCATTTACCGAGTTATTGACATGGCAGAAGCATCACAAAACCCCCGTCGTGATCCTCAACCGGCGGGTGTCCCAACCTGGAGTACACTGCATTGTCGTGGACTTCGAAAGTGCCATGATTCGCGCCACACAACACTTGCTGGCGCTCGGACATACCCGCATCGGGCACCTGGCATCGCCCAGCACAGGCGAAATCGCTGTGACCCGCCAGCGTGGCATCCAGACCGCCCTGACAGAAGCAGGACTGGCGTTGCGCCCGGAATGGTGCCCGATTGTGCCACCTGGTCGAGAAGTCGGCGGGGGGTTTCAAGCTATGCGAGTGCTGTTGGATTTGCCCGAACACGAACGTCCCACGGCCGTCATCGCATTCAATGACATCATAGCCGTGGGTGCTTTACATGCCATACACAGTCATGGCCTGCACGTGCCACAAGATATCTCGATCATTGGCGTAGACGACATCGCCCTGGCCGCCCACGCCTACCCACCCCTCACCACCATCAGCCAGCCAAAATATCACATGGGCAAACTGGCCGTCCAAACACTGCGCCGGATGAGCGAAAACCAAAGCGGCATGAGCAGCAACTGCACGTTTTTAGAAATCCCTTTGATCGTCCGCGAGTCCACCGCGCCGCCGCCGATGTAATTACGCCAACCCCGACCAGATTCATATTCGCGTAAGCCGTCAGGCCGGAGGTATAGAGCACGCCAACAATGTCGCACACGAATACCGCGCCTGCGCATGCTGACGTCGCACGAGGATGGCGGGCAAACCCACAGCTTCCGCACCCTGCACGTCGGCAGTGAAGCTATCGCCGATCATCCACACGGTTCCCACATCGGGCAACGTCTCTAACGCGATTTGAAAGGCGCGCGGATGTGGCTTTTCATAACCAGTTTCCGCCGAATTGAAGACATAGGCAATGCGTGAGGCCAGGTCCAGATGCCGTACAATATCGCCCAACTCCGGCACGTGATTGGAGAGGATTACGTGCGTCCAACCACGTGCAGACAAGGCATCCAGCACTGGTAGCACGTCATCGAACAGTCGCCAGAGATCGAGATTTAGGTACACGGCGCGGAATCGGCGCGCCACGGTTCGCGCACGCGCCTCATCCAGTCCGGCAGCCTGGCACGCCTGCTCCAAAACCGGGTAGAGCGCCTCCCACCACGCCTCGGCAGACGTCAGATGAGGGTGAGGTCGATCCGGCTCATGCCAGGGGAATCCAGTTTGTATGGAAGGCCGGAGTTGTTCGAGTGTGACCGGATAATCCGGCAACACCAGGCCAATCGTCTCCAACAGCGAAGCTGTCCACGCTCCACCGTCACGGTAGCCCAATGTCCCGTCGAAGTCCCAAATCAAGTAGCGCTTCGTTTTCCTCGTCAAGTTATTCCGATGCGGGAAGTTGCTTGCGAATGATGTCTACCAAATCATTGGTGGAGTGGGAAGTGTGCTGCTCGCAGGCCAGTGTCACCACTTCGCTATGCTGCGCGTCCAGGCAAATGAACGGGATGCCCGGTTGCTTTTGCAATAGCGGAACGATCAACTTGGAAAGCTCAATAACGGGGGTGTCGAGATCGAAAATAACCAGGTCGGGGGCGATCGTCTTCAGATGTTGTCCAACATTGGCAATCGTCGTATCAACTCGGATCACGTCCAATCCGTTTTTCTCCGTCAGACTGGCCTCTACACCATCGATCAACAGTGTGTCACCATAGAGAACCACGAGTCGTTTCTCGTCCATAAGCAGCTCCTTTGATAACCTGATAGGTTTGACGGACGACATGCAAGACTTCTTTCACCACCATAAATCACGACACAGCAGGAGATAAAAGATAAGGTTATTATACAGAGGTTGTAAAAATAATGCAAATTGCGTTTCGCGCTACACCAAGGATTACTGATCACCAATCATACACCACAGCTAAAACGTGCCCGTCCGACGATGTGACCTGAGCCGTTATCCCGCCGGGATAGGCCGTCTGTACGGCCGCCAGTTCGCTAAACCGTTCTTCAACGAATACAAATCGCGCCGGACGGTTGACCATCCCCGGCATCTCACCAGGCGACACGTCCACGCCGGGTTGGTCGCGCAGTAGAAAGGCTATACTGCCAAAATCCCAATACAACGCAGGGGGGCCGAAGAAGTAGACGGTCGGCTGACCGCATGATTCTGATGTGGTCGCGCACGCTAGATGGGGATATCGCAGGGCAAAGTGCGCAAAGGCGGTGGCGACCTCCGCCGTGGGGTTACCATAGGTCCGGCGCGGCGTGTAAATGCCGAAATAAAAGCCCAGGTTGAACAGCGCCATCGTGACCAGGAGCGCCCACAAGAGTACCCGCACACCGTCAGACCACGTCAGCGCGCCGGGCGAGGCGTTTGGTGGCAACGCGGTCGTCCATCGCCGCGTCACCAGTTGCCAGAGCGCTTCCACCCCGAACGCAGCCAGAAGCGCCACCGCCGGAATCAACAACAAACCCCGCTGGCTGCTTGGCGGGTTTTCGGTCAAGCCCCAGGCCATCACCAGCGTAGACACATACCACAACAACGTCACCACGCGGGAAGGCCAACGCACGCGCACCAGCGCCGCTACTATCCCCACGATCATGAACGCCCCGGTGATAAAGTCCACCAGCGGCAGTTGTGGAAAATACCAGAAAGTCGGATCGAACGTGAAATGGAAGGCCGTTGCCGACTTCCATAATTGTTGCAGCAGCAGCGCAAACGCCGACTTGCCGGTAATCACGACTTCCCGTTCCAACCATCCAGAAGCGAAAATGCTCACGGCGTTGTATCGCTCTGTCAAGGCCGAGGGGTGTATGGTGTACCAGCCAAGCAACGGCAACACAACGACCAGCCAACCGCCCGCGAACAGCGCCAGCCCCTGCCAATGCCGGACCAAAAAACGCGGTTCGACCAGCATGCGCCACACAATAATCAGGCCAAGCAACATCGTTACCCAGCGCGCGCCAAAATAGCCGTACCACCCCATCCCCGCCACCAGACCAGCAAGGCCCCAAACGCAGGAGGTGAGCGTGTGCGGAGCTTCATCGGTGGTAACGCGGCGGCCTGGCTGTATCGCCAGCCACATCAACCAAAGTGCCAATGTCCCGATGAGCGGATCGAAGATTTGATTGGAAGCCAGACGGCTATAGTGGATATGATAGTGCGAAAAAGCGAGCAGCAGCGCCGCGAACCAACCAATACGCCGCCCGCCGAGCGTTCGGGCCAACAAAAAAGTCGTCAACACGGTGAGCGTCCCCGCCAGCACCGAAGGCATCCGCCCTCCCGCGATGGTGGCACCGAAAATCCGCATACCCACGCCATACACCAGAAACGACATCGTAGGGACCGAATACCAGCCGGTGGCAAAGGGATTTCCGAGCGGGCGTTCGATCAACCGCAAGCCATCCAACAACTGAGTCCCCTCGTCACCGCCGAGATTAGCGGGAATTCGCCCCAGGGCCACAACCCGCACCAAAAACGCGGCAAGCAGCAATGCCATCAATCCATATCGCTCCAGCACGGGAAAACCGGCGCCAGCAACACGCGTGCGGGGCAATAGGGGAATAAGCAAGGTCACAGCAAAGTAAATGACAGCGAGGAGCCACCAGAGGAAAAGCGTGGCAAAGTCGTGAGGGACAGACTCCCGGCGCGCCGCCAACGCAATCGCTGCCGCCACGAGGAGCGCAAGCACTCTGACCCACCCAGCGACAGTGCGCGGTACAAGCTGTTCTGGATGGATCCAGAGGCTTTTTTCGGGTGCAATGGCCCGCGCTAACCGCCACACCAGCGCCACAGCAGCAAGCCCCAACAACAAAAAGGCGTCCCACACGTAACGGTGGGACGCCAAAAAGTATGTCGCAGCCAGAAGCAGAACAAACGCCAGCGCGTCAAATCCCATAGCTTTTATCTGCCCAGATCAACGGGAAAGACATCCCAAACGTCAGGCGCGACAGAGTTGGGCAATCTGGTCCACCGTAGTGCGCGCGTGATGGCGCATCAGTCCCAAAGGCGCGGACCCGCGCACAGCAACGCCCATAATGGCATTGACCTCCACGCTCAGCGCGTAAAGCATATAGTCGCCTCCCGCGATACTCTGCTCGAAGCGAACCTGTTCGCGCCCCAAAATGCGCGCGACCTCGGCGGAGGTCCGCCAGCCGTGGATAATCGCCCGTGAGATTGACTCGGCCTCGCCTTGATCCAAGCCCCCCACCCAGGTCAACAACCCGCCACCAAACGTCAACAACACCGCGTCAGCCCCCACATCATCAAGCAGGACGTTCATCGCCTGCTCGACCTCTACTCGGTGCGAGACGAAGGCGTCGTAGGAAATGCCATATCCCTCCTCCTCACCAGGAGGGACAAGCTGCGCTTCGGCAATGACCGGTTTAGGCGTTTCTTGAACGGTTGAGGGGGGAGGTGAAGGTACAGGCGCAGGCGCAGGCGGGACAGCCGGCTTAGGCGCTTCCGCCGCGCGTGGTCTGATCTCGACGACCGGATCGACGTCAATCTCCGGTCCGAAGATGTTATCATCCAACAGTGGGACGGACGGTTCGGCAATTTCCTCCGGCGCAATTGCTGCATCCGCGACTGTGATTGGCGGCGTCACCGCCGGTTTCTCAGGAGCGGTGCCATCCACCGATGCGCTAAGGGCCGCTTCAATCAGGCCGGGGAGTTCAGGTAAAAAGAAGGGCTTAGGCAGCACCCCTTGCACGGCAAGCGTCGCGGCATGAGGGGAAAGGGTTTCGCCCATCAGCGGTATCAACATCAACCGCATCGACGCATCCGTCTCCCGGAGCGTCTGTGCCAACTCGATCGCATCTGGGTTAGCCAGCGCCATATCCAGAATCGCGAGATCAATGTGCTGCCGCCGGGCCAACATCAGCGCGTCCGCGCCGCGCAAACACATATCGATATCGTACCCTTCGCGTTTTAGTTCCTCGGACAACAGAATCGCAAAAGGCTCATTAGGATCCACAACCAGTATATGCATAGCATCTTTCCTCAAACATTGCAGTGATTCGCAATCGCACTTCATAACTCATAATTCGCGTGACCCGTATTGTAATAGCGGCGCAGGAAAAGGCAAATTGCGTGGTAGAATGGGTTTTATGGAGATGATGTGATGAAACGATGCACAACCCCCACCATGCGCTACAGCCGGCTGATTCTGCTGTTGATTACACTATTGCTCGCACCGCGCTGCGCGTCACCCACCCCGCCACCGATCACGCCGGACATCGTCGCCGAGTATCTCCAAGCCGCCGCCGGTCATATCGCCGCCGGAGAATACACCGCTGCCGAAACTGCCTACCGCAAAGCTATCCAAGCTACCCCCAACGACCCCCAGCCAGCGTTAGAACTGGCACATCTATACATGACGTGGCAACGACCACGGGAAGGATTATCCGCACTCTACACGGCGCGCCGCTGTGGCGCATCTTCACAAGAGACCGCTGTCTTGCGTCTGGAACTGTTGGCACTGGCGGGGAACTGGTCCCAAGTCGCCACCGAAGCGACCGAGCGCCTGCGCGCGTATCCAAGCGATGGCAAGGCGCTCAAATTGCTCACCGAAGCCTACATGCAGGATTACCAGTGCAGCGCGGCAACGACCATCGCACAACGCTGGCATGAAACCGCACCCGACGACCGCGACGCAACGTTCATCTGGGGCGTGCTCTCTTCAAACTTCTCTCTGTTGTGTGAAACCGACACGCGCCTGGGCGAAACAGCAGTGTGTGCCCAGACCGGCGAGGGGTCAAATCCCGATACGGAGCTGGCGACCGCGCTCATCCGTAATGGAAACTGGCCGCTGGCAGCCTGTGTGCTCACCCGAGCCGCCGCACACAGCACAGCTACTGCCGAAACACGTGCCTGGCTCGGCGAAGCCCTAACGCAAGTGGGACGACCGGGAGAAGCAGAAAAACACCTTATCAGCGCAACCACGCTCGCGCCAGAAATGCCACTCGGTTGGTTGCTTCTGGGGACGTACTACCTTGGCCAACAGAAAACTGACGCCGCGCGGGAGAGCCTGCTCAACGTGCTCACCCTCGATCCGCACAACCCCGCGCTGTACCTGGCGTTGGCCGAAGCGACGGCCCAGGCCGGACACTACGACGAGGTCGAAGCGTGGATCGCTGCCGCCCTGGACAACGCGCCCGCCGACGCAGACGTCGCCAAAGCCGCAGCGCGCTTCTACCTGGAACGCTATCTCATCCACGCCACGTACCCCCTACACGCCATCGAGAGCGCCATCCAACTCGCGCCAGACGACGGTGAGGCGCAGATGCTGCTGGGACAGTTCCGGCTGATAGCTGGAGACAACGCCGGAGCGCTGGATGCATTGAACGCCGCAATCGAATTGGACTCGACCCTGGGAGAGGCTCACTACCTGCGCGGCCGGGCGCTTCAGGCTGCCGGAGAACAGGCTGAGGCGCAGGAAGCCTTCGTCCGCGCCGCCGACCTGGGCTACTGGCCGTAATCCGCTGTCGACCATCCACCGGCACATCTTATACCTCGTGACTACCGCCGATTGAACAGCCGATCCAGGACATAATCGACAGCCAGGAAGAGCAATACAGCCATCAACAAGAATCCCCACCAGGGCATATGAACGTACACTACAATGCGCAGCTTCTCCCAAATCATCCAGAGCGTAATCACCAGCGCAATGGCGGTCAGTGCGCTTCCTACTCGTCTACGCATAAGCACCTCCAGATTAGTGGTTAAGTGTATCACACCACAGGATAAAAGCATCCTGCCCATCCGAGGCAGACAAGCGAGCGTCGTCAGGCAGATAGAGCGACACATACAGCGTATACTCGCCGGGCAAAAGCGTCGCGGGGATGGCGATCTCCCGCGTTTCGACGAGGACTTCACCAACAGCCCAACCGGTCGTCGGCCGTGTCCAGTTGACCGGTTCGCCCTCGCTTTGCGCCACCACACGACCATCTTCCCCAACAAAATGGACAGAGACGCGGTACGCATCTCCCATCTCCGTCACAGCTTGCCACGCCAACCGCACAGACAGGGTTTCACCGGGAACGGGCGCTGCTGGCTCGAGCGTATACCCAATCAGGCGCACAGCACCGCCGAAGACGACATCCGCCTGCACAAGGCCAGACGGGGCACGCCAGACCCGCGTGGGCGCATCGATATCGATGGGGACCTCGGCCAGCACGCGATCGCAGCCGGGCAGGTAGATAATCAGGCGGTAGGCGCCACTCTCCACCCCGCCTGGCAAGCGGATGAGGGGACGCCCCACCCAACGTTCGCCGTCAGCCCAGCGGTCCGTAGGCCACCACACTGCCGAAAGCGGCAATTGCCAGGTGCGCGCCACGTCCCCAGTGGGATCCAGCAGCAGCACTTCGACCTCGAGAGATGCAGGGGGCGTTTCGATGGCTTCCCACACCCAACGCAGGCCCACAATTTCGCCCGGCGCAGCGCTGTGCCGATCCGCCGAAAGCGTCCATAGTCCTAGCGTGTCGCAGCGATGTAGAATAGCCTCCACGGGGACTTCAAGCGCTCGCAAATCGGGGCGTGTCTCTGGCGGCGTTACCGTTAAAGTGCCCAACGTCAACTCCGGGCCGAGCGGGTTGCCATCGGCATCCAGGACGGAGGCCGGTGACAATATTTGCTCATCGAACAAGCTCACGACGACGGTATACGTGCCCGGCGGGGTACCGGGAAACACCTCAACGATGTGCGGATCGTAGGCGTACTGCCCAGGCAGCCACTTCGTCGTGGGCGGCGTCGGTTCGTAGCCACGCGGATGCAGCGCCCCGGCGGGACTCCAACGCTGCCCGTCCGCACCAATCAACAGGATGACAGAATGATATTCTACCACCGGGATATCGCGAGCCTGCCACAACAAATCGATTTGCACTTCACCATCGGCGGGGAATTCGGCGGTGGCGATGTCGTAGCCCAGGAGTGTCAACCCACCGGAAAAAGACTGTGACAATCGCCGAGAAACTTCAGGTAGTTTGCCCGCCGCCAGACGAGAGTAGCGCAGAGGATTTACAGTCCCATCTACGACCAGTAACTTGAACGCGAGCAGAAGAAGAGCCAGTGCCGCCAGCGCCCAAGGAATGACGAAAGGCGAACGGGCGATGGTAACCAGATCGCGTGGCCTACCTGCGTCAATCGAAGGGACGGTGTCGTCGGTAAAGGGTTGGGGCCGCCACATTGCCAAACCGAACAACAGCAGTCCGAGCGCCGGGACGATCCCTGCCACTGCCCACGCGGGCGTCATCCCAAAGTACACATCGAGCATATGCCGGCCTTCAGGCACGGCGAAGGTTAACAGACCAGTCCGCGCCTCGGGCGCAGTCACCACCGGCGTGCCATCGATTTCCACCTGCCAACCGGGAAAGTAGAAACCCAGCCAACGCGCGCGAAAGGCTGTTGGCGTTTCAAGGATGATTGTCGCCCGCAGGGGATAATAGTCCGCTGCCAACACGCGTGCGCCTTCCGGCAATGCGCTCGCGTCCAGGCGCTCCGGTTCTGCACCACGCGCGAAGGCGTCAGCGATGCCCGTATTGGACGGATAATCTTCCACCCAGATGGGGAAATAGCTACCCTCAGGATCAACACCCATCCAGCCCTGCTGCTCGTAAGCGTAGAGATCGGTCATTGTGGGATATGACGCCATCGCGCAGAACCCCTTCGGCGGGTACGTGTTGGGCCAGGCAAAAAGGGAAAGCATGGTAAGGGTAAAGTAGAAAGTCAAAGGGTAGACAGCAGACGGTAGACGGAAGGAAGGAGGATGGGCGGTGGAGGGATGCGAGATGAAGGCAGCGGCGGCGAGGAAGGAGACGGGGAGCAGGGCACGGCCCACCAACTGCCAGGGAAACTGGATGTAGGCCAGCATCGGGAAGGCCTCCCACAACCACACAGAACCGGAACTGCTCATCCACAGGTAGCCGAGCGCCGCCATTGTAAAGAAGACTATGGATGCACGGATTTCGTTGGCACGCGCATTTGTTGGACCGCCTGGCTCCTCAGCAGTGTCTGCGCGCGCGCGCCGCCAGCCAATGATCACGCCCATAACCGCCAGTACCGTCTGGACAAGGCCGAGCGGCACGCGCATCGGTGGATTGAGAAAGTCAGGATCGTAAGGCGTGGGCAGGGTAAAAAGCATCTCGCGCCAGGTGGCGAAATTATAGTGGAAGTCATTGTTGCGCACGGTGCGCGATAGGTACGACTGCACCGTGGATTGCTCCATCAGCGCGGGGAACCAGAACCAGGCAGTAAGCATCGCCGCCAGCAGGACCACCACAAACGCCCAGGGCCACGCCCTACGCGCACGATACACCCACGCCAGTACAATCACGTAACCGCCAGGCAGCGGCGCAAAGAGTAGAGAGGAAATGCTGTGGCTCAAGAACAACGCCGCTGCCAACAACACCGACGCAACAAACGGGCCACGACCGCCACCAAGGATAACGCGGCGAAGGGTCACCATTAGCCAAGGGAGCAGCGCCAGGGCCACAGATTCGGGCATATTGCCACGACGCAGCGCATCCAGTAGCAGATACGGACCCAAGCCATACACCAGCGCCGCAATCCAGGCGGCTCGTTCGCCAAAGAGATCGCGCACCCAGGCGTAAGCCCCCCAGGCAGCAGCCGTTAAGCTGCCCGCATAAAGCAGACCAAGCACGAGTGGTAGCGCGAGGCCGGTCTGGTGAAGCAGCGCGCCGGCGATGTAGGGCAGCGGCTCGCGAAACGTGAAGAAAGGATAGCCGTATCCCAGCGCCAGGTTGGGCATCCAACGCGAGAAGATCCACCCCTGTCGCCACGCTGCATCGATAGCAGTGATACGATAGTAATGCAGGTCGTTATCGTGGGTACAGGGAAGCGCAGTTCCACTCAGCAACGGCAACAGCGCCGGAAGCAGGAAGAACAGCAGCACCATCAGATGCCACGGAGGGGCCAAAGTTCGTGTCCTCATCGAGGAAATTTTACCATAAATCGAGGGGTTGCACATCGAAAACGCGGTGAGACGCAATCGTCTCACCGCGCCGGGTGACTAATCAATCCATATCGTACAAGATCAAGGGTTCCTGCGTGATTCTCGATAGACGTACCACACGCGCTGAAACACCGTAATCCAGGTGAGGATCGCCATCACGATCAGCATCGGGCGTATCCAGCCAATAATCAAGCCCGCGCCCAACACTACCACGCGCTCGAGTCGCGTCAGAATACCGACTTTGCAATCGTAGCCGATGCCCTCAGCACGCGCGCGGGTGTAGCTGACCATCACGCTGCCCAAGAGAATGACAAAGATCAGATAAATCTCCAATGTCGCGTTCTGGCGCAGGAGCCAGAAGAGCAGTCCAAAGAGCAACGCGCCCTCGGAAAGGCGATCGAGCGTCGAATCAAGAAACGCCCCAAAGCGGCTCTTCGCCCCGGAGACTCGCGCCAGCGCACCATCCAACGAGTCCACCGACGACGCGAGCAACAAGAACACACCGCCCAACACCAAACGCCCCGAGGCAAGAATCAGGCCCGAAACAAGGTTGAGGAGAAATCCTAAAAGCGTCACCGCGTTGGGATGCAGTCCCAACCTCTCCAGAATCCGCGCGATCGGATATGTGATAAAAGTTGCTTGCGCGCGCAAGCAATCAGTCAACGAATCATACTGCTTAACCTTTGAGCGTTCCATCTATCTTCCCCTTGTAGTCTTTATCCGACAAAGATATCCCTAACAACGCTTCCATAGTATGCACCAATTCCTGAAACGCTGCCGGTTGTAGCCGATAACACACTTCACGTCCTACCCGCTCCGCAGTGACAAACCCGACCTGTCGCAACTGCGTCAAGTGCCAGGAGAGCAACGGCTGGCTGACCCGCAACACGCCCTCCAAATCTCTGACGTTCGATTCACGCTCCGCCAGCGCAGCCAGAATGCGTAATCGCA
>DAIUDK010000093.1:0-22036 GCA_036845725.1 Chloroflexota bacterium
GTCATTGGAAACCATTTTTCAATGTTGGGAATTTCTGGAATAAACTTGTAGTTCGCCGTATATAGCGTGTCGGCGTTGGGTAGAGCCAATAATCGAGTCGCTAATGCGCTACGCAGAGCGTGCAGTTCTCGCGCGGTTGCTTGATCTATATTGCAGGTTTTTACGCGCCCGATGAGTGTGCCCACTGCATTAGCATCTATGCTTAACGCGCGGCGACCAAGACGAACTGCCTCAAGCGCCGTAGTACCGCTGCCACCAAATGGATCAAGGACCAGCTCACCTGGCATGGAAAGTTGTGCAATACAATGTCCTGGGATTTGTGGGATGAATTTGGCGGGATAGGGATGAAGGTCATGCGTCAGGAAGCCGGTATCGTCCGTGGTAAATGACCAATCAATAGATTGTAATGCTCTAGCAACTTGGGACGTGTTGCGCAAATTTTCAGGGGAGTTGATTTCTGTGTAAGCGGGGAAATACTCTTCTCCACGTAGGAAATATTTACCCCGCTCCTCTACAACGAG
Source organism: Chloroflexota bacterium (assembly GCA_036845725.1). Lineage (GTDB taxonomy): Bacteria > Chloroflexota > Anaerolineae > B4-G1 > SLSP01 > DSWT01. Next base: position 522 of record DAIUDK010000093.1, read on the forward strand.
CGAACTGCCGCCTAGAATCATCTCATACAGATAGCGTTCAGCTTTTGACATAGTCGCCTCGATTTCTGGGTATGATTATAATCCCCAGAATGAAAAATGCAAGCGAGTCGAGCCTAACAGAAATATTCGCTTGGTTGCAAAAATACGGTTTTGTCGTTGAATATCTCGGGCGGGCTCATTATCGTTCGTTCTATGTGGATGCATCCGGGTGTACTATATTATGGACAAGGGGGCCGTAAAGTGTATACTCGCACAAAGAGAAGGGACAACATCTCACCCCAGTTGAAGTAAAGTTACTTTCTGAGGAGACACGTCATGACTGAAAAAACAAGCGCACCGAATCGTAGACTGGTCACTGCGGCCTGGATCATTATGCTCGTGGTCAGCGTCCTACCCAACGCAGTGTTGCACGAATTGACCGGGGGAGCTCCCGCGTGGCTAGGGTGGGCCAAGATCGGTCTGCTGGTTGTGCTGGCTGTGGCAACGCTGTTCTGGCAGGTGTTGCGCCCATTGCGCAACTTTATTCTGCTCTTGCTGGCCATCTTTGGCTTTGAGATGCTGGCCGGTAAGTTGACCGGCTCCGCGCTGTGGCAAGGCTGGTTCGGCGGAGCGAACGCGCCGTTCACGACGAGTATGCTGGGCACGCAGTTGGTGCGGTTGATTGTCTCTTTGCTGATGATCGGCGTGCTGCTGCTCCTTGGCTACCGGCGCAGCGACTTTTTCCTCACGCGCGGGCAGCTCGATGCGCCCAGCGCGCCCGTGCGCTGGCTCGGTGTCTCCAAGTCTGAGCCGTGGACCAAATTCGGCGGGCAGTTCGCCCTCTACATCAGCCTGGGGACGCTGCTCTTCCTCATCCTTGGCGGGCGGCCGACGCTAGCGGCGCTGCTCGGCGCGCTGCCGATGTTCCCGGCGGTGTTACTCTTCGCTGCGATGAACGCGTTTAGCGAGGAAATGACCTACCGTGCATCCTTACTTGCCGGCTTGGAACACGTTATCGGGCCGCAGCAGGCATTGTGGCTTACGGCGGTGTTTTTCGGCCTGGGGCATTATTTTGGCGTGCCCTACGGCGTGATCGGCGTGGTGATGGCGACTTTTCTCGGCTGGATGATGGGCAAGGCGATGCTCGAAACGCGCGGTTTCTTCTGGGCCTGGTTTATCCACTTCTTGCAGGACGTGCTTATTTTCACGTCTATGGCGATTGGCTCGATCACGCCAGGTGGGTAATGATGAAACTTGTTTTAGTCGAAGGCATTCCCGGTTCGGGGAAAAGTACCACAGCGCGTTTTGTCTGCGATTGGTTGGAGAATCACGGCCAACGTCCGGTCTTATTCCTGGAAGGTGATTGGGATCATCCGGCAGACTTTGAATCCGTGGCCTGTCTGGATGAACGCGAATATGCCGCATTGCAAGCGCAGTTCCCGAAACAGGCCGCTTTCCTCGCCGAACATGCCTGGCGCGAGGAGGACGCGTGGTTTTTCAACTATCGCAGGCTGGAACACGAGCATGCCGGGCAGGTGCCGGACGCGTTATTTGCGGCGCTGGCGCACTTCGAAATCTACGATTTGCCCGCCGAAAAACACCAACGGTTGTTGTTGAAGCGCTGGCGGAATTTCACCGCGCGCGCCGTCACCGAGGAACTTTTCTACGTCTTTGAGTGCTGTTTTCTGCAGAATCCGTTGACCACCTTACTGGCGCGCCACAACCTGCCCACTAAAACGGTCTATCAGCACGTTTTTACTTTAGCCGAGATTGTCGCTCCACTTCAGCCCAGGTTGATCTACCTCGCCCAAACCGACGTGCGTGCCACCCTCGAAACGATCCGCCAACAGCGCCCGCAGGAATGGGCCGATTTTGTCACCTGGTATTTGACCGGGCAAGCGTATGGCAAGCGTCACGGACTTGGCGGTTGGGGGGGCGTCACCGATTTCTATGCCGCCCGCCAGGCGCTCGAACTGGAATTCCTGCAAACGCTGCCGATCGATTCTCTTATCTTGTCAGATAGCGCCGATTGGAATGAGCGCTACCGGCGGTTGGCGGTCTGGCTGGAGATGGTCTGAGCCTACCACACCTGCATGGGATCGGTTAACTCATCTGATGACGTAGTCTTGGCTTCCGGCTCCGGGTCCGCTTCAGCCGCTGGCTTGGGCTGCGGTTGCCCCGTCCGGTCGAGTAACTCGCGTATCTTGACGTTGAGTTGCTCCATTGCGGAAAGCAATTGCGGGCGAACATTCTCAAAAGTCTGCTTGCCAGTTGTAGCGGCAGAGGCCACCGCTTTTTCGGCCTCCTGGCGGAACTTTTGACCTTCTGGGGAGTGGGCTGCGTTATCCACCGCCCCGGCAATGGCTCCCGCCATTTTCTCCAACCCCTCGCGCATCTGTTGCATAAACCCTTGTGTCCCCTCATCCTTCCACGCCGTCGTGAACGCGGCCGCGATGTTTTCTCCCAGGCGCGCGAAGTGTTGTCCGACCTCGGCCCAAGGGTCCTGTGCCGGGGTCTGCTCCGTTTCCTCGGCCTGCTCGTAGAATTTGTGTTCTCCTTCAGACATCCTGTTACCCCCTCATTCGTTGTGATGTGGTTTGTTTTTGTCTAGCCAGCGTGCATTTCTGGGTATAATAGAGTAATACGATCCTTTTGCCCAAAATGTTGCGCCCTCATCGATATTCACCAAAGTTCACGTAGGCTCGGGCAAAAGTCAGACACGACGACATGATCCCTACAATGAAACTTTATGTATAACCAGATCGTATAATGCTACGAATCTTGTTGCAGGAGGGTGAAATGACCAACAAAGTTTTGATTGTGTACGCAACCTGGACGGGGGCCACACGCGGGGTGGCCGAAGCGATGGCGGAGACGTTGCGCGCGCAAGGCGCCGAAGTGACCGTGATGCGTGCCAAAGCAGCGCGCGATCTCAGCGGCTATAGCGCGGTGCTGGTCGGCGTGTCGATTCACGCCGGGCAACTGGCGGGCGAGGCTAAACGTTTCATTCAACGGCATTGCCAGGTGTTGTCGAAGCTGCCGGTGGCTTATTTCATCGTTTGTCTGGCTGCGTCTGAGGAGACGGAGGAGAACCGTCAATCGATTCAAGGCTACGTCAGCAAGCTGCGCCAGATCGCGCCGGAAGTCGAGCCGGTGGATGTGGGCATCTTTGCCGGTGCGGTGCTGAACGATACGCCAGAATTCAAACGGCTCTTTCCCCTTATGAAAATTCCGATCGGTGGGATGGCAGGCAGCACGCCGGATCACCGCGATTGGGACGCCATCCGCGCCTGGGCGGAAACGTTTTACAGCAAACTCGGATAAGAGGTGGCGCTATGCACAACCAGGCACCTGTCACGTTTTTGAAGCGTGAGATCGCTTTGGCTTATGTCCTCTCGTACCTTGTCGCACTGCTGATGACCGTGGCTTCATTAGCGGGTCTAATCTTCTCATCGGCGCTCTATCCCACACAGGAATTAAAGCAAGCGTTCGTTGCCAATGACGTGGTCAATCTGTTCATTGGGCTGCCGCTTCTACTCGGCGCGATGGCGTTGGCCCGGCGTGGCAAGCTTGCCGGGCTGTTGTTCTGGCCGGGGGCGCTGCTCTACGTGATCTACAACGCAATTGCCTATGCGGTCGCGCTGCCGTGGACAGTGCAGTTCGTCCTCTACCTGGCGCAGATCGCGTTGAGCGTCTACGCTGTGCTGCGCCTGCTTGCCGGTATAGACGCGGTCATCGTCCGCCAACAGCTCACCGGTGCCGTGCCGGATAAGCTCGCCGGCGGCGTGTTGGTAGGGTTGGGCGGTCTGTTTTTCGTGCGCACGGTCGCCCAGATTGTGGGTGCGTTGACGGGTGGGCAGGCGGTCACCGGAGCGGAAATGGCAGTGTTGGTTGCGGATCTCGTCTGCACGCCGCTTTGGGTGGCGGGCGGGATTTGGCTCTGGCGGAAACAAGCACTCGGTTATGTCAGCGGCGCGGGATTGCTCTTCCAGGCCAGCATGTTGTTCGTTGGGCTGCTCGTGTTTTTCCTTTTGCAGCCCTGGCTGGCGGGTGTGCCATTCCCTGTGGAGGATTTCGTGGTAATCCTGGTGATGGGGCTGGTCTGTTTTGTCCCTATGGGATTGTTTGCGCGTGGCGTGCTCACAAAGGGGACGTGACCGAAACGAGAAAAAGGCTTGCCCCAGATCACAGGCTGGCGCTGTGAGAACGGCGGATTGTGATCCGCCTTAATCATTGAAGTAAGGTAATATTCGAGGAGGTTTAAAATGAACAACAGTGAAGCCAGATTCTACGAACGCGCAGAGGCGTGGTTACACCGCCTGTTGGAGTTGAGTCCGGTGGCAGCGACGGAATTAGGCGAGCATCGCTGGGACAATCGGCTAGGCGATATGTCTCTTGGAGGGATCGAGAGCCAGCATCGTGAGATATTGACCGCTGTGGAAGAGTTTGCGACGCTGGATCCCACCGATTTTGGCCCTGACGCCCGCATCGACTACATCCTGGTCGAACAGATCTTCAAATCGTTTGTCCGGCAGCACGAGAAGGTTGAGGGTTACCGGCGCGATCCCGGCGCTTATCTAGGCGAAGCAATGGGAGGCGTGTTCATGCTTATCCTCAAGGACTTCGCACCGCTTCCGGAACGGCTCCGTTCCGCGTTGGGCCGGATGCGCGAAATCCCGCGCGTACTACAAGAGGGCCGGCAGAACCTCGTCGTCGAGCGCGTGCCGCGCGTGTGGGCTGAGGTGGCGTTGGAGCAGGCGCGCCAGGCGCCCGGTCTGTTCGGCTTTTTGCTGCCGATGATGGCGTCCGACATGCCCGAACTTCAGCAGCAACTCAGCGAGGCCGGGCAGACGGCTACTGAGGCGATTCAGGACTATATCGCGTTCATCGAAAACGACGTTCTCCCCAACGCTAAGGGCGATTTCGCGACCGGCAAGGATTTATTCGACGAGATGCTGCGCGAGGAGCATATGGTCGATTACGATGCCGACGCATTGCTCGAGACCGGTTGGGAACAACTCCGGTTGACGCGGGAGCTGATGGCAGAGACCGCGCGCCAGATCGACCCGAACAAGACGGTCAAGGCAATGCTCGAAGAGGCCAAAGCCGACCATCCCACTGCTGAGGGATTGATGGCGGCCTACCAGCACGCGATGGAATCCGCCCGCCAGTACGTCATCGATCACGAGATTGCGACGATTCCGGAGGATGAAACGCTGCATATCATCGCGACGCCTCCGTACATGCGACCGATCCTCCCTTACGCCGCCTACATGCCGCCGGGCATTCTGGAGGAAAAGCAAGAGGGTCTCTTCCTCGTGACCCCGGTCGACCCCGATGCGCCCGCCGAGGAGCAGGAACAGAAGCTCAAGGGCCACTATTCGATCAAGTTGCCGATCACTGCGTTGCACGAGGCGTACCCGGGTCACCACCTGCAACTGGTGTGGGCCAACCGCCACGCGCGCATCCCGCGCCGGATGGGGTCTTTTCTCTCGACGTTGTTCATCGAAGGTTGGGCCTTCTACTGCGAAGAGCTGATGGAGCAGCTCGGCTACATCGGCGAGCCGCTGCAACGACTGGGACGGCTCTCGGATCAGCTTTGGCGCGCCGCGCGTATCATCTTGGATGTTTCGCTTCACACGCGCGGGATGAGCGTGGATGAAGCGGTCGATTTCCTGGTGAACGAGTGCCAGCTCGAGCGCACGAACGCCCTCGCCGAGGTGCGGCGCTACACCAGTTCGCCCACACAGCCCCAGTCGTATTTGATGGGCAAGCTGGCGATCCTGGAACTGGTCGAGGAATACCGGCGTGCGCATCCCAAGGCGTCGATGCGCGAGGTTCACGACGCGATCTTGCAATGTGGAAGCCTTCCGCCGCGCCTGATGCGCCAGCGGTTGTTAGGTTGACGAATGCAAGCCACAGAGAGTACAGAGCACTCAGAGGTTGCGTTGTCCGCAACGCTCTTTCTCTGTGATCTCTGTGTGTTTGGTGGCTATTTAGAAAGGAGGGCGTCATGTCAGATATGGTTCTTGTTGTCTATGTGACACGTTATGGATCCACACAGGAGGTCGCCGAGCGTGTCGCGGAAACACTGCGCGAAAACGGCTTGCAGGTGGACGTCAAGTGTGCGCGAGATGTGCGCGCGTTGGAAGGCTACCGCGCTGTAGTGCTGGGCGCGCCTCTCTACATTGGGCGTTGGCTCAAGGATGCGCAGCGCTTCCTGGCGCGATTCCAGGCAGGCCTGGCGCAGCGTTCCGTCGCCGTGTTCTCCCTTGGCCCCACGCGCCTGGAGGAGATGGTCGCCGCCGATGTACGCGCTCAACTCGACCAGGAGCTGAACAAGTATCCCTGGCTCAAACCGGTGGCGTCGGAACTATTCGGCGGCAAATACGATCCGGCCACGTTGCGTTTCCTCGATAATCTACTCGGTGCTCTGCCGGCCAGTCCGCTGCATGGATTGCCGGCCAGCGACGCGCGCGATTGGGAGGCGATCCGCGCCTGGGCGAACGACGTGGCGGAGAAACTTCGGTAAGGCGATGCTATGACCCGAGTCGCCGTTATCGGAAATGCCGGCGGTGGCAAATCTACCTTGTGCCGTAAGTTAAGCCAGGCGCGGCAGTTACCGCTCTTCCCCATCGACCAGATTCAGTGGAAACCCGGCTGGACCCCAGCTTCCTACGATGAAGTCAAGCGCCAGCATGAGCACATTCTGGCCGGGGATCGCTGGATCATCGACGGTTGGGGGCCTTTCGATCTGATCGAGGCGCGCTTTGCCGCGGCGGATACGATCATCTTTGTCGATTTGCCGCTGTATGTCCACTACTGGTGGACGATCAAGCGGCAAGTCGCGTGCCTTTTCCGTCCACGGCCAGATGGCCCGGAAGGCTGCCCGATGTTACCGATGACGTGGCCGTTGTTGAAGATGATCTGGCAGATTCATCACCACGCGCGGCCAAAACTGCTCGATATAGTCAACCGCTACCGCGCTGACAAGGATGTCTTTCATATCACATCACCGCGAGAACTCCGGCGATTTGTTCAGACCTGTTGCGATGTCTAATTCTGTCTGGTGTGTGGATTTACCTGCTGCGAAGAACGGTTCTCAAGTGGGCGGCAAAGCGGCGAATCTGTCCGGCGCGCTTGCCCTGGGGATGCGCGTTCCTGCAGGGTTCGTTGTGACCAGGCATGCGCTGACGCATTTCCTGGAAGCGACCGGACTCATGGCGCTTGTCAGGGATTTTCTCGAAAAGGAGTGGGAGAATCGAAACGACCAGTGGCAGCACTATGAACGTTTGCGTTCGACGGTCTTGGTCGCACCCATACCGGAATCTATAAGAACCGAGGTAAATTCATTTGCCGAGAAACTTCTTGCGAGTGCCCCGGCTGGTCTGGCGGTCCGTTCATCTGGTGTTCACGAAGATACAGCGGAGGCCAGTTTTGCCGGGGTGTTCAAGAGTTTCCTGGGAATCTCGACGCTTGAAGCGCTTTGGGATAGCATTCGTTTGTGTTGGTGTTCGGCCTGGACGCCCCAGGCGATGAGCTACGCCAGACGCAAAAAGCTCAAAATCGCGCCCGATCAAATGGCCGTTCTTGTTCAAGAGGTTGTCCCGGCGGATAGCGCCGGTGTGATTTTCACTGCTGACCCCCTCACGGGAAATCCGTGGCGCTTCGTCCTCAACTCCACCTGGGGATTGGCGCAGCGTATCGTGGATGGCGCGTCGTCCGCAGACCAGTTTGTGCTGGAATGGGATACCGGGCAAATACTGGAAAGCCATATCGCCGGAAAATCGACTGCGCTCACGGCGGAGGCGTCCGGCGTCAAAGAGGTGGCGCTGCCGGACAACAAAAGCAAGGCGACTTCGCTTTCGGAGGCGATGATCGCGCAGATCGGTCAACTGGCCTTGCAGTTGGATAGAGCTTTCGATCAACGTGTGGATATTGAATGGGCGGTGAGCGGCGACGCGCTGTATCTCGTCCAGGTGCGTCCCATTGTGGCGCTGCCACGCTTTTTCCCGCACGAACTCTCTGCCAGGGAGGCCAAGCTGACCTGGACACTGTTGGATCCGGCATGGTATGTCCAGGCCGAAGAAGGGAAATCGCTGGTCGCGCCGCTTTTCCGCAACCGCTGGGCGCTGGAACTGTGGCACCGCAACCTCGCGCCAGGCGACATCTTCCCGCGTCGGGTGGGCTACGAGCGCGATTTCAACGGCTATCGCTACGGTACAGAATGGGGATGGGCGACCGGTCGGGATGATCGCGAATGGACAGAGCAATGGCTGTGTGAAAACGAAACGCAGCTCGAACAGGCGTGGCTGGCGCAAAAGGCGCGCGTGATTGACACAAGTCACCGCATAGCGGAAGCGCAGCAGCCGGCGACACGGGCGAGGGATTTGGTCCCGCTGTTGTTGGAGTGTTACCGGTGTGAAGATGCTATGCAGGCCGCCGTCTGGGCTGCGCCGCAATGGCTGGGGTTTACGTGCGAGTATCTCCTCAAGGCGTTGGTCGAGGACATTGCGCCGGGCTTCGCCTATCAGAAGTTGCTGCAAGGTCTGCCGAGTTACTCGCATGCACGAACAAAAGCGGCGCAAGCGCTGGGCCGGTCGATTGATGAAGCGCGCGTGCGGGAGATTTTTCTCCGCGAGCCGCCGGATACGCTCCTTGCCGCGTTGTTGTCCGATTGTCCAGACAGCCGTTTTCTGAAAGACTACATCGCCTTCTGCTGGCAATTTGGCGTATGCCCACCGCATCTATCCAAGCCCTGGAGCCTTTGGAGCCAGGACCCCGCACCGATATTGTTCGTCATCAAAACCGCGCTGCTCGGACAGGCGCAGGATGCCACCGAGGTTTTGGAAAAAGGCATCGCTGAGCGAAAAGCACAGGAAGCGATACTGCGTCAAAAAGCAGCACAGTGTGATCCGGCGTTACAGAGACGCCTGGATCGCATCCTGGCCTGGGCCTATTTCTGGACGCCGGTGCTGGACGACCGCAGTTGGCACTATGTCATCTCAACGCGCCTGGTAGACTTGCTGCGCCAGACCGGAAACGCACTGGTGGAAGAAGGGCTGCTGGATACGATCACCGATATTTTGCTGCTGACCGTGGAGGATCTGGTCGAGATTGCCAAAGTGGACGATGTCCGGTGTTGCCGGGAGCTATATTTGACGCGTAAACGCGAGTACAAAAGCCGGCGGCGCTTGACGCCCCCGCCGTTTTTAGGGACACCGCCCGATTCCGTGTTAGAAGAACAGCAAAGAGATGATCCGGCTCAGCAAGTCGCTGTCGAGAAAGGCACGTTGCACGGAGAAGGATTTTCACCCGGTCAGGCAATCGGCCTTTCGAAGAAGCTCGAAGCCTTGAACGATCCGGCTCTGTTGGCTTCGCTGACAGGCGAGCATATTCTGGTCTGTCCCAAGGCCGGAGAGTGGCGGCCCGACTGGCTATCGCTTTTCATGGTCGTCAAGGGGGTGATTACCGTGCGCGGCGTGCAGTTGCAGCACGCCACCCAGATCGCGCGCGAATGTGGCATCCCCTTTGTGAATCTGCCGGAGGAAGCCTGGGACAACATCCCCGACAATGTGCGAATAGCGCTGAATGGCGAGGCCGGGCTGGTTACGATTTTGGAGTGATTGGGTTTGAGAAACATTGTGAAAATTTCAAGGAAGTGGCAATTTGCCGTCGCGGCTGTTATTTTAGCGACCGTAATACTGTTGTCGAGCTGTGTCCGCGACGCGGAGACCCCTTCGCCCTTTCCTAGTCCTTCTCCTGCCGAGACATTGATCACGGCAACCCCTAATCCTACAGCGACTCGTCCTCTTCCATCGCCCACGCATACCCCGCAGCCGACAAACACGTCCAGTCCTACGGCGACCCCCACGCTTCCATTGCCAACGCCTACACCAAGACCAACGAAGACGCCCCGTCCAACCACGCAACCCACTGCGACGATGACGCCGGTGCTTTTCCCCACACTAGGCGTGGAGCAGATGGAGACGTTCATTGTCGATCGGTTGGCGGATAACGGCGGGTGCGAATTGCCGTGCTGGTGGGGTGTCACGCCCGGTGAGACAAGTTGGCAAACGGTACGACAACATTTCCCCGAACAAGGAATCCAGGTCTTGGAGGGTGGTTCGCTTGCACTGCGTTATCAGAGCGGACAGTACCGGGGACATCCGACATACACAGACCTGATGGTAGTCAATCTTTATCAGGATGATGGCATTATCCGGAGCATAGAGATCCGAAACGACAGCTATTATTTGCCTTTACAAGAGCAATTTACGAGCCTGTGGCAGCGCTATGCTTTACAACCTGTGCTCTCTCGTCACGGCGTTCCAACACGGGTCTTTTTCGACATGACCATAGGCGCGCCTTGTATAGGCTCTGGGAGTTTTCCCACCTATGATATGTGGGTCATCTATGATGATCAGGGCATGGCGATTCGTTATTCTGGCTTGCTGCTCTACGATCACGACACGTGGTCCGTGTGCCCGGTGTTCGGCCAGTCGAGAAGAATTGAGATTTCGCTTTGGTCGGTGAAAGACGATGTTGCTCCTCCCGATTTTGCCGCCGGAGTGTACGATCCGGCGGGAGACTTCTCTGTCTACGGATTTCTGCCAGAATTGACAACGATGAGCACGCAGACGTTCTACGAGACCTTCCGACAAACCGAGCCGCAAGCCTGTGTCGAGATTCCCAGGACGCCTTATGATGGTGTTGAAATTGTGACGCCGGACACTCTCGGACTATCTCCTGCTGAAGAGAGTGCCTTGCTGGTGGACAGATTCCTGAATGCCCCGTGCGAGTTACCCTGTTGGTGGGGCATCACGCCGGGCGTCACTGCTTGGGAGAATGTGCAGCGAATGTTTCTCTCCTACGGCAAGAGCGTATCCAGGGAATCGGAGAGCACTGCCTGGGGAACCCGGCACAAGGTGGGGTTGATGGGCCGGCAGGGAACGTATCCCTTCGATTATGTGGTCGAGCACGGGTTCTATGAGCAGGACGGCGTCGTATCGCTCATCGGCATACATGGTCACACCCAGGGATGGCCTGCCGACGAGTGGCCCATCCCTCAATACTTTGCCCAGGATTGGAATCGGTATTTACCGGCGCAGATTCTGGCCCGTTATGGTAAACCTACGCAGGTGTTACTCCACTATTGGTCAGAAGGCGACGCGCCTTACAGCCTGGGTTTGGTGTATGAAGAGCAGGGGATTCTCATAGAGTACATGGGACTGGCCTATGGTGAGTACACCGAGGGAAACTATTATCCTAATCATGTGATTATGGAGATCGGCGCGGGACACTTTACTGACATCAATATCTGGTTACGATCGCCGGCATCACAGAAAAGTATGGAGGACGTTTTTCGTGCTGTTGGTGGCGGCTATCTGGGATTGCTTCCCTTTGTTTCGACGCCCACGCTGGAGGAAGCGACGGGGATGAGCGTCGATGCGTTCTATGAGGTCTTTCTGAATCCAGAGGCCGAATTACGTTTGAGGGCCACCGGAAAGTTAGGAGACTATTATCCGTAGATGTTTGAGCATGTGCGCGTATGGCACTCGCTGGATCGACCGGGTAGTCGTATAGAAGTCGGACGTGGATTTTACGGAGTACACGGAACTTCGGCATAATTTCATCGTACTATATCGTGTGACAAAACTTTGTACATATTGAGGAGAACGTGAGTCATGTCAGGAAGTCTGGACGATCTGTACCGCTTGCAGAAGAAAGACGCCCGCCGGGCCGGCGCGATGCTCACCGAGGCTTTCCAGCACGATCCGGTGTGGAACGCGGTCTTCGACGGCGCGGCCCCGGAACGGCGTACCGGCGCTTTCGAAACGCCGGTCCGCTATTGCATGAAATATGGGGAGATCTATGCTCCCTCTGCCGCCCTGGAAGGTGTTGCGGCGTGGGTGCCGGGCGAGTTTGCCGATATGACCCCCTGGAGGGTATTGCTGAGTGGCGCGATGTGGGCGGGGATGAGAATGGGCATGGCCGCGATGCAAAAAATGATGCCGGTCTTCGCTCCCATTGAGCAGGACCGGAAGGCCACGATGCAAGGGAAATCCTATCTCTATCTGCTCGTCATCGGCGTGGCCCCGCATTTTCAGGGACAGGGATTCGCCGGGAAGCTGGTGCGGGCGCTCATCGACAAAAGCGAACGCGCGGGCGTTCCCATCTATCTGGAAACCGAGACCGAGAGCAATGTGCGTATGTATGAGCATTTGGGCTTCGAGGTTGTTAAAGAGATTACCCTTCCCATCATCAACCTCCCGATGTGGGAATTGACGCGAGGGGTATAGGAAGAGATGCTTGCGCGGATTTCAACCGTTTTCGAGTGTACCGAAAAGCAACTCTGGGACAAGATTGTCGAACCCAAATCGCTGCAATATGTCGCCGCGCCGCTGTTGCGTTTCGAGCCGCTGGTCGCCGGTGAACTGGACGGCGAGTGGATTGTCGGGAAAACCTATGAGGTGCGCTTGTCTGCGCTTGGTTTTTTGCCCGTGGGCAGGCACCGGATCGAGATCGTCGCCATCGACAGGACGACGAACACCATCGAGAGCCAGGAAAGTGGGTCTTTGGCGCGCGTCTGGAATCATACTATCCGCTTTCATCCGGCTGGCACAGGTCAACTGCGTTATACCGATGCAATCGAGATCAAGGCAGGGGTGCTGACGGTGTTCATCTGGGCGTTCGCGCACCTGTTTTATCGCCATCGTCAAAGGCGTTGGAAGGAACTTCTGGCAAGCGACGGGAGACCGATGTGACACAAAATCAGGATTGGCGACTGCTCTACAAAATTGGCGCGATCGCCGCTTTGGTGGCGGCCGTGCTCTTCCGGCGCAACATCGGCGCGGAGCTTTCACTGTTTATGGGGTCCGCTCCTCAATCGGTAGCGGAATGGTACGCCCTTTTACAAACCAGTCCTATCATCGGCCTGGCCTACCTGGCCGTCTTCGACCTGGTCAATTACTTCCTGGTGGGCGTGCTTTTTCTGGCTTTGACCGTAGCCTTCTGGCAGAGGAACAAGAGCCTGGCGCTCGTAGCTCTGTCCAGTGGGTTGGTCGGCATTGCCGTTAGCTTCGCCTCCAATATATCGCTGACGATGCTCTCGCTCAGCCAGCGTTACGCTACGGCGACCTCCGAGGCGCAAAGCGCCGGGTTGGTGGCCGTGGGGCAGGCCGTCCTGGCGACCAACGACCCGGCAGCGGCTTTCCCCGGCACGGGCGCATACGTCAGTCTGTTGCTCATCGCAATAGCGGGATTGCTGTATTCGCTCATTCTGCTGCGTTCCAATCGGGCCACTGCCATCGTAGGGCTGCTGGCGAGCGGCTGCGACCTGGCTTACTGTCTGACCTTTCCCCTGCGCCCCGCAGTGCCCGTGTACCTGTTTTTGGCTATAGCCGGCTTGTTCTGGATGATCTGGCACCTGCTGGTCGCCCGGATTTTATTCAAAACACCTAATTCGTAACCTGCAACTATTCTTGAGGGGGGGGTGAGGTGTGGCATCAAAAATTTTGCTTCCCGGCATTGTTTTTATCCTGACGTTGGCTTTCGGCTTCTGGGTGAGCCATGTGGGCAAGCCGTACAACGGTCTCCTGTTCAACGTCCACAAGCTGATTGCTCTCGGCGCGGTCGTTGCCACAGTGATCCAACTGGTCAAATTGCTCAAGAGCGCTGATGCACTGGCGCTCGTCGGCGTACTGCTCGTCGTGGCAGCGCTGTGCGTGATCGCTTTGTTTGCCAGCGGCGCGTTGATGAGCATGGACAAGCTGGATTACGCGCTTATACTTACCATTCACCGGGTCGCGCCGGTGGTGTTGGTCATTGCAATGGTCATCGTCATTCTTATGCTCAAAGGAGGGGTAGCGTGAAAGCATTGGTTGTTTACGATTCAGTTTTCGGCAACACGGAGAAGGTCGCCCAGGCGATGGGGGCAGCGTTGGGGTGCGAGGCCTGTCACGTCACCGCGGTGACACCGGAGCAGTTGGCGGGCCTGGACGTGCTCATCGTCGGCTCACCGACGCAGGCATTTCAGGCGTTGAAGCCGGTCAAGGCGTTTCTGAAGAGCATCCCGGCGGGGAGTCTCAAGGGGATCAAGGTCGCCGCCTTCGATACGCGCATGGACGTTAAAGAGGTCAACAATGCCGTGCTGACTGTGTTCGCCAAAGCCTTTGGTTACGCCGCCGAGCCGATTGGCAAGCAACTCGTCAAAAAGGGTGGGACGCAAGCTGTATTATCGGAAGGCTTCATTGTGACGGGCGAGAAAGGCCCGCTGCGGGACGGTGAACTGGAACGCGCGGCGGAGTGGGCGAAGCGCATCCTGTAAACACGCTCGCTGATCGCTAAAAGCTGAGAGCTGAACGCTCAACTCGTTCAGCGCACTTCGAACAGATACCCGCGCCCTCGTAGGGTGTGGACGAAACGGGGGTGCGCTGGATCGTCCTCAATCTTGTGGCGCAGCCGATGCAGAGGCGCGCGCAGCAGGTCGCGGGCGGCGTGGACGGTCATCTCGACGCCCTGCAGATGCGCGCTAAGTTCCTGTGCTGGGATGACACGCCCGGCGTGGCGCATCAGGTATGCCAGGATGGCTAGCTCGGTAGGGGTGAGGGCGATGGCGTCTTCGGCGATAATCGCCAGCCCCTTGTGAGTATCCACGGTAAGGCCGGGCACTTGTATAAAACGTTCGGTGGATGCGGTTTGGGAGGATGTGTCCGCGCCTAGGACCATATCCGGTACTGTATCCGTCTGGGTGTTTTTGAGCGCCGCCAGCGTGCGTTCCAACAGCGCCACTGGATTCTCGGACGGCACATGTTGTTGTCGCGAAGCTAATCCGTTTTCCACTACACGCAGGATCTCGTGTACCGAACTCGGTTTGAAGAGATAGTCGTAGGCCCAATGGCGCAGCGCTTGAATGGCCGAATCCAGCGTGGCGTAGGCCGTAATGATGATGAACACCGTATTGGGGGCATATGGCCGCGCCGCTGCGAGCACTGCCGTGCCTGACATCTCCGGCATGTTTAGATCGAGCAGCACCAGATCGAAGGGTTCTGACTGGATCTTCTGCAGGCCCTCTGTCCCCGAGGCGGCTTCTGACGGATGGTAGCCAACCCGTCTGAGAATTTCCATCAGGGTGCGGCGAATGCCTGGCTCATCGTCGACGATCAGGATGCGCGCACCGGGAAAAGCGGTCGAGTATGGAACTCTGTCTTCGGTCATTAGCCCCCTTCGGTGGTGTGTAGCCACACGGTGAATGTCGAGCCTTGTCCTGGCTGGCTGGTGACGGTGATGTCGCCATCGTATTGCTTGATCAAGTCGTAGCTGACGTTCAACCCCATCCCGGCCCCTTTTTCTTTTGTGGTGAAGAACGGTTCGAACAGATGCGAGAGATGGTCCGGGGACATCCCTTGGCCGTCGTCGGTGAAACTGACAGCCACGCGGCCATCTTCGGCCAGGCGACCTTCCACGCGCAGCAAGCCATTTCCCTCTATCGCGTCTACGGCGTTGAGTACCAGATTCATGAAAACCTGTGCGAGTTCGCCATCGTCCACCAACACTGCCGGTAAATCTGCCGGAACATCCTGCTTGACGTGGATGTTGCGATGTTGGAGATGCTTGCCTGCCAGGCCGAGCACCCGGTTTACCACAACGTCGATCTGGGTCGGATGCGGGGAGCGCTTGGGCTTGCGGGCAAATTCAAGGATGCGTGTGACCAGGCTGATGAGCCGTTGCACCTCTTCATCGGCTATCTGGATGTACTCGTGTTGTTTCTCCGGTTCTACCGGGAACAGCAACATCATTTCCAGGCTGCTGTGGATGGTTTGCAGTGGGTTGTTGATCTCGTGTGCCAGGGCAGCAGCCAGCCGGCCTGTGGCGGCCAGCTTCTCGCTGTGGACGAGCTGTTCCGAGGTCTGCTCCACCAGCCGGCGTTGTTCGCGCTCTGCAGCAAAGAGGCGCGCGTTCTTGAGCGCGATGCCTAGCTGTGCAGCAATCGACTCGTACAGGTGCACATCTTGCTCGTTGAAGGCGTTGGGCCGTTGATGCTCCACGTTGAGCACGGCTACAATCTGGTTATCCACGTGCACCGGCACGGCCAACTCGGAGCACAATTCGACGGTGCCCGGGAATTTGTAATAGTTGGGGACAGCGTAAGTGTCGTGAATCAGCGCAGGCTGGCCAGTGAGGTACACCTGTCCGGTTACACTGGTGTGCATGGGAACGCGCAGGACATCCGGCGTTGTTACGGGAGCTCCGATAATGGAGGGGTGGATGAGCATGTATTCCTTTTGCGGATCGGGGAATGCAAGACTCAGGCCGTACGGTTGCAGTGCCTGGTGGATGGTCTGGAGAACGTGTGTCACGATGTGGTCGAAATCCAGCGATGAAGCCGCCGCCTGAATGACGTCCTGCAAGAGCCGGGTTTCGGTGAGACGGCGGGTTGCCTCTTCGTACAATCGAGCATTCTCGATGGCCGCTGCCGCTGATCCTGCCAGCGTGTTGAGCAGGTTGAGGTCATTTTCGTTGAACAGTCTGTCACCCCAGTTGATGGCTTCGACGACTCCAATGATTTTGTCTTTGACGATCAGTGGCACAGCCAACAGCGAGCGCGTTTTGAGACCTGTAAGACTGTCGATCTTATTGTAGAAGCGGGCGTCGCGTTGCGCGTCGTGGATGAGTACGGCTTTACCGGCACGTAGCGCCTCACCGGCAATGCCCTCCGTTACGGGCATATAGGTGCCGACAAGTGGCCCCGAATTGGGGCCTACGGCGGCGGCGAACATCAGTCTATCTCCGGTCGAATCGCGCAACAGTACCGAGGCGGCTTCCGCTTCGAGCAGCACGCGTGTCTCGTGCATCATTTGTTCTAGAACCTTCTCCAGACTCAACGTCGAGGTCAGTGCCTGCGTTGTTTTGTTGAGCGCACTCAGCTCGCGGTTATGGCGGGTGAGCGCTTCCTCGGTTTGCTTGCGTTCGGTGATGTCTCGCAAAATGGCGACGACTTGTGCCACTTCGCCAGTAGTTGCGTGCACGGTAAACATCGTGATGGTGATGATGATGGTCCCCTGTTTCACAGGTTTGTATTCCACACCGATCTCGTCCAATGCCATCGCTATTTCGAAAGGTGGGACAATCTCATCCTGGAACGCCCGCGTCAGCATTGCGTTTAGGCCAGGAATGTTGCTCACGAAGGGATCATGTAAGGGGTTGAACTTGCCCACAGTGAGATCAGCGGAGGGGATGCCGAACATGTCCGAAAATGCCTTGTTGATGATAGTAGCCACGCCGTCGGGGGCAAAAACGGCTATGGGATAGGGCATTTGTTGGATGATCTGGCTTAAGCGCGCTTCGCTGGCGCTTAGGCGGCATTCCAGATCATATTTGTACAACGCTGTCTCGATGGTCGAGCGCAATGTTTCTAGCTCGAAGGGCTTGATGAGGTAGCCATAGGGTGCGGTTTGCTTGGCACGCTCTACTGTTTCGGCATCACCATACGCCGTGAGGTAGATGATGGGGACGTTGAAACGCTCGCGTACCTGGACCGCAGCGGAAATGCCATCCATTTTTCCCTTCAACCGGATGTCCATCAGGATTAGATCGGGTTTGCTGCGGGCCACAGATTCCACCACGGCCTCACCGTAGATTTCGTGTCCGGCGACTTCGTAGCCACTGCGCTCCAGATTCATCTTGAGAACTTCGGCTACGATGACCTCATCTTCAACGACAAAAACGCGCGCCTTTATCATATTTCTAATCCTCACTCCAGGCAAATGTGATGGCGATACATGTGCCCTCGTTTTGTTCGACACTCAATTCGCCGTCGATCTGGCGCGCCAACATCTTGATCAGCCGTAGACCCAGGTGAGGCGCGCTTTCCAATTCCAGGTTTTCAGGTAGACCCACACCGTTGTCGGCTACTGCGAGCCGAGCGTGACCATCGGTGCGCTGTAACATCACCCGCAAGGTCGGTGGCGCGTCGGTGGGTGATGGTTTTCCTGCCGGGAAGGCGTACTTCAGCGCGTTAGAGATCAACTCGTTGACGATGAGCGCGCAGGGGATGGCAAGGTCGATATCCAGTTCCATGTTATCAATCGACTGTTCGACGACGATTCCGCGCACCATCGCATCGTATGTCTCGGTGAGATAGCGCACCAGGGAGTGGAAATAGAGCCGTGCGTTGACCCGTGATTCGCCGGGTGTCTGGTAAAGTCGTTCGTGAATCAGCGCGATGGCTTTGATGCGGTTTTGACTTTCGCGCAACATCTGCTGGGTGCTTTGCTCTTCAACGATGCCGAATTGCAGGTCCAAAAGGCCCAAAATCACCTGCAAGTTGTTTTTGATGCGATGGTGGATTTCGCTGAGCATCAGCGTCTTTTCGTCCAAAGCAGCCTGGAGTTGGGCCTGATAATCCTTGAGCGTGGTAATATCGCGGCCCACTCCCACCAAGCCACTGACCTCACCCTCTGGATCGCGTAATGGAGAAAGCGTGGTCTGAAAATGGTGACCGTTCATTTCCCATTCGTAGGTTACGCTATGGCCGGTTGCCAGCGCCTGGAGGTTAGCCGTTTCGTGGACACATGCAGCCTGCGGGCCAAAAATATCGCAGGCCGTGCGCCCCAGGAAATGTGCCTCGGTCATCCCCAGGCGTTCCACCCACTGCCCGTAGATCGCAGTGTGGCGCTGTTCGGTGTCCAGGGAGAAAATGACATCATCCATCGACTCGACGAGTGAGCGCAGCCACGCTTCACTGGCCTGCAATGCACGCTCAACCTGGCGGCGGGCGGTGATGTCTTCGCCTACAGCCGCTACGCCGATGGTTTCACCGTCAGAGCCACGCACAACCATATTGTTCCAGGCGATCAGCGCACGCGCTGTCCCATCTCCGTCACGCACGATAAGGATTTCATTTTCGTAGTGCTGGGGAAAGTCGCCGGTGGCAAGGCGCTGCGCGAAAGTGGCGTCCATCTCGGCACGGATTTCAGGCGGGATAAACGTATCGAACCAGTTACAGCCGAGTACCGCGTCTCGTTCCATACCAACCAGTTGTAATCCAAAGTCGTTGCAGAAGGTGACTTGCCCTTCCAGGTCTATGATTACTGCAAACAGACGTATGTTTTCCAACATTTCGCGGAACTTGCGCTCGCTGGCTTCCAAGGCTGCCTGAGAGCGGATACGTTCTTCAAGCTCGCGCTGTGCCTGCGTATAGAGTTGTGCGTTTTCCAGGGCCACAGCGGCGGCACGGGTTAACGGACGCAGGCGTTCGACATCCTGAGTGATAAACGTCCCCGCCTGGTCGCTGTCCAGCCGCAGTACGCCCAGGACGTGCTCCCCCAAGTTGATCGGCAAGGAAATATGGGCGCGAATCCATTCATGCGTCGGTAGGTGTTGCCAGCGCGGATCCTCGTAGGTGTCAACCGTGATGTAAGGTTCGCCGCTGGCAACCAACTCAGCGTTGATCGGGTACTCGGACAACGGTTGGACCATTCCGACGAGTTCTTCATGATCACTATGGCCGGTGTAGTCGCGCCAGCCGACGACGCGCAGTGCTTCGTCATTCACCAAAGCGATGTTGGAGGCGGTTGAGGGGACCAGCCGTTGCGCCT
This sequence comes from Chloroflexota bacterium, assembly GCA_036845725.1. GTDB lineage: Bacteria > Chloroflexota > Anaerolineae > B4-G1 > SLSP01 > DSWT01. The sequence goes on from DAIUDK010000093.1 coordinate 20,102, forward strand.
GGTGTAGAATTTCCATCAGCACGTCGGAAACGCCGAGGGTCGAGGCCAGCGCCAGGGTCACATCGCGCAGAGTCTCGGCACGCAGGCGCTGCTCGTGTTCGGCTTCCAATAGAGCCGCCCGTTCTAGTTCTTGCTGGCGGCGTTCGGTGAAATCCTGGATCAGTGTGGCGAGCTGCCTTGGACGCGGGCGGTATGCCCATACCGCGTAGTGGCGCCCTTCCACCGGTACATATTCTTCCATGTACATAGGTTCGCCGGTAAGTGCCACCTTCTCGTAGTAAGCAACCCAGTCTGGACTGATGTTTGGTAGCACCTCCATGAGGGTTTTCCCTAGATAGTGCTCACGGGTGTAGCCGGTGATTTGTTCGAAGGCCGGATTAACCTCCAGGAAGCGATAGTTGCACGGAAGACCCTGTGCATCGGTAATGATTTCGTGCAGGGCAAAGCCTTCGGTCATCTGCTCAAACAGGGTGCGATACTTTTTCTCACTTTCACGCAGCGCCTCCTCGGCCTGCTTGTGGATAGTGATATCTTGGACTACGCCGATAGAGCGGCTGGCTTGACCGTTCGCATTGTACTCGTGGTGGCAGATCTCGTGTAGCCATTTGACCTGTCCATCTGACGTTAACACTCGGTGGGTGATTTCATATGGGGTTCCCTGACGCAACGATTCGGTGTAGGCGTGATCGACCATAGCGCGGTCGTCAGGATGGATGATATTTAGGAACGACTCGTAGGAAACATTGAAGTGTTCAGGGTCGATCTCGAGGATTTCGAAGATACTGTCTGACCACTGCAACTGTTCGGTATTCAAGTTTAGTTCCCACCGGCCTAGCCGGGCGATGCTTTGGGCTTCTTTCAGATCTGCTTCTCTCTGTTGCAGCGCCGCCATCGCCCGTTTTCGCCCGCTGACGTCGCGCCCGATGCCCACCAATCCTATGATCTGTCCATCGGCATTGTAGAGGGGGACTTTGGAGGTGAGTTGCCAAAAGGTTTTGCCATTGCGGTTGGTCAGCAATTCCTCGCGGTCGTAAATCGGCGTCCCGTTGTTAAGTACGACCCAGTCATCGGCCTCGAAGCGCGCGGCGGTTTCTGTGGGGAACAACTCCGTATCGGTCCTGCCGAGTACTTCCGCCTCCGGCAACCCAATGTTTTGCAGATCGGTAAGGTTGGCGAGTGTTTTACGACCTTGCGTGTCCTTGGCGTAGACGGCTACGGGCAGATTGTCGATCATCGTGCGCAAGAGCCGGCGTTCTTGTGCCAGCGTCTCCTCCGCGTGTCGGCGTTCGTCAGCCAGTTTTTCGCGCTTCAGCCGGTTGATCATCAATCCGCCCAACAGGGTGGAGGCCAGTGGATAAATGAGCAACACTGGCGCGCTGATGTTGCGCAATGTGTGTAGCGCCATTTCTAGAGGTAGGGTGAACATCAGTCCTAGCATGATCAGGTGTGTTACCAAACCGAACAGATAGAGTTCGGGCAGTTTGATCTTCTCCAGCTTCTGGCGACGCGTGCGCCGCCAAATCAAGCCGATGGTGCCTGTCACTAGAACTGTGGAAACGCCGGGCCATACTCCAGGCCCGCCCTGATACAATCGCAGGACGGTGGTGACCGCCATAGCGATGAGTGTGGGGGCGGTGCCGAAAAACAATCCTGAAATGCTGAGCAACACCGAGCGTGTGTCAAAGACGAGTCCGGGAAGTAGCACCCAGGGAGTCAACATCACCGCGACGCCGATAGCGCTGATAATCAGACCGGCGATCAACCGGTACCGTGAAAATACGTCTTGACCGGCGTGCCAACGCAGCGCGAACACGTCAAAGACGAGCACCAGCGACAGCAGCAGGGCTGCATTTTGCATCAATCTGAGAAAAGATAATGTGTTCATATCATAACTGCATTATACGCTGGATTTGCCGAAAATACATTCATTATTCG
>DAIUDK010000094.1:0-15933 GCA_036845725.1 Chloroflexota bacterium
TGGACGAGATCAAGGACCGCTTTGGACGGCTCAACGTGTTGGTGAACAATGCCGGCGTGGCTCCCAGAGTCCGCGCTGACATCCTCGAAGCCACCGAGGAGAGCTTCGATTGGGTGATGGGGATCAACCTCAAAGGTCCCTACTTTCTTACGCAAGCTGTGGCGAACTGGATGATTGCACAGCAGCAAACCGATGTAGACTTCACCGGTTGCATCATCAACATCTCATCCACTTCGGCGACTGTGGCTTCGGTGAGTCGAGGTGAGTACTGCATTTCCAAGGCCGGCGTCAGCATGGCGACGATGCTCTGGGCGGCGCGTCTGGGTGAGTTCGGCATCCCCGTCTATGAAATCCGCCCCGGTATCATTAAAACCGATATGACCGCGACCGTGCAGGAAAAGTATGACCGGCTCATTGCCGCTGGCCTGACCATTCAGGGGCGGTGGGGCTACCCGGACGACATTGGCAGGGCTGTAGCAGCGCTCGCGCGCGGAGATTTTGCGTATTCAACCGGTCAGGTCATCATGGTCGATGGTGGGATGACGTTGCAGCGGTTGTAGCTGTATGACAGAACTATATTGCAATTTTGGTACACGGATGAACACGGAAAACACGGATTTCTTTAAGAAAAAAATCCGTAGAATCCGCGAAATCCGTGTACAATTCTTCGATTCGTGACTGCAAGATTGTCTTGACTAATAAATAATCCTTGCAAATTTGTTGAGATTCGCGTAGATTCGTGTGATTAGCGGTTTGTTTTGAAAGGAAGGCTATGCAAAAAATGACGTATGCCCTGGAGCCGGGCGGCCCGAAGCGCCTGGAAGTTTCGTGGAACGCGATGTGGAAGGACTTTACGGTCAAGGTGGATGACCGGGTTGTGGGCCGGGCGTCGGGGCCGAAAGAACTCAGGGAAGGCAAGAAGTTCCGGCTGAAGGATGGGTCTTCTCTGAGTCTCAGACTGCGAAACAAACTGTCCGGCGTGGAACTGGAAATTCTGCGCGATGGACGGCCGCTTCCCGGCACATTTGCCGATCCGGCGACCCGGCTGGAAAACGCCTACGGGATCGTGTTTTTCATCTCGGCCTTGAACACCGTCTTGGGCATGGCGTCTGTGTTGTTTCCGGCCCCATTCTGGCAGACGGTTGGCGTCGGCATTCCTTCGATTGCCTTTGGTCTGGTTTTTCTGATCTTGGGGTTGTTGGTGAAGCGGAAATCTCAGGTCGCGTTGTGGATCGCTGTCGCTGTTTTTGCCCTGGATGGCATCCTAGGCTTTGTCTTTATGACGATGGAGGGCGTCACGCCCAGCCCCGGCGGGTTGCTGGCGCGCATCCTGTTGGTGATCCCGATGATTCAAGGGATTCCGGCCATTCGCGCGCTGAATCATGAGTAAGTAGAAATATTGCGAAATTCTGCGCCTTATTTCAATAACTCGTCCCGCACGTCTTTTTTGAACTCGTAAAAGTCTTTGTCTTTCAAATCTTTAATGATTTGGGTCATCGTTTTGGTGTCAACCAGTCCGACTATTTTGCAAGCCAGAAGAAACGCCGGAATGTTGATGGCGTCAATATCCAAAGATCGCGCGAATTGGCGCGCTTTGTTGTCGCTCATTAGCACGACTGTGTCAGTCTGTGCGTAAGCTAATGTGATACAGGCGCGTTCTCCTCCGCCGAGGCTCTGAAAAGTACTATTTTGTAGCAAGATTTCATTTGGTGATGGCTCTATCGGAGGAACTCGAAGCCATGGGACAGCAAGTAGCATTGTTAACAAATCTGTCTGCGCTAATTCCCGATAGACTGCTGCGGGAACCCAGGCCTGATCTACCCGATAGAATTCCCGGATCAGTTCACAGCGCCCGATTTGTAAAAACGAGCTGAGGAAATCAGTGTCAAAGATGAGGATTGGCATATTACTCGCGCCCCGACATCTTTGCAGCATTACGAGCCATTTCCAAAGTTTCGCTCAATGTTTCTGGGTCCGAGCGTGCAATGCCGTGTTGCGCAAGCACTCGTTTGAAACTGACGATGTCCAGTTCTGCCAGTTCAGCGGCCTTGCCTAAGGAAACGACGCCGCGTTGATAGAGTTGGCAGGCGCTTGCCTGCCGCACATCGGGGCGCGCCGCCAATAACATCCGGACAGCATCGGTGATTAAGTCGGTCTCATCTGCATACAAACCAACCTGATGCGCTGCAGTGACTTGCGCTTGCAGCAAGCCGGGTAAGCGTAAGGCTAACGTTGGAGCGTCCATAACTCACCTCTTGTAGATTTTGGCTGTGAAACCAGCTTCAGCCAGTTTGAATCCTCATAGATTCATTATATCATACCAATTGTAGATCAATCAACCAGAAGGAGAAACATTCTATGCGTGCAGTACTTTACACCGCTTTTGCCGAACCGCCAACAATCCAGACCGTCCCTGATCCCACGCCCGCGTCAGATGGCGTCGTCGTGCGTGTGGAGGCCAATGGCATCTGCCGCAGCGATTGGCACGGCTGGATGGGGCACGATTCGGACATCCATTTGCCGCACGTCCCCGGTCACGAGCTGGCGGGTGTGGTGGAGGCCGTCGGCGCGGAGGTCCGCCGCTGGAAGCCCGGCGACCGCGTGACCGTGCCGTTCGCCGTGGGGTGTGGGCGCTGCCCGCAATGCCTTTCCGGCAACCAGCACATCTGCGACGATTACTTCCAGCCGGGATTCACCGCCTGGGGATCGTTCGCGCAGTACGTCGCCATCCCCCACGCCGACGTGAACCTGGTGCGCCTGCCCGACGCGCTGGATTTCGTCGCGGCGGCGAGCCTGGGCTGCCGCTTTATCACGTCGTTCCGCGCCGTGGTGGAGCAGGGGCGGACCGCGCCCGGCGAGTGGGTCGTCGTCCACGGGTGCGGCGGGGTGGGGCTTTCGGCGATCATGATTGCCCATGCGATGGGCGCGCGCGTCATCGGCGTGGACATCAAGGACGAGACGCTGGCCTTCGCGCGGAGCATCGGCGCGGAACACGTCATCAACGCGCGTGAGGAGCCGCGCCTGATCGAGCGCATCCGCAACCTGACCGGCGGTGGGGCGCACGTCTCGCTGGACGCGCTCGGCAGCGCGACGACGTGCCGCAACTCGGTGTTGAGCCTGCGCAAGTGCGGTCGCCACGTCCAGGTGGGGCTGATGGTGGCCGATTACAAGGACGCACTCATCCCGATGAATCTGGTCATCGCCTGGGAGTTGGAGCTGCTCGGCAGCCACGGGATGCAGGCGCACGCCTATCCGCCGATGCTGGATATGATTCTGACGGGTAAACTCGATCCGAAGCGGCTCATCCGCAAGACGGTGACGCTGGAAGAATCGATTGATGAGTTGATGGCGATGGAACAGTTTGCGCAAATCGGCGTGTCGGTGATCGATCGGTTTTGAATCGCCAGCCTTCAGCCTTCAGCCTTCAGCAATCAGCTTTCAGTTTCCAGCCGCTGACTGCTGAAGCTGGATCAGAAAATAACAGTAGAGAGGAACAAAGATGCAGGAACAAACCATAACGATTTCGGAGAAAATGATTCCCCTCACCCGCATCCACACCCTTGTCATCGGGAGTGGGGCGGCGGGACTGAACGCGGCGGTGCAACTGCGGGCTAACGGCGTGGAGGATGTGCTCATCATCAGCGAAGGGCTGGAGAAGGGCACGTCGATCAACACCGGCAGCGACAAGCAGACCTACTACAAGCTCTCGTTATGCGGCGCGGATACCGACGCGCCGGAGGTGATGGCGGAGACGTACTTCGCGGGCGGCAGTATGCACGGCGATCTGGCGCTCGTCGAGGCGGGCCTGTCGGCGCGGGCATTCATCCATTTGGTGAACCTGGGCGTGCCGTTCCCCCGCGACGCTTACGGGCAGTTCGTCGGTTACAAGACGGACCACGATCCGCGCCAGCGCGCGACGTCCATTGGGCCGTACACCTCGCGGGAGATGTGCCGCGCGCTGATCCGCCGCGTGCGCGAGTTAGGCATTCCCATACGCGAGGGGCGCACTGTGGTGCAGTTGTTGACGCTGGGAGAGGACGAAGAAAAGCGTGTGATCGGCGCACTCGCGCTCGATGCCGGTGAGAACCTGGAAGCCTACTGCGCGGAAAACGTCATCTTCGCTGTGGGCGGGCCGGGCGGTCTGTACAAAACCAGCGTCTATCCCGACGTTCATACGGGCGCGATTGGCCTGGCGCTGCTGGCAGGGGCAAAGGCGCAGAGCCTACCGGAATCGCAGTATGGCCTGGCGTCGATCCAATTCCGCTGGAACGTCTCCGGCACGTATATGCAGGTGATTCCGCGCTTTATCAGCACGGAAGCGGACGGCGTGAGCGACGCGCGCGAGTTTATGCCCGACTACTTCGATTCGGTGGGTGAGATGAATTCGATGGTCTTCCTCAAGGGCTACCAGTGGCCCTTCGATTCGCGCAAGGTGAGCGGCGGTTCGTCGATTGTGGACATTCTCGTCTACATCGAGACGGTGCTCAAGGGGCGGCGTGCCTTCCTCGATTTCCGCGAAAATCCGGCGGACTTCAGCTTCGAGGCGCTGAGCGACGAGGCACGCACGTACCTCACGCGCTCCGAGGCGCTGTTGGAGACGCCGATTGCGCGCCTACAGAAGATGAACCCCGGCGCGATCCAACTGTATCTCGATCACGGCATCGACGTGACGCAGGAGCCGTTGGAAATCGCCGTGTGCGCGCAGCACAACAACGGCGGACTGGCGGGCAACCTGTGGTGGGAATCGGTCAACGTCAAGCATTTGTTCCCTCTGGGCGAGGTCAACGGCTCGCACGGCCTCTACCGGCCCGGCGGCTCGGCGCTCAACTCCGGGCAGGTCGCCGGGTTCCGCGCGGCGGAGTACATCGCCAACCGTTACCAGGCGTGGACGGTGGACGAAGCTGCCGCGTTGCCCGTGGTGGAGCAGGCGGTGAGCGACTTGTTGGCGTCGCTGTCCGCTACCGGACCGGTGCTGGATTGGCAGGCAGAACGTCTGGAATTCCAGTCGCGGATGAGCCGGGCGGGGGCACACATCCGCTCGGTCGCGGAGCTGCGCAAAGCCGTCCCCGAAGCGTGGGCGCAGTACCGGCGCGTCGCGCAGGGCGTCGATCCCGCCAATCTGACGGAATCGCTGCGCAACCGTCAACTGTGTTTCGCGCACGCGGTCTATCTGAGGGCATTGTTGTTCGCATTGGAAAGCGGCGTGGGCAGTCGCGGCTCGTCCATAGTTGTGGGCCCGGACGGCGTCGCCATTCACGAAAAACTGGGTGATGCGTGGTGCATCGTGCCTGAAGACGAATCCTACCGCGAGTGTGTGCTGGAGACGGTTGCTGCGCCCGATGGCGCGGTCACGAGCCGCTGGGTTCTCCGTCGCCCGTTGCCCAAACCCGATTCATGGTTCGAGACGGCGTGGGCCAAGTTCCGCAACGGTGAGATCTATTCCAGCCAGGAATAATTGTCAGAAAGCCCTCGGATTCGTGGTGTTTCAAAAGCAACCCCGCTCGATTTGAGCGGGATTGTTTTTTCCCTATTGACATATTTGTAAATATGTGCTATATTTGAACAGGCTGTCCAGATGTTGGACAATACCCGCGCTCCAAGGCTATCAACCGCCATTGTACACGAATCAAGTTTGGGATGTCTTGGCCCCACACGGCACCCACATCGTGGCACTCTGAGGGGGAGAAAGGAGGTAAATGCAGAAGGGTGATCCGCGAACCGGTTGATGCCTTATCGGTCCCATTGAAAGTATTTTCTCAACTAGTCAATCAGGAGGGATATCGATGTCCGAACACAGGAAATTAAGCAGGCGGGAGTTTCTTCAACTGACGGCGATCAGCGTCGCCGGTGTAGCCCTGGCGAGTTGCGGTACCTCAACGACTGCCCCAGTCACCACGCCAGCTACAAAAGAAACCCCCATTGAGGCGGCGACTGCCGTCCCGGCAACCCAAGATGCCTCTAAGATTGGCTCGGAATTGATCGGCAAGCTGGAAGGCCCAGAGATCATCCGAGACACCAGCAAGTTCCCGAGAAAGTTTGGCGAAGCGCCAGCGCTGGCCGAGATGGTCAAAGCCGGCACGCTGCCGCCAGTTGAAGAGCGTTTGCCAGACCCCGATGACCTGATGGTCATCCAGCCGCTTCATGAGGTTGGTCAATACGGCGGCACCTGGCGGCGCGCGTTTACCGGTCCGGCCGACCACGAGAACGGCAACCGTCTCGTCTCTAGCGACAAAATCTTGCACTTCGACTACACCGGCTCCAAGATTATGCCCTCGCTGGCCAAGGATTGGAAGGTGAGTGCTGACGGCAAGACGATCACGATTTATCTGCGCAAGGGCGCCAAGTGGTCAGATGGTGTGCCGCTCACCGCCGACGATTTTATATTCTGGTTCGAGGATATTTATTCGAACCCCGAGATCGTGCCCACACCCTTCCCAGAAATGCAAATCAATGGCAAGCCGGGTGTGATGAAGAAGATCGACGACTTTACCGTCGCTTTCGAGTTCCCTGAACCTTACGCCTATTTTGTGTACCAGTTGGCTGGTAGTACCGGCATCGGTGCTGGTTTTGCCACCCGCGGTGGATTCCAAAACTGGGGTGGCGGGTGCTGCCCGGCGCATTACCTCAAGCAGTTCCTGCCCAAGTACTCGTCCGAGGAAAAAGTCAACAAAATGGCTGCAGATGCCGGTTTCGATAACTGGGTGTCCTTGCTCAAGAACAAGTACAGTTGGGCGCTCAATCCTGAAGTGCCGACGATGACGCCCTGGGTGACCGTCTCCCCGATCAACACTCCCAGTTGGTCTATGGAGCGCAACCCTTACTTCTGGGCTGTGGACACCGAAGGCAACCAACTGCCCTACATCGACAAGATCACCATGACCCTGGCCGAGAATACGGAGGTGGCCAACCTGCGCGCCATTGCCGGTGAGTACGATGTTCAGGAACGCCACATGGGACTTGCCAAATTACCGGTTTTCCTGGAAAATGCAGAGAAGGGCGGCTATACCGTTCACCTTGATCCGGCCTTCAACGGTTCTGACGCTACGCTGCACTTTGGCAATGCCTACGAAGGCGACGCCGAAATCGCCAAGTGGATCAAGAACAAGGATTTCCGCCACGCGCTCTCGTTGGGTATCGACCGCGATCAACTCAATGAAGCCCTGTGGCTCGGCGTGGGCACGCCCGGCACCACTGCGCCTTCGCCCGAAACCATTTACAGCCCTGGCCCCGAATGGAACAAGAAATGGGCCGAACTGGATGTGGAACAGGCTAACAGCATCCTCGACGACCTGGGATTGACCGAGAAAGACGGCGAAGGCTTCCGCATGCGCACTGACGGCAAGGGACGCCTGCAACTCGAAATGATCACCGTCGGCGGGCAGTTCATTCCCTACACCCAGGTGGGTGAAATGATCAAGCAGCAGTGGAAGGCCATCGGCATCGATGTGGTCATCAAGGAAATGGAGCGCAACCTGGCATTTGGTATGACGGCCAACAACGAACACCAGATCATCACGTGGGCTAACGACGGCTCGGAGATGCTGTTCCTCTTTGCCCGCCACGCGATGCCGGTCGATCCCGGAGAGTGTCATATGGGCCATGCGTTCGCCAAATGGTACGCGTCGAATGGCACTCAGGGCACCAAGCCGGACGACCCTGAAATGCTGCGTGCGTTCGATCTCTACCGCGAGGCGTTTGGATTGGACGAAGCCGGCCAGATTGCCAACGCCAAAGAAATCTGGAAGATCATCGTCGAGCAGCAGTGGAGTATCGGCACGGTTGGACAGTCGCCAGCGTTTATGGGTGTGCGCATTGTCAAAAACAACATGGGCAATATCCCGGAACGCCAGGTGAACGCGCAACACGCGCGCACGCCGTACACTTCGGGACCGACGACTTTCTACTTTAAGTCGTGATTCATTCCATTCCCTCACCGTCCCTCACCGTGAATGACCGGGGATAGGACGGCAATCTCCCTCCCCTACGCCTGTGGCCTAGGGGAGGGAGAGGAGGGGGCGAGAGGTATAATTTTATGGTCGCTTATATCATCCGCCGCTCGATCCTGGCGATTCTGACTACCTGGGCTATCACCGTGCTCTCGTTTGCCATTATCCAATTGCCGCCGGGCGATTATGTGACCTCGTACATCGCTTCGATGTCGGCTTCGGGGAATGCGGTGACAGAGGCGGAGGCGCAAGCGCTGCGTATCCAGTACGGCCTCGACAAGCCGATTCACATCCAGTATTTCAAGTGGATGGGGTTGATCATGAGGGGCAACTTTGGCATGGCCATCGAATGGGGCCGGCCGGTGCTCGATGTCATCGGCGATCGTCTCGCCCTGACCGTTGTCATTTCGTTAGCTGCCATTGTTTTTACATGGGCGCTGGCCCTGCCTATCGGGATCTATTCCGCTGTCAAACGCTATTCCGTAGGGGATTACATCGCCACCTTTATCGGTTTTATCGGGTTGGCGATCCCGGGCTTTATGTTGGCGCTCATCGTGATGTACGTTGGCTTTAAGTACTTCAATGCCAATGTCGGCGGGTTGTTTTCGGCGGAGATGGCCGAAGCGCCGTGGAGTTGGGCCAAATTCGTGGATTTGCTCAAGCATCTGCCGATTGCGGCGATTGTGCTGGGCATCGGCGGAACAGCGCAGATGATCCGCATCATGCGCTCTAACCTGCTCGATGAACTGCGGAAGCCTTACGTGATGACAGCGCGCGCGCGGGGGCTGTCCGAGACGCGCGTGATTTTGAAGTATCCAGTACGTGTGGCACTCAATCCGTTCGTCAGCACCATTGGCTATCTGTTCCCTTACATTGTCTCGGGCAGCATCATCGTCTCGATGGTGTTGAGCCTGCCGACGGTGGGACCGCTGCTGCTCAAGGCGCTGATTGCGCAGGATATGTTTCTGGCGGGAACGATCGTGTTGATGCTGGGTGTGATGACAGTCGCCGGCACGTTCGTCTCGGATTTGTTGCTGATGTGGGTCGATCCTCGCATCCGTTTGGGGAGGCAGTGATGGCAGAAGCGGCGCCTATCCAGACGGAACCCACGGCAGCTCTCCCGACCCGAACGCCAGACGAGCCTTTTGTCACCACGCAGGCCGAGGAGCAAATCGCGGTCGCCACGCAATGGCAGTTGATGTGGTGGCGCTTCCGCAAGCACAAACTGGCGATGGCCGGCGCTATGGTTCTCTTGATCTTTTACGCCGTCGCGCTGGCTGCGGACTTTTTGGCCTATGCCAACCCGGAGACTTCTGACGCGCAGCTTTCTTTGATGTCGCCCCAACCAATTCATTGGCTGGACAATGGCCGGTTCAGTCCGCATGTCTATGGCCTCACGGGTGTGCGCGACCCCAAGACGTTCAAGCGGGTGTATACGGCCGATCCCAATGTCAAAATTCCGGTGCGCTTTTTCACAAAGGGTTTTGCGTACAAGTGGATGGGCGTTATCCCTGGTGATATTCACCTGATCGGTATCGAAGGCGCCCAGGCAGAGAAGACGCTCTTTATGCTGGGCACGGATATGCAGGGCCGCGATCTGTGGTCGCGCCTGATGTACGGCACACGCACTTCGCTGTTCATCGGGCTGGCGAGCGTCGCCCTCAGCCTGATCCTGGGCGTGCTGTTGGGCGGCATCTCAGGGTACTATGGCGGTATGCTCGATACGTTCATCCAGCGCGTCATCGAGATCCTGCGTTCTATTCCGACGATTCCGCTGTGGATGGGGCTGGTCGCGGCGTTGCCCAGCAGTTGGAGCGTCAATCAGGTGTATTTCGCCGTCACGCTCATCATCTCGCTGTTGGGCTGGACCGAGTTGGCGCGGGTGGTGCGCGGGCGTTTTCTCTCGCTGCGTCAGGAGGACTTTGTGATGGCGGCGCGCCTGTCTGGGTGCAGCCGGATGCGCGTCATCTTCCGGCATATGGTACCTTCGTTTTTGAGCCACATCATTGCCGCCACCACACTGGCGATACCGGCGATGATCATCAGCGAGACGTCCCTGAGCTTTCTGGGCCTGGGGCTGCGCCCGCCCGCGATCAGTTGGGGGGTGCTGCTGCAAGACGCACAGAATATCCAATCACTCGCCATTTCGCCGTGGCTGTTGATTCCGGTCATCCCGGTCATTGTGGCGGTTCTGGCGTTCAATTTTGTGGGCGACGGTCTGCGTGACGCAGCCGATCCGTACGGATAAAGCCATATGGAAAACGGACACGAGACGTTATTATCGGTACGCAATCTCAAGACGTACTTTTTCCAGGACGAAGGGACCGTCAAGGCGGTGGACGGCGCGACTTTCGACGTTTACCCTGGACAAACGCTCGGCATCGTCGGCGAAAGCGGCTGCGGCAAGAGCGTGACGGCGCAGTCTATCTTGCGTATCGTCGACCAGCCCGGCCGCATCGTGGATGGCGAGATCACGCTGCGTTGCGCCGATGGCGCCGTGGCTGACTTGACGCGCTTGCACCCCAACAGCAGGGAAATGCGCGCTATCCGGGGGGCCGAGATCGGTTTGGTGTTTCAGGAGCCAATGACGTCCTTCAGCCCGGTGCATACGGTCGGAAGCCAGATCATCGAAGCGATCAGCCTGCATTGCGGCGACGCGGACAAACATCAAGCGCGGCGACGCGCGATCGAGATATTGGGGCATGTGGGCATTCCCAAGCCAGATCGCCGGATTGACGAATACGCGTTTGAGTTGAGCGGCGGTCTGCGGCAGCGGGCGATGATCGCTGCTGCGCTTTCGTGCGATCCCCGGCTGCTGATCGCCGACGAACCGACCACCGCGCTCGACGTCACCACACAGGCGCAGATTCTCGACCTGCTGCGGCAGTTGCAGCAGCAACGCGGTATGGCGATCATGCTGATCACGCATAACCTGGGCGTGATCGCCGAGATGGCCGATCACGTGGCGGTGATGTACCTGGGGCGCGTGGTCGAAGAAGGCCCCGTGGATGATTTGTTTCATGCACCAAAGCATCCGTACACGCAGGCGCTTTTGCGCTCGATTCCAAGCATCGAGTCGACCCCGCGCGTCAAACTGCCGACGATCAGCGGCTCTGTCCCGCATCCTTACAATCGCCCGGCGGGGTGCCCGTTCCACCCGCGCTGCTCGGACTTTATGCCGGGAACGTGTGACCAGCAAGAACCGCTCTTGCAGCCGGTGAATGAGCGACAGAAGGCCAGTTGTTTCTTATACCAGGGGTAAAGTTAAAGTGAAAGACTCCAACGACCAGGTGTTACTCGACGTCAGAAACTTGCGCAAGTTCTTTCCGATTCGGAAGGGATTTTTGCAAAAGGTGGTGGGCCACGTCCGCGCGGTCGATGACGTCACCTTCTATATCAACCAGGGTGAGACGCTGTCGCTGGTGGGTGAAAGTGGGTGCGGCAAGACGACGACCTCGCGCTGCATCCTGCGGGCGATCGATCCGACGGCCGGGCAGGTGTTCTTCCGCATGGACGATGGCACGGTTTTGGATGTCGCCGCATTGCCCGAAAGGGAAGTGCAACACCTGCGCTGCAAGATGCAGATGATCTTTCAGGACCCTTTTGCTTCGCTCAATCCCCGGATGACTCTGCTCGATATCGTTGGCGAGTCGCTGCTTGTCCACGGGATGAAAGACCGCGAGGAACGGATGGAACGGGTGGCTGAGTTGTTGCGTCTGGTGGGACTGCGGCCTGAGTACATGCGGCGGTATCCGCACGCCTTCAGCGGCGGGCAACGCCAACGCATCGGTATTGCGCGGGCGCTGGCCTTGAATCCGTGCCTGGTCGTGGCGGACGAGCCGGTTTCGGCGCTCGACGTCTCGGTGCAGGCGCAGATTCTCAATCTGCTGCTCGAACTGCAAGAGCAATTAGGTCTGACCTATCTGTTCGTCGCCCACGATTTGAGCGTCGTCAAACACATCAGCGAACGGGTAGCCGTGATGTACGTCGGCAGGATCGTCGAGGTGGCCGAAACCGAAGCGCTTTTTGCCGCTCCCAGGCATCCCTACACGGAGGCGCTGCTTTCGGCAGTGCCCAATCCCGATCCACGCCTGCGCTCGCAGCGCATCGTGCTGCAAGGTGAGGTCGCCGACCCGGCCAACCCGCCGTCGGGCTGCTATTTCCACCCACGCTGCCGTTACGCGCAGGACGTCTGCCGCACCGAAACGCCGGTGCAGGAGGAGATTTCGCCCAACCATTTTGTCAGTTGTCATCGCGCCCACGAGATCAGTTTGCGTGGGGTGACTAGGAAGAAGGTTGGTTAGATGGCGACTATCCATGTGCCCTTTGAACATATGCGGCAAGAGTTGTTGGACCAATGCCACTCCCACGATGGCGCCATACGGCGGGCGCGATATCCGCTTGGGCAACAATCCATTGGTGATCGCCGTGCCAAAGGCGGATGGCCCGGTCGTTCTCGATATGGCGATGACGCAGTTTGCCTTTGGCAAGCTGGAGGTGGCCCGGCGCAGCGGCGAACGATTGCCGGTCCCCGGTGGTTTCGACGCGCAGGGACAGCCGACCCGCGACCCGGCCGCGATTCTCGAGGGCGGACGCGCTCTGCCGATTGGCTACTGGAAAGGCGCGGGGCTGGCGCTCTTGTTGGACCTAATAGCGGCCTTGATCAGTGGCGGGCGAGCCACTTATCAGATCGCGCAACACGAGGTTGAATATGGCGTGTCGCAAGTGTTCATTGCCTTCGATGTTGCCCAGGCCGGCAGTGCAGCCTTGGTCGAGCAGACGGTTGACGAGATCATCCGGGACCTACACGAGACAGCGCCAGACGGTGATGGCCGGGAAGTTTTGTATCCAGGGGAGCGTGTTCTCAGAACCCGGCAGAGAAATCTCGAGCAGGGTGTTCCCGTAGACGAGGCAGCCTGGCAGCAGATATTAAGAATGTGATTGGAAGATCGCATAACCATCAAGACAAAAAATGGAGTCCAAAATGGAAATTCGATACTCGCGAGATCCACAGAGCTTTATTAGAATGAGCACCGCCGAAATCAGAGAGGAATTTCTGATCGCCGATTTATTTACGCCCGGCGAAATCAAACTGGTCTATTCCAATGTCGACCGGATGATTATCGGGTCCGCTGTGCCCACGCATCAACCGCTAAACCTTGAAGCCGGCGCGGAACTGAGAGCCAAATACTTCGCGCAACGGCGCGAACTTGGCGTCTTCAATATCGGCGGGCAGGGCAGTATCACGGTCGATGGCCATGAATACGGGATGGCGTATCAGGAGATGCTGTACATTGCTCGGGGCAGCCAGGCGATCAGCTTTTCGAGTGCTGACGCTAGTCAACCCGCCCGGTTCTACATTGTCAGTCTCCCGGCTCATAAAGCGTACTCGACGACCCATATTGCCAAGGTTCAGGCCAACCGGATCGAGGCCGGCAGCGCGGAGGCGGCCAACGCGCGCACGATCAACCAGTATATCTACGAAGGTGGCGTGCCAAGCTGCCAGCTTGTGATGGGATTCACCGAGTTGATGCCCGGCAGTGTCTGGAATACAATGACGGCGCATACACACGAGCGCCGCTCGGAGGTGTATCTGTATTTCAACCTGACCGGCGACAATGTGGTCTTTCACTTGATGGGCGATCCCCACGAGACCCGCCACATCGTCGTCAGAGATGGGCAGGTGGTGATCTCTCCCAGTTGGTCGATCCACGCCGGCGCTGGCACCAGCAACTACAATTTTGTCTGGGCCATGGGCGGCGAGAATCAGGCCTTCGATGATATGGATCCCGCCCCGCTGGACCAGGTGGCTTGATTGTCTGTTTGACAAGCACGGGATTATTAGTACCATTCACCGTTATTGCTGGAATGTAACACAGGTCAGTTGGATACGAAAAGGTACAGTGACCCAATTTACTGGAAAGGATGGCGTGTTGTATGGTGTCGAAGGATACATCCGACGAAACTAATTTCTCCCAAACGGTGCTCAAGGCGCTCGACGTTTTGGAATGTATCGCCTTGGCAGAGCAGCCTTTATCGGCGGCAGAGGTGGCAAAGCTATGCGATATCTCTCGTCCCACGGCGTACCGGCTCATCTGCACCCTGGCCGCCCGTGGTTATGTGGCTCAGGCTGATGCCACCCATTATCGTCTCGGTATCCAGGCTTTGAGCCTGAGCCAAAACGTGCTGGATTCTCTGGAATTGCCCGAGTTGGCGCAGCCCTATCTGCGTCAATTGAGCGATAGTTGCAACGAGACGACTTATTTGTCCATGTTGGATGACGACACTATCGTCTATGTGGGCAAAGCCGAAAGCTCGCAATCTCTGCGGACCGATACCAAGATCGGCTCACGGAATATGTTGCATTGTTCATCGATGGGCAAGGCGATTCTGGCGTTTTTGCCTGAAAGTGACCGAACTGGTCTTCTCGAGCGACTGGATCTGATTGCCAAGACCGGAAACACGATCACGGACCGGGCCAGACTGCGCGAGCATCTTTCCGCTGTTCGTGGGCAGAAATTCGCCACGGATGACGAGGAAAGCGAGGATGGTATTCGTTGTGTGGGTGCGCCAATTTTTGATCGCACCGGCCAGGTCTTTGCCGCCATTAGCCTGTCTGGGCCGGCGTACCGCCTTTCGCTGCCCCGGCTTGTCGAGCTGTCCAATCTGGTCGTCGAAACGGCCAATACTATTTCCAATCGCCTGGGGCACGTCGCACAAGACTGAGGCCAGTTGTCATTGGCCGTTTTCAAAAGGCTTGCGCCGGATCACAATCCGGCGTTGCGCGGACGGCGGATTGTGATCCGCCTTAAGCGTTGAAGTAAAACCATTCTTGGAGGGGAGGACCAAAATGAGTATTTTGGAAGCATTCAAGCTTGATGGCAAAGTCGCGCTTGTCACCGGCGCTGGACGTGGTCTGGGCCAGGCAATGGCGCTTGGCCTCGCCGAGGCCGGGGCAGACATTGCCGGACTCGATATCATCCCGCTTGAAGAAACGCAACTCGCAGTGCAAGCTCTGGGCCGCCGTTTTTTGCCGGTGCCCTGCAATCTAGGCGCTGCCGCCGTCACAGAGTTATATGAGAAGGTCGATCAGATCGTCCAGGCGTTTGGGCGTTTGGATATTTTGGTCAACAACGCGGGCATTATCCGCCGCGCGCCGGCCCTGGAGTTCAGCGAAGCCTATTGGGACGACGTCATCCAGATCAATCTGAAAGCGGTTTTTTTCCTCTCCCAGGCCGCGGGCAATGTGATGGCCCAACAGGGGAGCGGGAAGATCATCAACATCGCCTCGATGCTATCCTTTCAGGGAGGCATCCTGGTGCCGTCCTATACCGCCGCCAAGAGCGGCGTAGCGGGCCTGACCCACGCCCTGGCCAACGAATGGGCCGGTAAAGGCATTAATGTGAACGCTATCGCGCCCGGCTATATGGCGACCGACAATACCGCTCCCCTACGCGCCGACGAGCAGCGGAGCCAATCTATCCTGGAACGAATCCCTGCCGGCCGCTGGGGCGTCCCGGAAGATCTGAAAGGCCTAGTCGTATTTTTGGCATCGGCGGCGTCCGATTATATGTACGGTTCTGTGGTTCCGATTGACGGCGGCTGGTTGAGCCGTTAGCAGCGACATCACCGCAATTTACCCCGGTTTACTCGCAGCGCAGGTTTGTCAACAACGAGCCTGCGCTTTTCATTTACCGCAGAGGGCAAATGAATGTAGAGAAAGCTTTTCTACACCTCTCTGGGGCCCCAGCGTGCTCTGCGGTGAGATATGGGTGATCACCGGCTATTTTTCTATTCGTGAAAACTGGTGTAGACTTGTGCTGATGTTCAAGGGAGGTGCAGCCTTATGAAAATTCTTGTCACCGGCGCGCGCAACTTGGTCGGCGTCCCCTCGGAGGAGTTGGCGCGGGTCTTCTTCCCGGAGGTGACAATGCGCATGGAATACGCGCCCGATATGTGTCCGCACACGCTCGACATTCTGGCGCGC
>DAIUDK010000094.1:16033-17736 GCA_036845725.1 Chloroflexota bacterium
GCGCATGGAATACGCGCCCGATATGTGTCCGCACACGCTCGACATTCTGGCGCGCGCACTGAATTGTACACGGATTTTATAAGGAAAGAAATCCGTGTTTTCCGTGTACCGGAATTGTAATATGCTTCTGACCACTACAAAATTAGTGAAGATTCGTGGTTTTTTACTCTCGAATTGAAGGAGCTGTGATGAACTATCGTCGTATTGCAACACTGAAAACTGCGGAGGCGTTCCAGGCGTATCTGGACGAATCCGGCATCGCTTTGGGCTTCGATGCCGAACTGGCAACCGGGCCGGACGCGCCGCTGGCGCAGCCGTACACGCTGAAGGATGGATTTATCATCGGTAATCGCTTCTGCATCCTGCCGATGGAGGGATGGGACGGCACGGAGGACGGGCGACCGTCCGAGTTGACCGTCCGCCGCTGGCAGCACTTTGGGATGAGCGGCGCGAAGTTGATCTGGGGCGGGGAGGCCGTCGCCGTGCAGCACGACGGGCGGGCGAATCCCGAGCAGTTGATGATCAATCCGCAGACCGTGGGCGATCTGGCGGCGCTGCGCGAGACGTTGATCCACGAACACACCGCGCGTTATGACACCGCCGACGATCTGTTGATCGGCCTGCAACTGACGCACTCCGGGCGCTTTGCGCGGCCTAACAGCAAGACGAAGCTGGAATCGAAGATCCTCTACCACCACCCGTTGCTGGACGCGAAGTTTGGCATCTCTGCGGATTATCCGGTGATTACCGACGACTATGTCGCCCGGCTCATCGAGACGTTCGTTGGCGCGGCGAAACTGGCGCAGCAGGCCGGCTATGCCTTTGTGGACCTCAAGCATTGCCACGGCTACCTGGGCCACGAGTTCCTCAGCGCCTACGACCGCCCCGGACGGTACGGCGGCAGTTTCGAGAACCGCACGCGCTTTCTGCGCGAGCTGGTCGCCGGCATCCGCGCCGAAGTTCCGGGCATGGGCATCGGCGTGCGTCTGAGCGCCATTGACTTCGTCCCCTTCCAGCCTGGCGCGGACGGGGTGGGGGAACCTGCGCCCTTCACGGCGCCATATCGCTACGCTTTCGGCGGCGATGGCTCTGGCGTGGGCTACGACCTCACCGAGCCGTTCGCGTTTCTGGATTTACTCGCCGACTTGGACATCGAACTGGTATGCATCACCGTGGGCAGCCCGTACTACGTCCCGCACATCCAGCGCCCGGCGCTCTTCCCGCCCTCCGATGGCTACCAGCCGCCGGAAGACCCGCTCGCGGGCGTGGCGCGGCAGGTGGACGTCGTCCGGCAGCTCAAGCAGCATCGTCCAGACCTGGCGATGGTGGGATCGGGGTATTCGTACGCACAGGAATGGCTGCCCAACATCGGGCAGCACGTCGTCCGCACCGGGCAGGCCGACTTCGTGGGGTTGGGGCGCATGGTGCTCTCGTACCCGGAGATGCCGGCCGACGTGCTCGCCGGGCGTCCACTGCAGCGCGCGCGCATCTGCCGTACCTTCAGCGATTGCACCACCGCACCGCGCAAGGGTTTGGTTTCCGGTTGTTATCCGCTGGACGACTACTACAAAAAGCGCCCTGAGGCGGAAGCTCTCAAGGCGCTGAAAAAGGCTCAATAGTTTTGAACGTGTTTCACGAACGCCACAATCTCGGCAGGAATTCGTGATATAACACCATCCGCCAGACGACCCACGTGTGCGCCG
>DAIUDK010000094.1:17836-21906 GCA_036845725.1 Chloroflexota bacterium
CTCGGCAGGAATTCGTGATATAACACCATCCGCCAGACGACCCACGTGTGCGCCGCGCCTTCGAGTTTCCAGTAGGTGTGCGCGATGCTCTTCTCCGTAAGCAGCCTGTGCAGCTCTTCCGTTCCTTCCGCCGCGAGCGTGTCCAGCGTGCCGCAGCCTAGGAAGAGCAGCTTGATTTTGGCGTTTGTCGTTGCCGGATCGTCGAGCAGTCCGGCGTGCCGCTCGGCGAAGTTGCGCGCACCCGCGCTCAGGATGCCGATGTGGCTGAACAGGTCGAGGTGTCTCAGCCCGATGTGATCCGTCTGCGCGCCGCCCATCGAAAGCCCGGCGATCGCGCGATGCTCGCGGTCGGCCTGCACGCGATACGTGGATTCGACCAACGGCAGCACATCGGTGAGCAGGTCTTGCTCGAACAGCGGCGTGTTTTTCTGCCAGCGTTCTTCCCACGGGACGGAACGTGGCAGTGCATGGCCGAACGGCATGGCGATGATCATCGGCTCGACCTTGCCCTCGGCGAGCAGGTTGTCCATGATCAAGTGCGCCTGGCCCATCATCGCCCAACTCCCGGCGACGTCGCCCGCGCCGTGGAGCAGGTAGAGTACGGGGTAGGTCGCGTCGGGATTCTTCGCGTAGTCCGGCGGCGTGTAGACGTAGACATCGCGCACGTCGCCGAGTGTCCGCGAGGTGTAGTAGTGGCAGTGCAGCGTCCCGTGCGGCACGTCGCGCGCGTCGAAGTAATTGTCACCCGTCTCGTGCGGGATGATGAGTAGGCTGCGCGGGGCCATGAAGCCGGTCTGCGCGTCGGGGTTGTGGGGATCGGTGAAGCCGACGCCGTCGATAAGGAAGCTGTAATCGTAGATGTCGGGCGGCAGGGGCGGCAGCGTGAGTGACCACACGCCGTCCTCGTCCTTCTCGTGGAAGGCGATGTTGTTGTCGGCGCTGCCCAGGGCGTTGAGGATCGTCGTCGCGCTGAGCAACACGCGCTGCGCGTGCGGCGCTTTGACGCGCAAGGTCGCGCTGCGGTCGGTGTGGATTTCCGGCGAGATGACGCCGTCGCCCTCGCCCCAGCGGGAGTACAACTTGTCGGGCAGATACAGGATGCCCGCGCTGCCATATTCCGCCAGCAGGCAATCGCCGAAGCGGGTCGTTTCTGGCTTGCCGGCCAGGTCGCCGTCGAGGATTTGCGCGGCGCAGGTGATGAGGTCGTCCAGCAGCGTCCCCACGGGCTGCGGCACCCCGTGCGCCGGCGCGAGTGTGTCGAAGTCGGCGGCGAACGTCCGCAGGCGCAGCATCCCGGTGAAGAACGCTTGCACGGTGAGCGAGGCCGGTAGGTGCAGCATCACCGCGCCCGGTCGTGGCGAATCGCCGGTGAAGAGGATGCGGTCGGCTTTGTCCAGCAGGCAGATCGAGCCAGGGGTGTGTCCCGGTGTGGTGATCACGCGCAGCGCCCGCCCGCCCAGATCGAAGGTGTAGCCGTCGTAGATCGGGATCAGCGTGGCGGACGACTCCTGCATCAGCGGCGCGTCTTCCGTGTGGATGTAAGCCTCTGCAAAATACTTGTTGCCGGATGTGTGATCCATGTGGTAGTGCGTGTTCACCACGGTGACGGGCAGCTCGGTGAGCGTAGCGACGTGCGCGGCCAGGTCGCCCTCGCCGAAGCCGGTGTCGATGAGCAGCGCGCGCTTCGTCCCGGCGACGAGGTACATCACCCCGCCGCGCTCGTCTTTGATATGCCAGACGCCGTCGGTGACGGTTTGGGTGGTAAATGTTGTCGTCATGGGTTTCTCCTTTTGTTGTATGTGGATTCCTGACTTGATGATATAACGGCTTGGTAGATCGTCAATCAGACGCGGGCGTTCCATTTTCTTGGGTCAGGATGTCGAGGCTGTCATCCCAGATCAGATTGCGCATCTCTGCGGAATTTGCTTTAAACGGATGTTACAGAACTAAGCTATTCACGCCCAAAGATTCAACTGCTGTGCTGCAAGCGGCTTATAAAGCGGCAAGCTGGTCGCAATGTGATGCTTCTCGCACAACGTATTGAACAGCCGGTAGAGCCGAGGCGCGTTCGGCGTATCACATGAATAATGGTCGCCATAGGTGCGCTCATACTTTTCGCGGATGCCAGGGAAAAGCGCATCCAACTGGCGGTAATAATACGCACGCTGACGGTCACGCAACGTCATTCCCATCCACGGGATAATGTACGACGCACCGTTTGCTGCGGCTTGTTCTACAATGGCCGTGATATTTTCCTCGTTATCCTCGATGAAGGGCAAAATTGGCATCATTGTGATTCCGGTCTGGATGCCGTGCATCGCCAGCGTTTTCATCGCCGCAAAGCGCGCCGAGGGACGCGATGAACCTGGTTCGATTTTTGCTGCCAGCGCATCGTCAGCGGTCGTAATGGTAAAACTGATGCTGGCGTAGACCTGACTGATGCGCTGCAAAGTCTCCAATTCCTGCAAGACCAGGGCGCTTTTGGTGATAATGTGTACCGGGAAGCTAAATTCGGCGATGACCGCCAATGCCTGTCCGGTCAGACTAACGCCCGGAGGTAAGGGCATAAAGGGATCATTCATCGAACCCAGACCAATAGGGCCTTTGACCCGCTTGCTGGCCAATTCCTTGCGCAGCAATTCGATGGCGTTGACCTTGACCAGTACATCCCCGTCGAAATTCTCGATCTGGTAACACTCACTTCTACTGTCGCAGTACACGCATCTGTGACAGCAACCTCTGTACAGATTCATGTTGTACTTGAGGCCAAACCATGGATCCGGCTGTTTGCTGTGTGATAGTAAGACTTGTGCTTGAATTTCTTTGATCATAAACCGATTTCGCAAATTTCAGAAAAGGCTCTAAACTATCGATAGCTGTATGATATGAGTTCACACGAACCTGTCAACTCGATTTCAGTCAGCCAGGTAAAGTCGTTCTCACAAGCAAGGATACAGGCTATGTCACGACCAAGCATCGACCAACAAATCACGTTTTTGTACACGCGCGATCTGGCGCGGACGGCGCAGTTCTACGAGGAAATGCTGGAACTGCCGCTGACGCTGGATCAAGGTGCGTGCCGCATTTACCGGATCAACGGGGAGGCGTATCTGGGCTTCTGCGAGCGCGAGAGTGCGCCGGAAAAGCCGCCGGGCGTGCTCTTCACGCTCGTCACGCGGGAGGTGGATGCGTGGTACGCCTATTTGCACGCGCGCGGCGTGCCGTTTGATAAGCCGCCCGCCCTCAACGAGACTTACAGCATTTACCACTGCTTCGCCCGCGACCCGAGCGGGTATATCAGTGAGATCCAACGCTTTATAGACGACGCGTGGAACAAGAGGAGTGAGAATGATTGATTATTTCTATCATTTCGTTGTGGCGTTGGGTATCGGAATTTTCATCGGCATCCAACGCGAGTCGGCGTATGACGAGCCGGAAGGCAAGCTGTTCGCCGGGGTGCGCACGTTTGCGCTAATCAGTCTGGCGGGTTTCGGCGCTGCACTGGCGGCGGATCAACTGTCCTCGGCGCTGCCGTTTGTGGGCGTGCTGCTGGTGTTCGGCGTGTTGGTCGCTCTCTCATATCAGCGGGACGTGCTCGCCGGTAAACCGGGGATGACGACCGAGATGGCGACACTGATTACTTTTATGATCGGCGCGGCGTGCTATTGGAACCTGATCCTCTTGGCGGCGCTACTTGGGGTGACGCTGATGGCGCTGCTGTCGCTCAAGCCACAATTCCGCATGCTCGCGCACGCCGTCACCCGCGAGGACATCTACGCGACGCTCAAATTCGCCGTTATCAGCATCATCGTGCTGCCGATTCTGCCGAATCGCAATTTCGGTCCGCCGCCGTTCGACGTGTTCAACCCCTACAAAATCTGGCTGATGGTGGTCTTTATCTCCGGTATCAGTTTCGTGGGCTACGTGATGATCAAGATTGTCGGGGCGCAGCGCGGGATCGGCTTGACGGGGTTGCTCGGCGGGATTGCGTCGAGCACCGCTGTCACCTTGAGCTTTTCGCAGCGCAGCCGTACCAACCCGGAGCTGGCGCGCCCGTTCTCGCTGGCGAT
>DAIUDK010000095.1:0-6919 GCA_036845725.1 Chloroflexota bacterium
TTGAATCCGTCTTTTGGCGGATCGTCGTTCAGATGACGGTGGTCGCCGTCACCGAGGAAGTCGTCATGCGCGGTTACCTGCTGCCGACGCTGGAAGAGGGCCTGGGATTGCCCTGGGCGGTGGCGATCACGTCGTCTGTCTTTGGCCTGATTCACCTGGTCAACCCCACGGCCTACGGGTGGGCGAACTATGTCATCCCCTTCACGTTGACATTGGCAGGTGTGATGTTTGCGATTGCGTACCTGGTGCGCCGCACGTTGTGGCTGCCGATTGCGTTGCACTTTGCCTGGAACACGTTCGAGTACGAAATCTTCGCGTTGGTTGGAGCGCCTCCCCAATCCGCGCGTTTTCTGGTGACCGAAATCGTCGGCCCGGAAGTATGGGTGGGCTTGCCCTTCTCCGCGTTCGGTCCGGAAGTGGGGTTATTGGGCGTTCTTGCGATGTCGGTGGGCATCTGGGTTCTCTGGCGAATGTACCGCCGCATCCAACATGAACATGCTTGCGCCGGATCATAATCCGGCGCTGTGGGAACGACGGATTGTGATCCGCCTCAAGCGCCAATGTAAGGCTGTTTTATATGAGGAGTAAACAATGACTGTTTCGGAGAAATCGTACACTTTGTCGGATTTGCGCATCCGCGATCCGTTTATCGTGCCCGATGCGGCCACGCAGACGTACTACCTGGTCGCGTCGCTACCTGCGGGCAACGAGGGACGGCCCGCCGTTGGTCTCTACGCCAGCCGTGACCTGGAAACCTGGACCGGCCCGACGGTCGTCTTCGAGGCGCCCGCCGATTTCTGGGCGCAAGGGCCAATCTGGGCGCCGGAATTGCATCAATACCAGGGCAAGTACTACCTTTTCGCCACCTTCAACACCGACGCCCCCTTGTCTGAAGGCGCGCCGCTGCCGGAGGGCGAGATACCGGCCTGGTGGTCGAAGTTCGTCAAACGCGGCTCGCAGGTGCTCGTCGCCGACTCACTCTTTGGGCCATACCGTCCGTTCCGTAACGCCGCACACACGCCGCCCGATCTGATGATTCTCGACGGCACGCTCTGGGTAGAGGACGGCATCCCGTACATGATCTACTGCCACGAGTGGGTGCAGGTCCGCGACGGCACGGTCGATCTGGTGCGCCTCACCCCCGACCTCTCGGCCATCGACGGCGAACCGGTCACGCTCTTCAAGGGCAGCGACGCGGCCTGGACGCGCCCCGGCATGGAGCGTTACGTCACCGACGGGCCGTTCATCTACCGGATGCCGGGCGGCAAGCTGTTGATGCTGTGGGCGACGCTGGGGTGGTTCGGCTACACGCAGCTCATGGCGATCTCCGAATCGGGCAGCATCCACGGGCCGTGGACGCAGCATCAGCGCCCGCTGTTTATGGATGACGGCGGGCATGGGATGATCTTCCACCGCTTCGACGGTGCGCCGATGCTGACCTTGCACCATCCCAACCACCCGCCGCACGAGCGCCCGCTCATCTTCGAGCTAGAACCCGACGGCAACGCCTTCGCCATCGTTCGCAAACCGCCAAGCGGCTACCCCTTTGCCGATCCCGACTTGCCGGCGGAAGAGCGGATCGACAATCTTTTGTCGCTGATGACGGTGAGCGAGAAGATCAACTGCCTGGGGACGATCCCCAACGTGCCGCGCTTGAGTGTATGGGGGACGGGCCATGTTGAGGGATTGCACGGGCTGGCTATGGGCGGGCCGGGCGGTTGGGGCCGTCCCGCGCCCGTGGCGACGACGCAGTTCCCGCAGGCGATTGGCCTGGGCGAAACCTGGGACCCCGATCTCGTGCAGCAGGCCGCCGCCGTCGAGGGCTACGAGACGCGCTACATGGCGCAGAGCAAGCGCTTCCGGCGCGGCGGCCTGGTGGTGCGCGCGCCCAACGCCGACCTGGGCCGCGACATCCGTTGGGGCCGCACCGAGGAATGTTACGGCGAGGACGCGTTCTTCAACGGGACGCTGGTGACGGCGTTCGTGAAGGGCTTGCAAGGCGACCATCCCTGCTACTGGCAGACCGCGTCGCTGCTCAAGCACTTCTTCGCCAACAGCAACGAGGACGAGCGCTTCAGTTCGTCGTCCAATTTCGACCAGCGCCTCTTCCGCGAATACTACTCCGTCCCCTTCCGCATGGGCATTGTGGACGGCGGCGCACGGGCGTATATGGCCGCCTACAACGCCTACAACGGCATCCCCTGCACCGTACATCCCATTCTCAAGGAGATTACGGTGAACGAGTGGGGGCAGGACGGCATCATTTGCACCGACGGCGGCGCGTTCACCCTGTTGATGACGGGCCACCACTACTACCCCGACCTGGACATGGCGGCGGCAGTGGTGGTCAAATCGGGCATCAACCAGTTTTTGGATCGTTACCGCGAGAGCGTCCACGCCGCCGTCGAACACGGCTGGCTCGCCGAGGCCGACCTCGACGCGGCGCTGCGCGGCGTCTTCCGCGTGATGATCAAGCTGGGCGTGCTCGATCCGCCTGAACTTGTGCCCTACAGCACGATTGGCAGTGAACCCAAGCTCCCCTGGGAAAGCGAGAAGCACAAGGCCCTCGCCCGGCTGGTGACGCAGAAATCCATCGTCCTGCTGAAGAACGAGGACAAGCTGCTGCCGCTGGACGCTGGCGCGCTCAAGACCATCGCCGTCATCGGCCGCCGCGCCGATGAGGTGTTGCTGGACTGGTACAGCGGCGATCCGCCCTACGTCGTGACCGCATTGGACGGCATCCGTGCCAGGGTGGGGGATGCGACGCGCGTGATTTACGCCAAGGACAATACAGATGATGCCGCCGTCAACGCCGCGCTCGAGGCCGACGTCGCCATCGTCTGCGTGGGCAACCATCCAACCGGCGACGCGGGCTGGGCCGAGTGCCCCACGCCGAGCGACGGCAAGGAGGCGGTGGATCGCCGCGCCATCATCCTGGAGCAGGAGGAGCTGGTCAAGCAGGTCTACCGCGCCAACCCGAACACCGTTGTCGTCCTCATCAGCAGCTTCCCCTTCGCCATCCCGTGGACGCAGCGCCACGTCCCCGCCATTGTCCACATGACGCACAACAGCCAGGAGCTGGGCAATGCGCTGGCCGACGTGCTCTTTGGCGATGTCAACCCCGGCGGCAGACTGGTGCAGACGTGGCCGCACAGCATCGAGCAGTTGCCGCCGCGCCTGGACTACGATCTCCGCAACGGTCGGACGTATATGTACTTCAAGGGCGAGCCGCTCTATCCGTTCGGCTTTGGGCTGAGCTATACTACGTTCGCGTACAGCAACCTGCGCCTAAGCGCGGAGCATCTTCCGGCGGACGGCGAACTGACCGTCAGCCTCGACGTGACCAACACCGGCGACCGCGCGGGCGACGAGGTCGTGCAGCTCTACGTGAAACATCTGCGTTCGGCGGTGGAGCGGCCCAAGAAGGAGTTGAAGGGCTTCAAGCGCATCACGTTGCAACCTGGCGAGACGCAGACCGTGACGCTCCCGCTCAAGGGCGAATCGCTCGTCTACTGGGAGACCGAACGCCAGCGCTGGACCGTCGAGCCCGGAACCGTGCAACTCATGCTCGGCAGTTCCTCCGCCGACACCCGCCTGGACGGGATCATCACCGTGGGTTAGCAGATTTTAACCGCGAATCGCGCGAATCTACGCGAATTTAGTATAAAAGATTAGCGAAAATTCGCGCGATTCGCGGTTTGAAGAGGACATTATGATCGAACATCATATCGACCGCCGCGCGGTGGTGACGCGGCACACCATCATCCTTGAACGGGCGGACCCGTTGACACCGCTGAGCGTGGGCAACGGGACGTTCGCTTTCACCGCCGACGTCACCGGGCTGCAAACGTTCCCCGATTTCCACGCGCGCGGGATGTCGTTGGGAACGCACGCGGAGTGGGGGTGGCACAGCCTGCCGAATCCCGCCGGTTATCGCCTGGAAGACGCGCTCGAAGACTACATCGTGGACGGACGTGCCGTGTCTTACCTCTCCGGGCTGGACGCATCCGGCGAGTACACACCGGCCTCGGGGTGGCTGCGCGCCAACCCGCACCGCCTGCACCTGGGACAGCTCGGTCTTCGCATAGTCAAAACCGGCGGTGCGCCACTTGCGATTGACGATGTCGCGCACCCGCGCCAGAAGCTCGACTTGTGGGCCGGCTTGCTCGACAGTCGCTTCGAAGTGGAAGAAAGACTTGTTCACGTGCTGACCGTCTGCCATCCGGCGCTGGATGTGCTGGCGGTGCGCATCACATCGCCGCTGCTGGCGGAAGGGCGGCTGACTGCGACGCTGGCCTTCCCCTACGGCGCGACTCAGTGGGGCAACGCCGCCGACTGGACGCAGTCGGAGCGCCACCAGACGCAGGCGATAATCGACAATAACCGGGCCAGCTTCACCCGCATTCTCGACGCTGACCATTACTTCGTCCGGCTCGTCTGCTCGCGAGCGGGGCGCGTGCAGGCCGTCGCGGCGCACGAGTACGAGCTACTGTCGTGTGAAGGCGACACATTCGACTTCGTGCTGGCCTTTTCGCCGGAGCCGCTCATCGATCCGCTGCCCGATTTTGACGCGACGCGCGAAGCGGCGGCCCGCTATTGGGCCGCGTTCTGGGAGAGCGGTGGCGCGCTTGATTTCTCCGATTGTACCGATCCCCGCGCCGTCGAGTTGGAGCGCCGCGTGGTGCTCTCGCAGTATCTCACCGCCAGCCAGTGTGCCGGTTCGATGCCGCCGCAGGAGACGGGACTGGTCTGCAACAGTTGGTACGGCAAGGCGCATTTGGAGATGCACTGGTGGCACGCCGCCCACTTCGCGCTGTGGGATCGACTGCCGTTGCTCGAACGCAGCCTGCCGTGGTACGATCGTATCCTTCCCCTGGCGCAGGAAACCGCTGCGCGGCAAGGCTATCGCGGTGCGCGTTGGCCCAAAATGGTCGGCCCGGACGGACAGAATAGCCCCAGCGAGGTCGGCATCTTCCTGATATGGCAGCAGCCGCATCCCATTTACCTTGCCGAACTCTGCTATCGCGCGCGTCCACAGCGGGAGACGTTGGAGCAGTACCGGCAAGTTGTCTTCGAGACCGCCGAGTTTATGGCGTCCTATCCGGTGTGGGACGGAGTTGGGCAGCGCTACGTCCTCGGCCCGGCGCTGATCCCAGCGCAGGAGAGCTACGCCGCCGACCGGGCGCACACACTCAATCCGACCTTCGAGCTGGCGTACTGGCATTGGGCGCTGGATGTGGCGCAACGCTGGCGCGAGCGGCTCGGCATGGGGCGTGATCCGCAGTGGGAGCGCGTGCTGCGTGGCCTGGCGCGGCCTTCCGTGCGCGACGGCGTCTACACGGCTATCGAAACGCCGCCGTACACGATCCCCACCGATCACCCTTCGATGCTCGCGGCGCTCGGCGTCGTTCCGCAGACGCCGCTGATCGATCCGGCGGTGATGCAGCGGACGCTCGATCGCGTGTTGCGAACCTGGGACTGGCCGACGACCTGGGGCTGGGACTATCCCATGCTGGCGATGACGGCGGCGCGCCTGGGCCGCCCGGAGCAGGCGATGGACGCGCTGTTCCTCGACTCGCCCAAGAACCGCTACCTGGCGAACGGCCACAACTACCAGGCCGCGCGGCTGCCGCTCTACCTGCCCGGCAACGGCGGCCTGCTCGCCGCTGTGGCGATGATGGCCGCCGGGTGGGACACTGCGCCCGACCGCCCAACGCCGGGCTTCTCCGCCAACGGCGCGTGGGCGGTGCGCGTTGAGGGATTGCGGCGGATGCCATAATGTCAACGGATTGAACGGATTCTAACGGATTTTTTGATTGGTTGATTGGAGATTTGCTTATTTGCCGATTTTCTCATTTGCTGATTCTCTCATTTGCCATTTTCACGGAGGTGACATGAAACTTTTTCGATCTGCCAACAAAGAGCAAGTGCCTGCTGTGGAGCGCGATTGTCAGCATTGCCATCACTTCCTGACCGGCGACCTGGATCGGGGCGCGAACTGGATGCGGTGTGACAAAGGCCACCGGCTGGTCGCCGAGGAGTCACTGACGGTTGAGCATCATCTTTATTACGATCCAGACGAAGAGGTGGTGATGTTGACGCCGGACGGGTGGGCTGCGTCGGGCGGAAGCGGCGAACCGATGCTTGACCGTACAGACTGCCCGGATTGGAAGCGCAAAGGCTTCCGGCTGGATTTGGGAAATCCTGAATATGACTGAACGTGTGAGGGAATTGTTAGGTGGCGTTACAGCTTCGAGGTACAGATGACTCGTGAAGAAGTTGTTCGAATAGCCTGCTTGGTGGTTGAAGAAGAGGGGTGGCCCTGGGTCGAACCGGTTATGGTAACCAGAGAGCGCCAATTCTTTTTGTTTGGGAAAGTATCGTGGTATATCCGAACAAATGCAGGAAACCGTGGAGCTAACGTAAATATCCGAGTCGACGACAAGACCGGCCTGGTGCTGAACAAATGCTTTGCTCCACGCTGATAAGGTTCAGAAGATCTGAGACAGATACTTATGAAAGATAGGCAGCATTATGGACACTAAACGATTGGAACGACAACTGGCATTTATCGTGGAACTGGATAAGGTGAAGCAGATTTTCCGCAACACGATTCTTATGGACGCCTCACGGAAGGAGAATGACGCCGAGCATTCTTGGCACATGGCGGTGGCGGCGCTGGTACTTGCCGAATATGCTGATGGGCCTGATCTGGACATGGCGAAAGTGTTGAAGATGATCGTGTTGCACGATATTGTCGAAATCGACGCGGGCGATACCTTTGTCTATGGAAACGTCAATTGGACTGAAAAAGCCCTGAAAGAACTCCGGGCGGCCGAACGGATTTGCAGTATGCTCCCTGAGGATCAGGGGCCTGAGTTTTTGGCGCTGTGGACAGAATTTGAAGATGGTGTGACAG
>DAIUDK010000095.1:7019-21774 GCA_036845725.1 Chloroflexota bacterium
TTGTGTGGAGTGGATGTTTGGCGAGGTAGCTATGCAATCCGAAACGTTTGATCTCATCCAATGGCTGCTCGACGAAGGCGGCCCTGTGATCCGTTACCGGACGTTGGTCGAGCTGGCGGGCTATACTGCTTCTTCCGATTGCGAAGCGGCGTTGCACGCGGTGCTTCAGACGGAGAAGACCCAGTGGTTATTGGACCAACTGGATCGCTTTGGGCCACTTACCCGTGTCGATATTGGCACGCTGAATGCGCTGCACGGGATGAGGCCGACCTGCCTGGAAAATATCATTCCGCGCCTTTTGGAGCGGGGATTGCGGGCAGGGGTAGCCGTTTTCGATGAGAAGATGGAGCGTTTCCGACAGTATGTGGACAATCCTCTGGTTCGCCAAGCGCTTGACGACCCCACGCATCCCACCGTCGAAGGCGGCAGGGCGGTCCTTGTCGCCACTGTGCTGGCTTCGTACTTTATGCGGGGCGGGTATGCTTATGATGAGGTGATGCAGTTTGTCCTACGGCGCGTTGTGTCGATATCACGTTTGGCGGCGAAAAAGATTTACGACATTCACCTGCCAGAGGCGCAACTGGCCGGCCTTCCGAAACAATGGGCGGGGAAACCGATTATTAATCCAGATATGGACCCAATGACGGGAACGACGCCTTTGCCGTTTATTCACGATCTCCGTGCTTTCGCCTACATGCCGGCTGAATCTTTGTCTGCCGTGACGCGACGGCAACTCGATGACATCGCCATCTACGTGACCGACGAACGGTACAGAGCCTTTCCGCCGGGCTATGGCTACGTCTGCCCGGGGACTAGCCGCCGAATGTGTTACGCTTGCGGCTGGAACCTCGATCTGCCCGACCTGGACAGCGCCGCGCCTTACAATCAAAGGAAGATTGTGCAACGCCTGGAGTTGCTGGCGCATTTTCCGGCGGCGCATCAATCCGCCTGGTTCCAGGAAGGAATGCGGCTGCTGGAAACCCATCGCACTGAGCGGGGCACATACGCTTTCCCGGCTGCCTTTTTGAAGGAAGCGAAAGCCGGGTACTATGTGGGCGGAGAGTATATGGGATTGGAAGATACCCGCAGGACGGCAAAGACCCTGGAACTGGAATCGACGTTCAGAATGTTGTTGCTTAAGAAACTGATTGCTTGATACTTTGTGAGGATTGTATGGCTTATCATTTTGAAGGCTATCTCACCGCGCGCGATTGCAAACGCTACATCCCGCACGAGTTTGCCGTCCCGGAAGCTTGCGAACGCATCGATATTGAGTTTGCGTATGCGCCGCAACGGTCGCAGGGGATCAGGAACCTGCTCACACTGACCGTGTTCGATCCGCACGGCTTTCGCGGGGCGCGGCATCGTAGCGGGACCGAACACCACGCCACGTTGAGCGCGACGGAAGCGACGCCCGGCTATTTCCCCGGCCTGCTGCCTGCCGGGACGTGGATTGTGGAAGTCGATACGCACATGATCATGCCGGGCGAGGCCGTCAGCTACACGCTCGATGTGACGTTGACCGCAGGCGCGACGGACGCCGTTGTCCCGCCGCGCGAACGTGTTCCGGTGATAGCGCGCTCTCAACCCGGCTGGTATCGCGGCGACCTGCACACGCACTCCGATCATTCGGACGCGCACGACTTCCCCGTCGCCGATCTGCTCCGGTTGGCGCGCGAGACGGGGCTGGATTTCGTCTTCCTCACCGACCACAACGCCGTCAGCGGTCTGCCCGAAATGGACGCTTCGGCCAGTGAGACACTGTTAAGCGCGGGGGGTATGGAACTGACGACCTATTACGGCCACGCGCTTTGCCTCGGCGCGCGCGAATGGGTGGATTGGCGGATGCGTCCCGGAACCGGCGACATGGCGCGCGTTGCGGCGTCGACTTACGCGCGCGGGCAAGTCTTCGTCATCGCGCACCCGCAGGCCGACGGCGAACCCGGTTGCACGGGCTGCGCCTGGCGCTTCGGCGAAATGATGCCGGGCAACGCGTGCGTCGTCGAAGTCTGGAACGGGTCGTGGGGCTGCGACTCCAACAACGAGAAGGCGCTGGCGCTGTGGTACGACTGGCTCAACCAGGGCGTGCGCCTCGCAGCGACTGCCGGCTCGGATGCGCACGGCCCACGCGATTACGCCTCCAGGCCGGGGTTCAACGTCATCTACGCCGAGGTGCTCTCCGAAGCAGCGCTGCTCGAAGGCGTGCTGGCCGGTCGCCTGTACCTGAGTTCCGGCCCGCAGCTTACCTTCCAGGCACAGGACGACGACGGCGCGACGTGGATGCTCGGCGACACGGTCACACGCCCGGTGACGTTCGAAGTTCGCTGGCGCGACTGCCCGCCCGACGCGGAGATGCGGGTGATCGTCAACGGCAGACTGCTGCACGCACTGCCCGCCGGTAGCGAAGGCGCGCATACGTGGACGTTGACGCCCGATGAGGCCGACTGGGTGACGGTGGAAATCCGCGACAAAAGCGGTGTGATGCTCGCTGTGACCAATCCTATCTTTTTGGCGCGCGACTCATCAAATATCTGCCTACGCGCGTCACCAGCTGTCGAGGGCTGAGCCGAACGGAGAACGCGATCAATTGGTTGAAAAGACCAGGGATGATCGTCGTCTCACCCTTCATCAGCGCGGCGTATCCGGCTTGCGCGACCCGTTGGGCGTCCATAACCGACATCCGGAAAAAGCGCATATCCTCGATATCGGCGCGCCGGGCAAAGTCGGTATGGGTCGCGCCGGGACACAGACAGGTCACGGTGACGCCCGTGTGTTCCAAATCCCTGGCAATGCCCTCGGAGAAGCTGAGGATGTAAGCCTTCGACGCGCAATAAATGGCATTGAGCGGCGCCGGAGCAAAGCCGCCGATCGAGGACAGGTTGAGGATGCGTCCTGCGCCGCGCTTGACCATATCGGGGAGCAGCAGCATCGTCAGATGGGTCAGCGCCACCAGATTGACCTGGATAAGCTGTAGTTGCCGCGTCACGTCGGTGTCCTGTATGGGGCCGTAGACCTGCGTGCCGGCGTTGTTCACCAGATAGTCGATCGTAAGGCCACGGGTTTGCAGCTCCTGGACGATGGCCTCCGGCGCCGAAGGTTGCGCCAGGTCATAGGCGAGCACGGTCGCACCAATGTTGCACCTTGCATGAAGGTCTGCCGCAATGGTCTCCAGTCGCTCTTTGTTACGGGCCACGAGCACTAAATTGATGCCGTCTTGGGCGAACAGTGTCGCCAACTCCAATCCGATGCCGCTGGATGCGCCGGTAATCAGTGCTGTTTGAGGGTTCATCGTTTTCCCTTTCGCTGTGTTGAATATAATGACAGTATACCACTTCAACAAAGGTTTACGTCGTCGTCGATACAAGACTTTGCAACGGGCGCGCAGTTGGTGGTTCTGCCGGAGCTGTTCAACCTGGGCTACGCCTATGCTGACGGGAACTTCCACCGTATACTCGGCTGGCAATACCACCGCGACTAACTCAACCGCTTCCCTGTCAACCGCGAAAATTATGGGGTAATAAAATATGTTTGTCGTAAAACACGGATCATACTTTTTGAAAAGCTCCGTAACGGTCTACCTGAGCCTATTGTTATTGGTGGGATGTCAAGTCGTTCCTGTTTTCACACCCACTGCCGTACTCCCTACCAGGTCCTCTCCGCTGGATATACCCGCCACAACAACTTGTACTCCTTACCTAACTCCGGCATTTTCACTTACTGAGACTTCCATACCTCTCCCTACCATTTCACCTACTGAGACTCCCGTACCTCCCCCCACCATTTCACCTACTGAGACTCCCATACCTCTCCCTACCATCTCACCTACAACACTACCTACCGCTGCCTTGGTGACACCCGCTGTAGAAAAAACGGACAGGATTGCTTTCTTATCGTTCCGTGATGGGAACTGGGGACTCTATGTGATGGATGCTGATGGAAGCAACGTTCTCAGACTTACCGATAACCAAACCAGGGTTGCACGCTTTTCCTGGTCGCCGGATGGGACTCGTATCGCGTTTGCTGCCCAACGTTACGGCCAAAAGAGTCATATTTATGTGATTGATGCAGATGGGCGTAACCTTATCCAGTTAACCAACAACGCAGGAGGAAATCGCAATCCTTCCTGGTCACCAGATGGAAGGCGCATCGCTTTTACTTCCAACGATACAGGTGAAATTCGTGTGATGGATGTCGATGGGAGCAATGTGACCAAACTGACCGACTTTGGAGGAGGTGATTATGCTCCAAAATGGTCACCAGACGGAAGCCGCATAGCTTTTTTTTCATATAGGAGTGGTCAGTATGAAATTTATGTCGTGGATGTTGCTGGCGGCGACCCCATCCAGTTGACTACCAGCCGCTGGACCTTGCCTGGCACTCTACCGTCAGGTGCAGGTGTCGGGAGTGCGGAACCTAACTGGTCGCCAGATGGAAAACGAATTACGTTTATGTCTTCTCGAGATGATGGTATCTCGAGAATATACAGTGTGAGCGCAGATGGAGGCGAGCCTACCAGAATTACACAGAATACCGTAGATTGTTTATATCCTGCTTGGTCGCCCAATGGAGACCGTATTGCATTTACCTGCAGCGGCGGGACTTATGTCGTGGACCCTGATGGGCATAACTACCTTAAATTGACCGACATTGTCAGCTATGGATACATTGAATGGTCACCGGATGGAACGCGCATTACACTTGAATCCTCAGAGTTCCATGGTGGGGATGGCAATATCTATGTGATCGATGTAGATGGCAATAACTTGCTCAGATTAACCGATAATGGGCGCAATAAAGACCCAGCCTGGTCGCCATAAAATGTTGCTGAAGCTTCTCTACACCAGAAGTTATGATGACCTTCGCGCCGGTGGGGATCCACAACAAAAGTGGTGCGCTATTTGCGGTCACCAACCCTATCTTTCTAGCTGAAGCCGTCTGACAACACCCGATAAGGAGGCATACCATGAAACACACCGTTGTCATCGCTGCCATTCAAATGGACGCCAACGTCGCACCGTTGACCGAGCGCCTGGCGCGCGCCGAAACACTTGTGTCGCAGGCCGCCGCAACGGGCGCACAGTTGGTCGTCTTGCCGGAACTGTTCAACCTGGGCTACGCCTACGCCGACGAAAACTTCCACCGCGCCGAATTGCTCGACGGCCCCACTGCGACGTGGATGCAGACCACCGCCGCCCGGCTGCGCATCCACCTCGCCGGATCGCTGTTGCTGCTGGACGAGGACGAAATCTACAACGCGCTGTTACTCTTCGCGCCTGATGGCCGGATGTGGCGCTACGACAAGCACTACCCCTGTGCCTGGGAGCGCGCCTACTTCCGTGAGAGCGACCGCATCACCGTGGCGCACACGGATCTGGGCGACATCGGCATGATGGTCTGCTGGGATGCGGCGCATACCGAACTGTGGCGGCGCTACGCGGGTCGGGTGGACCTTATGCTTATCGCCAGTTCCCCACCGGACATACTTAACCCGATCTACCATTTCCCCGATGGCGCGCGGGTGACGGCGGACGACATGGGGCCGCTCTTCTGCCGCATGAAAGACGTTGCGCCGCAGGTCTTCGGCGCGACGATCGACCAGCAAGCCGCCTGGCTCGGCGTCCCCGCGGTCAACACCGTGAGTTGTGGACAGATCACCACCGCCATTCCAAACGTCCGTGCAGCGTTCCTGGCGATTCTGCCGTTGTCGCCTGCGCTAGTCAAACATCTGCCTTACGTCCACCACTTGCACGCCGCCTACACTTTCGTCCCCGGTTGCAAAATCGTGGGGGCAGACGGGCGCGTGCTCGCCGAACTGACCCAGGAGCAGGGCGAAACTTTCACCAGCGCCGAGGTTGTGTTGCCTGAAGCTCATCCCATTCCGCGTGGTCGGCAGCCTTCTCCGCCAGTGTCGCGCCCGGCTTACTGGTTCGCCGACGTGTTGCTCCCCGGTCTGGTGCAGGGCGTCTATCGCCGGGGCGCGCGCCGGGTTTGGGGACCGCGCATGGCGCCGGTCCGCCCGGTCATGCAACGCTGGTTGCTTGCGTTAGGCGCGATTGCACTGGTCAACTACCTGGTGGGTTGGCTGCGCGGGAGGCGCTTGAGACGTCGCGGTGCGTAAAAACCCCCTGGTAAAATCCCTCGTATTGTATGCTGGTATCGGCGGTTACTAAAGTGCTTGCGCCAGATCATAATCCGGCGTTGCAAGGACGGCGGATTGTGATCCGCCTTAAGCGTTGAAGCAAAGCTATTTCCGATGAGTATGTTATGATGGCAAAAATCCCTAAGCTGGAGTTGGATAAATGACGATTTCTAAACGCACACGAATACGACGTTTCTTTGGGGGTGCGGCCCTTATCCTCGTGATGTTGGCGACGATCTTTGCCCTGTTGCCGCCGCTGTTCCATACGTGGGGGGCGACCGAGGCGGAAATCGCCCGCGCCTATCCCGGCGATGATTTGCTGTCTGCGCCAACGCTTTCCTGGACCCATGCCGTGACCGTGGATGTGCCGCCCGACGAGGCCTGGCCCTGGATCGCGCAGTTGGGCGACCGGCGCGGCGCGTTCTACAGCTACACCTTCATCGAAAATCTCATTGCAGGGGAAAAGCTCTACGTCAACGCCGACCGCATCCTGCCGGAATACCAAAATCCACAACCCGGCATCACATTGATCGATACCATGCTCGCGGTGCATGCAGTGGAATCGGGCCGGTGGATGCTGGCCGAATCTACCGAGACGCTCGACGAACTCGGCCTGGGCTGGACGTGGCTGTGGTGGATCGAGCCGTATAGCGCCAATCAGACGCGCCTCATCGTGCGCGGGCACATCGAACCGCCCGCAGGCATGGACAATCCCGTGCTTGGCTGGTTTGTCGACGCGGGCAGCTTCGTGATGGGGCGGCGGATGGTGCAAGGTCTTGTGCTGCGGGCCGAGGGCCGCTCTGAACCGGCGTACATCGAGGCTGTGGAAATCGTGTTGTGGCTGGCGGCGCTGCTGGCAGGCCTGGGGGCGGGTGCGCTCTTTCTCCGGCGAGAACCGTGGCATCCGTTGCTCGTCGGTGTGGCTGCCGTGTTGTGCCTGGTCTGGTTCACATTTTGGATTCCCCCGGTTGGACTGCGGCTGTTTGCGGACGCGGCGCTGTGGGGGGCGTTGGTTTGGCTTTACAAACGAGGTTGAGCTTGGATTATGAATCAATTAGCGGAAATGCCCACACGACTTGAGACCGAACGGCTGTACCTGCGCTCCTACCAGGTAAGCGATGCCCCGATGTACCTGGCGGCAGGGGTGCGCAATCGCGTGCACCTCGCCCGTTACGAAGCAGACAATCCCCTGACGAAGATTACAGATGAAGTGGAAGCGGTAGACCTCATCCGGGATTTCGTCGCCGAATGGGAGAAGGGCACGGCCTACTTCTGGGGTGTATTCGACCGGCAAACCGATGATTTTGTCGCGCAAATCTACATTGGATTGACTAACCGCGCGTTGCCCGCATACGAGCTTGGTTACATCGTGGACTGCGACCACGAGGGGCGCGGGTACGTCACCGAAGCGGCGCGAGCTGCGCTGGGTTTTGTTTTCGAGCGGTTGGGGGCGTATCGCGTTTCGCTGCATTGCAACGCAACCAACGTCCGCAGCGCCCGCGTGGCCGAGCGCTGTGGCTTTACGTTGGAAGGGCGCATCCGGGAAGACAAACGCGCTCCCGATGGCCGTTTCACCGATTCGTTGTGTTATGGATTACTCAGGCGTGAGTTCGAATCTCATTCTCAAGACTAAGCTGCACATCCCGCAGCCGCGGTCCGAAGCGGCGCTGCGTGGGCGGCTGCTGGCGCAGTTGAACGTGGGGTGGCAGCCCGGATACCGGCTGATCCTCGTTTCTGCGCCGGCCGGCTACGGCAAGACGACGCTGTTGAGCGCATGGGCGTACACACAACCGGTAGCCTGGCTCTCGTTGGACGAGGACGATAACGATCCGGCGCGCTTTACAGCGCACTTGATCGCTGCGCTCCAAACACGCGAACCGGCTCTGGGGCAGGACGTGCTGGACGCGCTCCGGGCGTTGCAACCTCCACCGGTGGAATCGTTGTATGCGGCGTTGGTGAACCAATTGGATGGCATCGCCGTTCCGCTGGCGCTGGTGCTCGATGACTATCACCTGATCACGGCCCTGTCGATTCACCAGTCCCTCGCTTTTCTACTCGACCATTTGCCCGCGCAGA
The DNA here is from genome assembly GCA_036845725.1 of Chloroflexota bacterium. Classification (GTDB taxonomy): domain Bacteria; phylum Chloroflexota; class Anaerolineae; order B4-G1; family SLSP01; genus DSWT01. Next base: position 15,235 of record DAIUDK010000095.1, read on the forward strand.
TGCGGGTGGTGATCGCCACCCGCTCTGATCCCCTTTTGCCGCTGGCGCGGTTGCGCGGGCGCGGCCAATTATTGGAACTGCGGCAGGATGACTTGCGTTTCACGCCCGAAGAAGCCGCCCAGTTTCTCGCGGAAACGATGGGACTGGCGCTCCCCCCCGCCGATGTAACCGCCCTGACCGCGCGCACCGAAGGATGGATCGCCGGTTTGCAGATGGCGGCGCTCTCCTTGCGCGGCCGTGAGGACGCCAGCGCGTTTATTCGCGAGTTCGGTGGTGGGCACCGCTACATCCTCGAATATTTGCTCGAAGAGGTGCTGAACCGGCAGTCTGCGGCGATACAAACGTTCTTGATGAAAACGTCGGTGCTGGATCGACTGAGTGGCCCGTTGTGCGATGCAGTTTTGGGCGAGGATACGCCAGGGCAGGGCAACGCGCAGGCCATTTTGGACGAGTTCGAGCGCGCCAATTTGTTCATCATCCCGCTGGACGACGAGCGGCGCTGGTATCGCTATCACCGGTTGTTTGCGGATTTGCTACGGCAACGACTGCGACAGGTTGCCGACGCTGAGGCGATTGCGGCACTGTACCTGCGCGCCAGCGCGTGGTACGAACGGGAAGGCTTGATCGCCGAAGCGGTGTCCTGTGCGCTGGCCGTTCCGGACTACGAATACGCCGCGGCACTCGTCGAGCGTCACGTGCTGCCGTACTTCTATCGTAGTGAAACCGTGCTGGTCTATAATTGGCTCAAGGCGCTGCCTGAAGCGTCGCTGCGTGCCCGCCCGCTGTTGAGCGCCGTCTATGCCGGTTGTCTGGCGATCGTGACGCCTTCGCCGGCAGCCTTCGATCAAGTAGAGATATGGCTGGACGCGGCAGAGACAGCACTGGCCGATGCGCCTCCCGCCAATGCCAACGAAGTCACCGGTTTCATCCTTAAATTCCGCACTTACCTGGCCCGCTTTCGTGGAGCGCCGCCAACGGAAGTGATCACGCTTTCCCAACAGGCGCTGGAACGTTTGCCGGAAGGAAACTCGTGGTTTCGCAGCGCGCTGTACTTCAATCTGGGCGTCGCCTACTGGGATCTGGACGACCATGCGGCGGCTATTCAAGCCTGGGAGATGGCTCGTGCGGTGGGCGTGGGGTGCGGCGATTTCTTCAATGCGTTGAGTGGGGTCCATGCGCTGGCGATTGTGGCATACCTTAAAGGACAGTTGCGTGAGGCGGTGACAATATGCCAGGATGCGCTTCAAACCATGGCCGTTCCAGCCGAGTGCCAGGGACGGTCATTGCCGATCGCGGGGCTGTTGCACGTCACGTTGGGGATCATCCACCTGGCACGGAATGACTTGGAAGCCGCCGAACGGGCGCTGGCGTATGGGCTGACATTGTTGGCGTTGACGTCTTCCACCTTCACGCGCCTGGAAGGGCATTTCGCGTTGGCGCGTCTCAAACAGGCGCAGGGTGACGAAGCCGGCGCAATGGAGACGCTCCGGCAAGCCGAGCGCCTGTACGCGATGAGCGGGTCATCGGATGACCGCTTGCTGTTTTATCAGGGCACGGCATACGTCACGTCGTATAAGGCCAGGCTTTGGATGCAACAGGCGCTCTACAATCCGCAGCGTCTGGTTGATGTTGCACGTTGGGCGCAGGAGCGAAATCTGAAGCTGGATACCGAACAATACAGTTTAGGGCGACTTATTCTGGCGCGCCTGATTGTGGCTCAACACCGTCAACGCGTCGAAAAGCCCCTGTTCGACCTATCCACGTTGTTCGACTTTTTGGCGCAGCAGCTTCGTGCAGCGCGGCAAAACAATGCGATCGGTTGGCAGATCGAAGTTTTGATTCTGCAATCGCTCGTGCATCACGTGCAAGGTGATCTGACACAAGCCTTGGCGACCTTACAGCAGGCGCTCAGTCTGGCCGAACCGGAAGGGCACGCGCGTGTTTTTCTGGACGAAGGGCCGCCGATGGCCGAATTGCTGCGTCTGGGTGCACAACGCGGTGTGTGGCATTCTCCCCAACTGGCGGCTTATGCGAACCGGCTATTGCGCGCTTTCCCCGATTTTACCGTCAGACCGCCTGCTCCTGCCTTGCCTTCGGGCTTGATCGAACCTCTGAGTGACCGCGAACTGGAGGTGCTGCGGCTACTGGACGACGGCTTGTCCAATCGCCAGATCGCCGAGAAGTTGATCGTGACCGTGGGAACGGTCAAATCACACGCCCACAACATCTATGGAAAGTTAGGCGTCGAGCGCCGCACCGAAGCGATTGCCCGCGCCAGAGACTTGCATCTGCTGTAACTTCCTCACAAATCAACCGCTCAATCTATCCTTTGATAGATGACGCGCACCGGGTTTGCGCGTATCATTGACGTTATGAGACAGAGAACGCGCAAACCGGACGAATATCGCATCCATATCCAGGGTCATTTGGACCCGCAGTGGTCGGACTGGTTCGAGTCCATGACTTTGATCCACAACACCGATGGTACGACGACGCTCACCGGGCCGGTGGTAGATCAGGCGGCGCTGTATGGGCTGTTGGACAAGCTGCGCGATTTGGGCGTGCAATTGATTTCGGTGCAGCCTGGCGAGTTGCCGATGGATGAGAGGGCGCGTCCTTAGAAATGGTAAATGGCAAACCGATGATGTATGCGCAGGTCAAGGAGTGAAGAAAATGACCGTACACGAGATCGAACGACTCCAAATGGAGAAGGAATTCATCGTCAACTGGCTCAACGATTTGTTGGCGACGATGGCCGTCGAGTTGGACCGCGAAACTCAGATCAAGTTGATCGAAGGGTGCGGGCGCGGATGTTACGATCGCTTCAGCTTCAAGCAGGATATCGCCCGCGCCGGGCAGGGCGACCTGGCGAAGTTGATCGAGGCCTACCGACGCACGTTCGAGATCTGGCAGGAAGGCGACCAGGTTCACATTCGCTATGGGGAAGAATCCCCCGGCTGTTATTGCCCGGCAGCGCGCGCGATCTTGATCATACCAAATGACTTGCACTGTGAATGTGCCCGCGCCACACATCAGGCGATTTTCGAAACGGCGTTGGGATATCCCGTGCACATTGAAATTTTGGAGACCGTGCGGCGCGGCGGCAAGACATGCCATTTTGTGGTTCAGGTCGGAGATCATACTTGAGAAAGGACAACTGATTTTCGCAGATGACGAAGAAAATCTGCGTGAATCTGCGAAAATCAGCGTCCGAAGCCTACTTCCCCGTCATCGCAAAACTGACTGCCACCCGCGCCGTGACGCTGATCTGACCCGGCGCGAGACTGCTGTCGAAGCTGGCGTAGTCCCCGCCAACTTCCTGGATGACGTTTTGTGTCATCCCGCCCCAGCGTCCCCACCAACCGCTGCCGTAGCCCGACCACCAACTGTTAGCCTCTTCCTGGATGCTGCGCGGTTCGCCCAATTCCTGATCCAGCGTAGCCGCCATATCGGTCGCCTTTTCGCGGGCGGCCTGGAGCGCCAGCTCGCGCGCCTCGTCGCGGTATTTGCGCAGGTCGGTGGTGCGGAATTCGATACCGTGGACGTAATTCACACCGGATTCCAGCAGCCCGCTGAGCACATCCTCGAATTTCGTCAGATCGCGCAGGGTGATGACGACCGTCTTATGCACGAAATACCCCACGAACTCCCGTTGCGTGTAGCCGTCGTTGTAGCGCGGTTCGATGTTGAGGTAATCCGTCTGCACGTGTCCTGACGGGATGTTGTATCGCTTCGCCACGGCCTGAACCCTGGTGACGATTTGGTCGTTCAATTGTTTGGCCTTTGCCAGGTTCTTGTCCGATGTTTCAACGCCCAGGCGCAGGATCACCTCGTCGGGCATAATGCGCACCTCCGCTTCCCCACTCACGCTGATCACGCCGGGTTCGGCTGCGATTGGCGCATTGTTGCTCATCTTCGCACCGGCAAGCGGGAACACCGCAAGTAAGGCCAGAGCCAATAAAAACATCGATTTGTGCTGCATAGTTTTCCTCCTCAATAGTCTGATCGTTATTAGTAAGATCATCGTTAGTCAGATGATCTGCTATAGGTTTTATCGTACCTTGTGATTGTGACAGGCTCGTGACAAGGCGCGGATACTTTGCAGATAACTGCGCGCTGTTTTTGTTTTGTGCTTATCCTGTTCTGCGGTAGACTTATCTCAACGGATTGAGCGGATTTAGCGGATACAAGCTCCGTTCATTCCGTTGAATCCGTTGAGATACTGTGAACTTTGGAGGAGATAATGATCGAACTGGCTAAATCGAAACTGTTTACCCCCTGGACCGACCCGGATTCCGGGGTGACGAGCTACATTTTGACGCACAAGATTGCCCCCGTGCAGGAGGCGTTCTATTTCGTCAACAACAGCATCACGCGCGATGGGCGCTACTTATGGTTTTACTGCGCGTTTCCCCCGTCGGGGACGGCGGCGCAGGGACGCACGCTCGGTGTGGTGGATTTCGCGACCCAGGAGGTGCGTCACTTCCCCGATACACAGTTCAACCACGCCTCACCCTTCGTGGATGTCGAGACCGGGGACGTCTACTGGGGTATGGGCGACGGCATCTGGCGGCGCAGTCCGCACCCCGGCGACGATGCTGTACTCATCAACCGCCTGCCGGAGGAGTTGACGATGATGCGTCCGATCGAGCGCGTGGCAACTCACCTCACCAAATCGGCGGACGGGCGCGTGTTCTTCATCGACGCGTCGGTGGGCCTGCAGTTTGTCTTTGGCGTGCTGCCCGTGGATGGCAGCGACTTCGAGCTGTGGCACACCTTCCAGCGCAACTACAACCACGCGCAGTTCAGTCCCACCGACCCCAACTGCGTGCTCTTTGCGCAGGAGAACCACCCTGACCCGATCACGGGTCTGCGTTTCAACATCGTGGATCGCCTGTGGCTTATCCGTCGTGGCGAGCAACCCCGACCCATCATGCCGACACCCACACGCCTCACCCATGAGTGGTGGGACCCCGACGGGCAGCACGTGTGTTGCATCAAAAGCGACGTGGGCGTGTGGCGGGTGAACATCACCACGTCAGCCGTCGAGGAAATCCCGTTCGCGGGCGGGCGCTGGCATTCGCACAGCAGCGCGACAGGGCAGTATCTCATCGGCGATGCCAATCCCCGCTTTTATCGCGGTTGCCCTTCGACGGTGAACTTCCTGAACCGCGAAACGGGCAAGAGCGTGCGTCTGGTCGATAACCCGGAAATGCCGAACTACACCGGCGTGCACTACCACATTGACCCGCACCCGCGTTTTGGCTTTGGGGATCAAGTCGTCGTCTTCACCACCACTGTGCGCGGCGTGGTGGACGTGGCGATGGCGTACACCGCGGACTTGATCGCGCGCACATCTTGAATTTCTCGTCAGCAGATTAAGCGGATTTAGCAGATTCAATCAAAAAATCTGCTGACAGAAAATACTTTGGGACTACACACATTTATTGATTGAGGTGAACATGGATTTCAACGAAGCTGAACAACGTTTTCGATTTTTGGAGGACCAGCGCAAGCGTGGCGCGATCACACCGGAGCAATATCGCGCTGAACTGAATCTACTGCGCGTGACCGACGCGCAGGGCCGTCTGTGGATGCCGCAGGAGCGCACCGGGCAGTGGTATGTCCACGAGGGTGGACAATGGCGCGCGGCGCAACCGCCGACGCAGACGCCACCGCCTCTTCCCCCACCTCCTGCGACGGTCGCGCCGCAGGTCCGTTCGCAGCCGGTACAGCCCCAGCCGCGACCGCAACCGGTACAGGCCCAACCGCAGGCCGAAAAGGGTGGGGGATGTGGGAAAACCTTGCTCTATTTCGTGATATGGGCGGTGATTTGGGCCGTCGTTGGTGTCGTCGTCTTCATCTTCTGGGGGCGTGAGGAACCGGTGGGGATGCTCGGTGTGGCGTTGGCGGCGTTCATCAGCCTGGTGATTCTACTGGCGACGCTTTCTTCGGCATGGTCTGGTACAGTGCAGGACCTGCGTGTCGAGAAAATGCGCAAGTCCGATGACGAGGGCTACTCCTATACCGAGAATGTGCTCTTCGCCTACGTCCGCCGCGATACCGGCAAGGTCAAGAAGATGCGCGCGATGCCCCAGTGGCAGGTCGGCGACCGTCTGGTGAAGAATCGCGGCGAGAGCCACGTGCGTCACTATCCGGCATAGTCGTTCCAAATTCATCCGTCACTTCATAGACCGGTCCCAACTGCGCGCGCAGCCGTTGCAGCAGCGCAAAGACTCCGTTGCGCTCCTTGCATCAACATTCTTCCTCAAAGCCGGGCGCGACCCACTGTAACACGGGATCGGCGGCGCGATGCTGATAAAAGTAATGCGCGGCATGCAGCGCCAGCGCCAGCGGGACATTAAACATGCCCGGCAGCGGCGTTTCCTGCCCGCCGACCGATTGCGTTGTCTGTGCCGCGTTCTGCGTTGGATCGATCAGGTGCAGGGGATAATCCGCGCCGGCCAACTGCACGCCGACCACCACGCGGCCATCCTCGCCCCCGCCCAGAATGAAGCAGGCTTCATCCGCTGTCCCCTC
>DAIUDK010000096.1:0-19097 GCA_036845725.1 Chloroflexota bacterium
ACGATCCTCGGCGGTCCGTTCATCACCGGGCCGGGCGGCAAAGGCGCGAACCAGGCCGTCGCCGCCGCGCGGTTGGATGCGGACGTGACGATGGTGGTCAAACTTGGGCAAGACGCTTTCGGCGATCAGGCCGCGGCCAACCTGGCAAATGAAGGCATCTGCCCGGATTTCATCCTGCGCGACGGCGCAGCGTACACTGGCGTGGCCTTCATCGTCGTGGATGACGCCGGCGAAAACATGATCATCGTGGCGCTGGGAACCAATGCCCTGCTCACCCCCGCCGACATCGACGCCGCACGCGAGGCCATTATGGAAGCAGACGTGGCACTCTTCCAGCTCGAATCACCGCTGGAAACCGTAACTTACGCCATTCGAATGGCGCATGCAGCTGGGACGACCGTCGTGCTCAACCCCGCGCCGAGTCAGGCACTCAGCCCAGATCTGCTCTCCCTCGTCGACGTGCTTACGCCCAACCAGACCGAATTACAACTCCTTGTTGGAAAAGACCTCTCCGGCCCGCCAGACCTGAAATCCTTAGAGGAAATCGAATCCGCTGCGCGTGAACTGCTATCATGCGGCGTCGGCAGCGTCGTCGTCACTCTGGGAGTGGACGGCGCGCTCAGCGTGACGCGGGATAGCGTTCATCACATCCCCGGCTACACAGTCGAAGTCGTAGATACCACCGGTGCCGGCGACGCCTTCAACGGCGCGCTGGCCGTGGCGCTGGCCGAGGGGCGGACGCTCCCGGAGGCCGTAAACTTTTCCAACGCCGCCGCAGCGCTCCAGGTCACCAAAGTCGGGACAGCGCCTGCGATGCCCTACCGTCGCGATGTAGAGCGGGTGTTGCGGGAGACCGCCTGCGCGGTGGCGTGAAACGTTCGGCTGTAAAAATCCGTTGAGCATGAAAACATCCCAATGAACGAACCTATCTCAGCAACCGGCGGTTATGATACGATGAAGAGACCATGTTATAGCATATTCTGTTTGATTTTGATCCTACTAACAGCCTGCGGGCCGCAGGCACCATTGCCGCCAGCAGGGACGCCGACAGCGACGCTGCCGCCAACTCACACCCCCACGCCCCTTCCCACCTGGACGCCCACGCTCACCCCCACACCCACCCCGGTTCCTCCCCTGATGGTCAATGTCACGTGGCCGGAACAGGTTTCCGCGCTCGAAGCGCCGCTCGTCATCGTCGACGTAACGTTGCCCACGGGCATCACACCGGATATCGCAATCAGCGCAAAAATCTACGATCCAACGGCAGCCGTCCACGACACTTTCGATCTCGTCCGGCAAAGCGCCAGCCGCTATGTTTCTGCCGTACCGCTCCAACTCCCGCTGGATGCGCACGCGGGCCACTGGTGGCTCATCGTACATGTGGAGACGGAACTGGATGTCATTGGAGAGCGAGTGCTGGCCTTCAAAACTATTCCCCTTGAATTTCGCACACTGACGGACACCCTGCCCGTTGGAATAAACATGCGCGTCCCGTTGGCCTTCACCGAAGTTATCACGCAGGGCAACCCATATGCCGGGGGACGGGTGTGGCGGCATGGGGATGGGGAAATCGCGCTATGGTGGGCGCCCGGCCCGACCGAACCGCTGCTTCTCAACAACGCCGTGGTGATGCTGGAAGCCACGCACAATTCCAACGCGCCGTCCACAGCAGAGTTTATCGAAGAAACCGAGTGGCAAGGACAGGCTGCCTTCCGCTTTCAGGAACAGTGGCCTGGGCGGCAGGGCGGACCGGCCAAGGTATGGGTGATTCAGGGTAAAAACGATTGGCTCTATGTGCTGCGCGTCCGCGCCGTGGGGACAGACCCTGTTCCCCCACTGATGGACGAAATCGCCGCGACCTTCACCTTCGACGAGGAATAAAAACACCGCAACATTTGAACGATCGTATGTTCAAACAATATTGATCGGCGTGCCGACGCGGCGGTCGCTGCGGACGAAATCGTCCTCGTAGCCACCGATGGGGTGGACCCAGCGGTAAATCCAGCGTGCGGCTTCGCAAGAAACGTTCAGACAGCCGTGGCTGCGGCGCACACCATAATCGTTGTGCCAATACGCACCGTGGATGGCCGTCCCCGCCAGATCGAAAAAAGTGTTCCACGGCACACCCGGCAAATCAAAGATATCGCCCGGAGCCGAGGGATTTTCCATCTCCACGTAAGGCACATTGCTCATGTGACGCGAGGGCTGCTTGAGCAGCACGTAATGTTGCCCGGTGGGCGTCGCCAGTTCCCCGCCCAATCCCGAAGCGACGAGCGTGCGAAAAACAACGTCCTCACCCTCGAAACACGTCAACGACTGCTCCGCCAGATTGACCTCGATGCGCTTACTCCCAACGAAAGGGCGGAGGGGTGCCATCTCCACACGCGGGAAGCGCCGCACATCACGCGCCAGTACCCATTGGTGATTACCGACGACTTTCGGCGGATAATCATCGTGAACTTTGTACCAGCCCGTGCCCTCGGCATCGGTGGCAGCGTCGATCACGTGAAACATGGTGCCGCCGTAAAAGCGGTATTTCCGTGCCGCCTGCGCTTGTGGCTCGGTGCGTCCTTCGGTGTAGACCTGCGAAATCTCCCCCCAGAAGCCCCACGACCCAATGTCCTCGATAAAAGGCTGCGGCGGGTATATACGCATCGGCAGCACCCACGCCGAGTGGACATAGCCCAAATCGGTTTCGTACCACAGATCGTTGTGGCGGCTGAAGGGCGCGCGCACCTCCCCCAGGATTCGGCAAGACTCGTCCCGCGCCAGCGTGTTGAGACGCTCGGAAGTCGTATCGGGCTCTTCATAGAAAGCCACGCTGTGGATGGCGCGGCCCATCCAGATGTAGGTATTGGGATTCGGTTCGGTAGGATTCGCCCACAACGTGGGATAATGCGCGCGCGCATGCCAGACCGGCGATACCATCGCCGCAGCAGCAGCGCTGGCGATGAGTTTCAGTAGTTGACGGCGGGTAAGGGTGCGGGACATAGAACTAAGGTATCGTCGGGTAATCCGCGAGCGCGGCAAACGCAACGCCCACCATCGTAGGGCCGGTATGCGCGCCTAAGACGGGCGACATCGTACCGAAGGGCAGCCACGTACACTTGAATGTTTCATCGACTTCCTCACGCAAGAGGGCTGCCCCCTGCGGATTGAGCGCGTGAATGACCTGGACGCGCAAAGATGTGCCGGGCGCGTGCTTTTTGAGCATCAATTTGACCAGTCCATGGAGCGCGCCTTTGAACGTGCGCGCCATGCCCAGTTGCTCGTAATTGCCAATGTCCTTTGTCACGCCGATCATCGGTTTGATGCGCAGCGCCGAAGCGATTAGCCCCTTCATGTGACTGATCCGCCCGCCGTGAATCAAGTACTTCAGATCTTCCAGGGTATAGATGCTGTCACTCACGGCCACGATGCGCTGAATCAAATCGACAATCCGCTCCACAGGCCATCCGGCCTTGATGGCACGTGCCGCCGCCGACACCTGCCAGCCGACCACACCGGAGAGTGTCTTGCAATCCACGACGGTGACATTGGCTTCCGGTACCATCTCCGCTCCCGCCTTCGCCGCGTTGACCGAACCGCTCAACCCCGATGACATCTGAATCGACAGAATATCCGGATCGGTAACGGCCAGTGTGCGATACATTTCGGCGAAATCTCCAGATGAGGGCTGCGACGTCGTTGGGAATGCGCCCGTTTCCTGCAAGATGCGGTAGAGGTCCTCCGATTGAATATCAAGGCCACTTTTATACGTTTTCCCCTGGAGCGTTATCGTGTGGCGCACAGGGTTCAACGGGATATCGGGCACTTCTTCCGGCGGCAAATACATATCCATTCCACTGTCCGTAACAATTTGCATCGGTATCTCTCCTTTCCTGGTAACAATAAACTACTTTCATTGTAATGCTTATTTTCAAGCCATGCAAAGCAAGGCAAATTGCCCAAAGAATAAATAAAGCAAAATAAACGAAACCTGGTAGACATCTACAAAAGCACAGGGCGCAGCCAATCGCTGCGCCCTGCCAAAAGAATCAGCTTGCAAAGCACGAAAACGCGAGCAAATGTGCTTACACGCGAATCTCACCCTCGCGCTTGCCAAAGTTGATCTTGATGCCGGGCGCCATCGTCATACTGCGCCCCGGTTCAACATCTTTGATCGTCCCATCATCCAGCGTGATCACCCACTTCTCCAGGGTAAGGTTTCGCAGCCCCCAGATATTGGGATTGGAAGGATGGCGTGTTACTTCGGCGATGGGGGTCGAGAAATCATACGCCCTGTCGGGATCCACGTGATGTGGATAGAGGCGCGTGTTGTAGTTCAGCATCACCACGGCATCCCCCACACGCAGGCGCGGCGGCAGCGACAAATCGCTATGGCACGACCAGCATGTTCCCGGTTTACCGCCGGCGGCCTTCAGCGCCGCGAGATCGTAAAAGTTCTCGGCGCTGCACTGTGCGCAGTAGATGATGGTGTCGCGCAGATTGGCCAGCGCCTTGCGCCATTCACTCGCGCGCACGCGCCCGCCGTAAGGATCACGCAGGCCGGTGGTGAACGCCTGTACAAACAAATCACGGATGAACTGGGGATAGAGCGGCCAGTAATCCTGCACGCGGACGTGATACCCCGGCACGGGGCGATTGGTATCGTTATGGGGATCGAAAATGAAGACGGGATCCGTACCGAAGAATCGCTGCTCCGTCACGCGATCGAAAGCCGGGACATTGAGTCCACGCTCGCCTTCCAGCGGATGGTGTACCATCATCATATAAAATAGCAACGTAGACAGTGTGTGCAAGTCCGACTGGACGCCAGGCGCGGCCTCACCCCGCACCAGTTCCGGCGCGGCAAAGCGCAGCAGTCGAGGCGCAACAGTCGTGCCCTCCGGCACGATGTTATCCGCGTAGACGGAAAGCACTCCACCCGTATCGGGATCGAAGAAGACGTTGCGCGGCGACAGATCACGGTGACACAGGCCCCTCAGATGCAGCGCCGTGAAGTTTTCCACGATCCCCAACAGCGTCGTTGTAAGCGTGTGGAAGGTCGGCTCCACCCACTGCTTGATCAAGTCATCGATGTTTCTGAAGCGCGGATCGCGTGGCGACGTGAGATAGCCAAAGCCAGGAACCTCCGCCGCCTCGACCACCGTCGTCGGCCAGAGAAAGCCCGCCGTGGGTGATCCCTGCTGGATCAGCTTTTCGAGCAGGGCGCGCTTCTCCGGCGTGGCTTCGGCGGGGAAAATCCACGTCAACATTACCGGCTGGCCATCGACTTCGGCGGCGTGAGCGTCAGCCTGGCCCTCGGTACTGATGAACTGCTCGGTAGTGTAGCGACCGGCCAACACACCCGCCCGTTGATCTGGCACAGTGTGGAAGGTGAAGATGCTGGGTGTAGGTTGCGGTGCAACTTGCGGTGCGGGTTGTACTGGCTGTACCACCGGAGCAGGCACAACAACTGGTTGTGCGGACGGCGCGGGTGCAGGGGCAACAGGCTGTGGAGCAGGAGCCGCAGGTTGCGGGGCGGGCGTCGCCGGTTGAGGTGTGAAGGTAATCGGCGTGGGCAGTGGCGAGGGCGCTGCCGCAGGTTGCGGCACTGCCGGTTGTTGAGCCGCCTGTTGTGCTGCCGCGGCGGCGATCTGCCGCTCGATGACTTCCAACGCCTTGATTGCGGCAGGATTGTCTGGCTCCATCGATAGCCACTGGTTGATGGCAAGCTTGGCAGCCTGCAGCTTTCCGGCTTTCAACGCGGCATCGGCTTTGGCCCGCAGTTGATCGGCCATCACCGATAGCTTTGCGCCGGTGCTCATCGGTGTCTCGAGCGCCTTCAACGCATTCCAGAACGCCATCGCATCGGGATAGCGCGTCGTCGGATCGAAAGCCAGCGCCTTGCCCAACACGCCCGCGATTCCCGCCGGGACGTCGCTCGGCCACGTTTGTGGGAACTGCGGACCTTGCGCGTGCGCGTGCATGGCCTGCATCACGCTGGCATCCTCAAACAGCTTTTTGCCCGTCAGCATCTCATACGTGATGCAACCGAGCGCGTAAATGTCGGCGGGGATCTCGGCAGGCGCGGTCTCCCACACCTCTGGCGCGATGTAGGCCAGCGTGCCGACCAGGCCGCCGTCGAGACGACTCAATCCCACGCTGTTGGCAGCCATCAGGCGCGTCAGCCCGAAATCCATCAGCAGCGGGCCGCCGGGCGGATCGATAAGGATGTTCGCCGGTTTGAGATCGCTGTGTACGAGGCCCTGTCCGTGGGCGTAATTCAACGCTTCACAGACAGATTGGAGGAACGGCAGCGCCTTGTCCCACGGCACCCGCTGTCCGGTATGCGCGGCAATCGCTTCAGCCAGACTACCATCACGCGCCAACTGCGTCACCTGATAGAGATCGGTCTCCGTCTCACCGATGTCGTAGATGGGCGTCAGATGAGGATGCTGGAGACGGGCAGCAGCGTGTAAATTGTCACGCAGGCGGGCGACCCACGCCTCATCCTGCAACAACAGCGGATCGAAGAATTTCACGGCCACTAGACGGCCGATGCTCGTGTCTTCGGCACGGTAGACGGTGGCGAAACGCCCCTTGCCCAACACGCCCAACACGCGATATTTACCTAAACTTGGAAGAGTAACGCCTGTGTTCATAGTCCCCCTTTCACTAGACTCTGATTTCGCCTTCTTTTTTACCAAAATTGATTTTCGTGCCGACAGCCAAACGCACGTTGCGTCCCGGCTCCACATCCAGGATCGCACCATCGTCGGTAGTAATCACCCATTTCTCTTCGCTCAGGTTCCGCAGTCCCCAGACTGATGGATCAGAAGGATGCTGGTTGACCTCAGCGATAGGCTTGGAGAAATCGTACAACTGGTTGGTATCCACATGATGCGGGTAAAGCTTGGTATCCCAGTTCAGCATCACGATGGCATCCTCGATGCGAATGCGCGGTGGCAGAACGAGCGTCGTGTTACACGCCCAACACTCACCGGGGTTGCCGGTCGCCTTGAGTCTCTCGGCGCTGTAGAAGTTCTCCGAACCGCACTTGGGGCAATAGATGATGGCATCGCGCATACGCGCCATTGCCGAACGCCACTCACTCTCTCGGATACGTGCCTGCGGGTCGTGCAGCCCAATCGTAAACGCCTTGACGAAAAGATCGCGCACGAAAACCGGATAGAGGGGCCAAAAGGCCAGCGCGTTATCGTGGAAGCCCTCCACCGGGCGATTGCTGTCATCATTAGGATCGAAGATGAACAGCGGATCAGTTCCATACAGCTTGTTCATCGCGGGCAGATCGAGACATTTGATGCTGCTCTCGCGCTTGCCCTCCAGCGGATGGTGGACCATCAGCATGTAAAAAAGTAGCACAGCCAGCGAATAAAGGTCGGTCTGCATGCTGGGACGCGCTTCGCCGCGCACAATTTCGGGCGCCATAAAGCGCGGCGTACCCAGAACCCCGCCCTCGGTTGCGCCATCGACGGCCACATTGTCATTGTCACAGATGAGGGCCTCGCCCATATTCGGTTCGAAGAAAACGTTGCCGAACGAAATATCGCGGTAGCAGAGGCCCATCGCGTGCAGCGTCAAAAAGCTATCGGCCAATTCCAAACCTGCCGTTGCCAACGCGCGGAACGTTGGTTCGGCCTGGCGCTTCATCAAATCGACGATGCTCTTATACTGCGGTCCGCGCAACGGCATGATGTATCCAAAACCCGGTACCGCCGAGGACTCGGCCAATTCGCTCGGCCAGAGGAATTTGTCGCTCGGTGGGCCTTTCTTGATCAGGATATCCAACGCAGCGCGCTGTTCCTGGGTGGCCTGCGCCGGGAAATACCATTTGAGCGCCACCTTCTGCCCGCCCAGGTTCGCGCGATAGACTTCGCCTTGCCCACCGCCGCCGAGGAATTTTTCGGCGGTACAGGACATGCGGGAAGTGACCGTCTGAACGGTCTGCCCCTCTTTCAAAATGTGCATAGTGTGCCTCCTGCAAAAACGGTAATTCGCAACTTGTAATATCAATCCTGCCAGGCCGCGTCGGCGCGGAAGTCGGCGGTCAGGCGCGCTTTCTGCGCTTCGGGCAGCCAGGAAGCGCGAATGCTATTCAAGATTAACGTCCGAATCTCTTCGTGGGAAAAGTCCAGTTCTTGCTCAAGCGATGAGAATTCTTCCACGAACGTATTACCGAACATCCTTGGATCATCGGTATTTATTGTTACGAGAATACCACGCTCAAAGTAGCGACGCACAGGATGCTCACTCAAAGATCGCACCACACCCGTACGCACATTGGAAAGCGGGCACATCTCTATCGGGATAGCGTGCGCGGCAAGATAATCGAGCAGCGCCGGGTCTTCCTCTGCACGCGTCCCGTGCCCGATACGCTCGGCGTGCAACGCGTTGATCGCGCCCCAGACGCTCGCTGCGCCGGCAGCTTCTCCTGCATGAGCGGTGGTATGGAAACCCAACGCGTGAGCCTGCGCGTACACATCCGCGAAAGGTTCCGGCGGGTACAATTGCTCCGATCCACCAATACCCACACCGATGACACCTTGATCGCGCACCTCGGATATGTCGGCGAGAGTATGTGTCGCAGTTTCCGGCCCAAAATCGCGCCCGAAGTCGGCGATAAGGGAGATGTCGATTTCGGGAACGCGGGCGAGACCGGCGCGGATGGCCTCAGCCAACCGTTGCACGCGCAGGCCATGGCGGGCGAAATCCACCGGCGAGAAAAAGACTTCTGCGTAGCGGATATTCTGACGCGCCAGATCGCGGGCAACAGCCTCGGCGATAAGGGTAAAGTCTTCATATTCGCGCAAAAACTGGTTCTTCCAGATCCACGTCTCGATAAAGTGGGGAAAATCACGAAAGACGAATTTTTGCTTCAAGGCCTCCAGGTTGGGCAGATCAGGGTCACCGCCATATTTCTGGACGAGGTCCCACAATGCGGGATAGGGGATCGCGCCTTCAAGATGCAGGTGCAGTTCGACTTTAGGGACACGTACAAACCAATTCATCAATGATACTCCTTGTCGTCGTTAGTCTGGTAGTCATTAGTCGGATAACTCTATGGTCATTATAGTACAAATTGGCGAGTCGTACTACTGCACAATCTTCAGGCCGGAGCGCGTAAGGGCGGCGATTCCGGTCTCGGTTACGTTCTCGCAGCCAGTCACGTCCAGAACGCGCAAAGCATCGAGCGTCGCCAGATGCACCAGTCCCGCATCGGTGATGGCGGTACGGCCGAGGTACAGGTGGGTGAGCCGTGGCAAATCCTGCGCGTGTGCGAGCGTCACATCTGTGAGCGGCGTGCTCTCCAAATCCAGGTGCGTCAAAGCTGTCAGCCCGGCGAGATGCGCCAGCCCGGCACCCGTGACCGGTGTGTGCGAAAGATCGAGACGCGTCAAATCGACAAACGCACGCGCGTGAGCCAATCCCGCATCGGTGACGCGCGTCCCGGACAACGTCAGATCGGTCAATCCGGTAAGTGCGCTCAGCCGCGCCAGTCCCTCGTCGGTGATACGCGTCCAGCTCAAATCCAGGCGCGCCAGGCCGATGAGCGGGTGCAGGTAGACGATGCCCGCGTCGGTGACACCGGTGGCTTCCAGGTTCAACGCCGTCAGCCCATTGAGCACGCGGATGTGCGCGAGGCCGGCATCCGTAATCTGCCCGCATGTGCCGAGGTTCAGGTCGGCAAGGTGTTTTAACGCGCGCAGATGAGCCAATCCGCCATTGGTAAGCCGGACGCAGTGGAAGAGATTCAACTTTGCCAGGTGGGTGAGGCCGCGCAATGCGCTCAACCCCGTTCCAGTGATGGGCATGTCGCTGAGATCGAGCGCCGTCATCTCCGCAAGAGCACCGAGGGGAGCCAGACCGTCATCCATGACCTGGACACTTGCCAGACCCAAATCGCGCAAACCGGTGAGATCGCTCAGATGCACGGCACCGGCAGCGGTGAGCTGTGTACAGCGGCCCAGGTTCAGGCGACGCAGGCGGGTGAGCGCGGACAAGTACGCCAGCCCCGCATCAGTGATGTATTCGCACCACCACAGATTGAGATCGGCTAACGCATCAAGCACCTGAAGAAAAGCCAGGCCAGCATCGGTGATGACGGTGCGCGACAGGTCAAGACGCAGCAAACCGGCAAGGTCACACACGTGCGCCAATCCCACATCCGTGATAGCACTGTGCCGCAAATCCAGTTCCTGAATGGGGCCAAAAGCGCGCAATTCCTGTGCCAGCCTTTGCAATCCGGCATCGTCCAGGTAGGCGCTCACACGCACTTCATAGTCGGGCAACACATCCACGTGGCCGGGCATGGCGCCGAGTTCGCGCCATTCACGGTCACGCGCCAGACTGGAATGCCCTAATAGTGCTACCGGCAACATCGATGTAAAAGTGCGGGGTTGGGCCTCTGTCACCAGGATACCCAACGCCTCTGCGCACGTCTCCACAGCCCACCGCGCGGCGTCCTCCGGCAAGAAGTAAGCGTCCTGCAGACGCCGGGTGAGCCACCCGAAGAGCACCGGCTGCGGAATGCCCGGCGAAGCACTGCGCAGGTCGGCAGGGACATTCTCCTGCACGGCCATCACCAAGAGATTGATCTCACCCTTGTGCGCGCCGCAAAAATCCAGCAACAGCGCGCGGCAGCGACGCGGGTCCTCCAGAACGGAGGCACCGTACTGCGCGACAATCTCGCGGAGCTGGCGGCGTGGTATAGTGTGCATAGCATCACTGCATGATAAATAATCCTGACCGTGCCAGCCTGCTAATCCCGCGCGGGGTAAGGCGTTTGCAGCCGCTGACGTTGAGATAGGCCAGTTTCTTGAGACGACGCAGGTGCGAAATCCCCCGGTCGGTGATGCGCTCACAATGCGAGAGGTCGAGGTAGAGCAAAGCGGGGATATCGCCGATGTGGGCAAGACCTATGTCGGTGATGGCCGTCCGCGAGAGATTAAGAGTGGAGAGGCGCTGTAGATCGCACAAGGGCGTTACGCCCTTGTCATCCACCTGGGGATTACCGGAAAGGTCGAGATAAGTCAGGTTGAACAGGTTGCGCAGGTGGACGATCCCCTGATGGGTGATTTTGGGGCAGCGCGAGAGATCGACTTTAGTCAAGCCAGCACACATGCCGATAGCCTGTACACCCGTGTCATTGAACTTCGATGCACCCGCCAGGTCAAGCGTGACAAGGTTGGGCGCGGCACGGAGATGCAACAGACCGGAGCCGGAGATATGCTTGCACTCGCGCAGTTCCAGCACCTCAAGCTTAGGCAATGATTCGAGATAGCGGAGTGCCGCGTCGGAGATGCCCGCCCAGTGCAGCAATAGGCCGGCCAGTTCTGGCAGAGCACGCAGATAAGCCATCCCCTCATCGGTGATACTGGTAGCCCACGGAAAATGAAGCGTAGTCAGTTTGGCCAAACTTACCAAATGCGCCAGACCCTTATTCGTCACATGCTCGGCGGTGTCGACTTCGAGGTAGGTCAGGTTGGGAAAGGCGCGTAAAGTAGCCATACCAGCATCGTCGACGGGACCGTTCAAATCCAGCGAGACCACGTCATCGGGATGGGGGATTTCCTTGATCCAGGCATCCAGTTCGTCCAGCTTATAATGGAAGAAACGCAATCCAAGCACATGGTTCGATGGAAGCACGACGCTACCGGGTGTCGTACCGAGCTTCTGCCATTTGACGTTTGCGCCGCGCCGCGAACGTCCGTAAACCTCGATGGTGTGGGTGGAGGCGAACGTCTGTTGAGGACGACCGGCAGGCGTGGAGGCTGGGCGCGATATCTGATCCACAATCGGTTGGGATGATGTGGTGGGCAATGGCGGCGGCGTATCGGGTAGCGGAGGGGGCGCGTCCGGCTGCGACTCGACTTCGACGACCGGCGAGGGTTCGTCATCGGTCAGATGAAGCGCGTAGGCCCACGCCTCCACAGCCCAGCGTGCGGCGTTCTCAGCGAGCGCGCGGTTATCCACCAACCGGCGGGTAAGCTGTGCGATCAGTACCGGCAGCGGAATGCCGCCCTTGATGTCCTGCAAATCGTTGGCGATGTGCTCTTCCTGCGCTGCGTTGAGCACAAAGATTTCACGACGATGCTGTCCGCAAAGGTCGAGGAGCAAGGCTTTACAGCGGCGTGGATCATTCACGACGCTGCGACCATACTTATCCACAATCTCGCGGAGTTTAAGCCGGGCTTCGTTGTTCACTTGAAATAGTCGAAAGGCAAAGGCCGAAAGTCAAAAAAGATGGCTTTCAACAGCATTCTAGGTATCCCCAGACCTATAAACAGGTTGCGTGCTGCATCCTACGTGAGCGATGATCACGCAATGTACAGCACGCAACACAGCAGGCAACGCACGAACAGGGACGCGAGGCCCCTCAATCATCGTAAAAAATATCCGGAAGCTTTTTGCTCGGTTCGCGCGGGCGATCCTCGTTCTTGATGAGTTCGATCTTGGGCTTGGCCGGCGGATCGGCGGGTCGCGTATCAGATAACGGTGCAGGTTCGGCGTGCTCCGGAACAGATTCGGGAGGCGGCGCAACAGGTCGATCCTGAACATGTGCCTTTTCCTTTGGCGCTTTCTGCCCCGCAGGTTGTGGCGCAACCTGCACCACCTGCTGCGCCGCTTCGTGCGTCATTTTCTCCGGAAGGGCGGCCTCTTTCGGCGGGGTGGCCTCCGTTGGCGAGACATAGGGCGGCGCTTCATCACGAGCCGGCTGAGATACTGCTTCCGACGTCGTAATCGTCCGCGGTATCGTAGCCGGGCGCTGCGTCCGCTTGCGGCGTGGTTTAGGCGGCTGCGCCACAGGCGTTGGAGTAGGTGCGGGCACAGATAAAATAGCCGCTGGAAACACGATGCCCATCGTGATGTCGTCACCGCTGCCAGCCCGTGAAGCATCTTCCAGCCAGCCGCTGAGGTTTTGTTCTACGACCTCAAGGCCATCAGTGCGCAGAATGTCCAGAATATCCGTGCCAACCTTTAGGAAAGCATCCTCGTTGACGAACGAATTGGCATAGCCATCGGTAGAAAGCAGAATCAGCGCCGGGTGGGGGCCGTAGAGCGCCTGGAATCTGATCTGCACCTCACGCCAGGCTTCATCCATGCACAACGATGTCGTTTCATTGGCCATGAGGCGGGGATCGCGGGTCATGGGGCGCGCGACCTCTCCATTATCTGCCACAGTCAGGATATCGCCATCGCCCAGTTGCATGTACAGGATAAAACCGGGGGTGATCAACACGCTCAAGAGCGTCGCGCCATAGGCTACCTGCGGGTTCTTTTCGATGGTCCGCCGCGCCTTGGGATCGCGCTGCTTCTCCAGGGTATCCAATTCCTCCGAGGTGATCGGATGGTCCTTGAGATGCCGGGACACAGCCGCAAGCCAGCGCCGGGTGATTTCGCCCGGCAAGCGTTCCTCAGCCGTGCGTTTGATCGTCGACAGCTTGGATGGATCGGTCTGGCCTGCCGACAACAACTCACGCATCAGTTTCGTCGCCTCTTCGACGGCGAATTGCGCCCCCACATCGCTGCGGAAGTTCCGAGGGCTGCCGTGCCCATCGGACAAAGAAAGGATAAGCGGTGGGCCTACACCGGAATCAGGAAACCACTGGATCGCGTCCTGGTTGGGAATCCCCCCACGCACATGCGAAGCCCCTTGAACCGACCGCCCGACGACGCGCCAAGGATTGGCAGGCCAGGCACTGGCAAGCCCTTGCGGTGCTTTTCCCATAGTAGCTCCTTATGGCTAACCGGATTGGCCTACCAGACGTCGTCAGCAGTGATGTTGGAATCGTCAAGGGGTGGCGGCACGGTAGGAATCGGGATATTCGTGCCCGCCGATGCCGTTACCGGCGCTGCCACGTCGGCAGGTGCGACAGGTGCGACCACTGGAGCATTGGCCGGGGCAGCTACGGGAATCGGCGGCGGCATGACCGCACCTGCAGGTGTAGCTGCAGCAGCCTGGCTAGCCGGCGACGAAGCCGACTTGAGCACTGCCGTGGACACCCACTTGATATAGTTAACCAATGCCTCGGGATTGTTGGCCTGCAAAGGCTTGATCTCGTTGTGGCCGATAAACTTTTGCAACACGGCATTATCGGCATCCTTGCCGATGGCGATGGCGATGCGCACGGCCTTCTTGCCCCACGGTTCATCCATCAACTTCTGCAAGCCTTTTTCGAAGCTGTCGGTCGGCTGCCCATCGGAGATCATCACCAGCACCGGCGGCAGGGCACGGTCGGTCATCGGGGGAATTTTAAGTTGGTCAGCGACCATCGTGAGGGCTTTGCCCATGTCGGTGACGCCATCGGCCTTCAAATCCACCCACTTGAAATCTTCCACTGGCGTGGGTTGGGAAATGTGCCACTGCGCGCCGCTGGAGAATTTGATGGCGCGCACCAGGACCTGCGCGTTGGGATTTTCCGAAGCGACCTTCTGCATGTGGGGGATCGCCTCACGAATCGCCATGTTGAGGGCCTGGATTTTCCCATCATCCCGCATCGAACCTGACGCATCCGCAATCCAGATAAAGTGCAGCGGGCGGGTCGCTAATTGACCACCGGGTCTCTTACTCATTTACTTAGCCTCCTTTGCTCATAGGTGTTACGCTGCGCAGCTTTTGATCGTCCTCTTTCAGACAGGACCAAACGGCCCCAGCATAAAAGCTGCAACTTACGTTAATACGAAAAAAAACAGCCCAAGTTGTATTATTGAGCACAACTATTTACAAGTATAATCCAGGGTGTAGCGAAGTCAAAGTCTAGCGCAATACCCCACCACTGTAGTGCAATTGATAAACCGTCACATCCTGGTAGCTGATGGCTTCTATACCCCAGAAGCGTTCCAGATCGCCATGGATTTCGTTGTTGTAGGTGAAATCAGCGGCCTGCCACAGGGCGGGACCACGATAGGGATGTTCCGCCGGCGCGTGCAGTAACACAGCCTGCAAGAAAGCATATAGCTGTGACGTTTTCATCGTTGAGCGGATGCTGCGCGGTATATTCTTCAGTACACCCCCGGCGTATACCATCGACCAGACAGGCGCTGTGTCATAGTAAACTGTCTCTTGTCCGGCAAAGTACTCGCTGCCGAAGTAAACGTCCCGATATAGCAGTTGCCCGGCGTGATATTCCAGTTGGTGCGAGCCGGGCAGGGAGGGCGTCACCGCTGCTTCTGCGCCGCCTTGTGCGGCATAAGTTTGCTGTTTCGCCGCAATCAAAAAGCTGACGAAAAGTTCGCGGTTGACGGGAAAATTCAGCGTTGTCATGGATGCCCCCTTGCGGTTAGTCTAGTAGTCATTAGTCTGATAGTCGTTAGTTTAGTCGTCAGTAATAATCCGGCACAGACGAAGGGCACCATAAAACCTACAGGCGCTGTCTCATCCATTGAACAGCCTCCGCACGGTTTGGGTGGCGTATACTTCGCCATTGAAAGGATACGCATGCCCTAACGCCTCGGCTGTTTCGACGGCCAGCCAATGAAACAATTCCATCGTTGACAGCAGAGCGCGCCACACGTCCGCCTCGTCATAGCGCGCGAATACCACCGGCAAGGTAGCGATGGCGCGCGCATCGGCCCATTCTTCGAGAAAACGTCCGCTCATCCAGGTATCGACGGACGCACCCTGGCGCGCCTGTGTGTGCCATTCCAGCATCTGACGGAGCAACTGCTTTAGATAACTGTCACAGCAGGACTTGGCGGTCCACAGCTCGCCCCGCCGCAGTTTTTTCGCCGTCCAGACGGTGTGATACCAGAAGTCGTGCACCAGGTTCAGAACCTCGGCTTCCGTCGGTGGTTGGTAGGGAAGAGGCACCACCGGAATCTGCTTGAGTCGTTCGGCGAAGCCTTCCTTGTCCACCAGAAAACGCACACCCCGGTGGAGCAAATCGGCGACGTCGGGCAGCAGTCCTGTATCCAGCATCTGCCGAAAAAACACGACCGGGGAAGGTACAAAATCCACATCCAGCCCCCCCTCGAACAACGCCCGCCGCTCGAAGCCGCGCCCATCGTGTAAAGGCTCGATGAAAGTCAGCCAGGGGACACCGACGTGGCGCAGCCAATCGGTAGTCGCCCAATAGGGTTCGGGGTCGTCCACCAGCAGGATCACGTCAAGATCAGACCACTCATCCGCCGGATGATCCGTCCGCGCCCGCGAGCCGATGACCAGTGCCGCGCGGATGTTGTCCTCGGCCTGCGCCCACTGGACAAACCTATCAATCAAGTGTTCATAAGCTGCAGCAATTCCATTCATACTGTTGTCACCTCATCCCAACTACAACAACCGGCTTTCCAGCTGACGGCTGAAAGCTGATCGCTAAAAGCTCTCTCACAACAACAGTCCTTCGATCTCCCACAGATTGAACTCGCGGTGGCCGTTGATTTCCGCCTTTGTCAGTTTGCCGGAGGCTACGGCAAGAATCTCGTCGAAGATCGCCTGGCCCATTTCCGGCAAGGTTTTCGCGCCACTGATGACGGCTCCGGCGTTGACGTCCATATCGCCGGGCATGCGCGTGGTGAGCGCGTCGTTGGAGGCGATTTTGATGACCGGCGCAATCGCGTTGCCGAACACCGAGCCGCGCCCGGTGGTGAAGCACACCATCTGGCAGCCCGCACCGACTAATCCCGTCACAGACGGCGGATCGTAACCCGGCGTGTTGAGCATATAAACGCCGCTGTCCGCGTGATCCCACACCCAATCACCATAGTCGAGCACACCGACCACCGGCGCGCTACCACTTTTGGCAAGCGCCCCAAGCGACTTGATCGTGATGTTGAGCAGGCCGCCCGTTTTGTTACCGGGACTGGGATTCTCGGTCATCGTGTGCCCCCCGCGCGCGGCGGCATAGGCGCGATACCATTCCAGCAATGCAAAGACATCGGCGGCGACCTCGCGGTTAACGGCGCGCTGCGCGAAGAGGTGCTCCGCGCCGTAGAACTCCGACACTTCCGAGATCACGCTGCGCCCGCCGGTCCGCACCAGCAGATCGCTCGCCTGTCCTAACGCAGGATTCGCCGAAAGGCCGCTGAAGGCGTCGCTGCCGCCACATTCGAGGCCCAATGCCAGCGCGCTCAGCAGGGCGGGTTGGCGGGATACCTTGTCTGCCTCAGCCAGCAATTCCGGCATAAGCTCCAATCCACGCGCGATGACGGCTTGCGAGCCGCCATCCTGCTGGATGCTGAGCCGCAGCACCGGCTTGCCGTAGCGCGCCGCCAAATCGGCGCCGAAGTAGTCGTCGAACGCCGCCAGATTCGCCTTCTCGCAGCCCAGTTCGATGAGCAATACCGCGCCGACGTTGGGATGCCCGATGTGCTGCGCCAGGATGCGCAGCGTGTTCTCGTGCGTTCCTCGCTCACACGCGCCTGCTTGCGGATACGGACCGCCGCAGCCGCCCGTGTGTGGAATCGCCGTGACGCCGTCCACATTGGGGTAACGCTCGCGCGTGTAGACGCCTTGCAGCTCAGCGCGCAGCGCAATCTGTGCCGCTTCGTGGCTGGAACACATGCTCGTCGGGACAATGAGCACCCAGTTACGGGCGCCTACCTGACCGTCGAGCCGGTGGAAGCCGTGGAACGTGGGCAGCGCACCCTCCCACGCGGGCAACTGCTGTATTTGCAACACGAGGCTATCGGCATCTACCTGCGGGACAACGCTTTCCACCGTATCGTCATTCACCGGATCGCCCGGCACCAGCCCCCTCGAGCGGGCAAACGGCTGTCCGTACTGACACACCCACTTACCTGCCGGAACGGGGTGAAGCGCTAAACGATGTCCAGGAAAAATATCGGCGCGCACGATAATCGCCTGTCCCTGCCAGAGGACAATGGTATCTGCCGGGATGAAGTCCTTGGCGACGGCGACGTTGTCGCGTTCGGGATCGACGACGGTAGCAAGTTCAGATAAGTCTTTCAATGAACGTTTCTCTCGAGAATCGTCAGGTTGTGACGTGATTTGGTATCTTGCGCTGCAATGCGTTCACATCAGGGATGCCGGATTCACACGGCACATCGACCTGGCACAGGCCACAGGCGTAACCCGGGAAGCCAAAGTTTTCGAGGATGTGAGGACGGGTGAAGTCAAGGTGATCGCGACATTTGATCTTGTCGTGCCCCGCAGCCGAAAGCGCGCCTACAGGGCACCGCTGAATACATCGGCCACAAGCACGATGGGTGTACCATGGACAATAAGCGTGATGATCGGTGTAGGGCCGAGGGGTAGCAGGGATCGAGATCCGTGCGACGACTGAGCCGAGGCGATGTGCCTTCCCGACCGGCGTGATAAGGCCATCGCTCAGGCCAAACGTCCCCAATCCGGCAGCATGCGCGGCATGGCGTTCTGACCAGGTCGATGCAAAGGTGTACTGCGCCGAATCGTGGATTGCAAAGTGCGGCGCGGAAGCCGGCGCGACGGCGGGGTAGCCGGCTGCGTTGAGAACCGCCGCGACATGCTCACGCAAGGCGCGATTGAAATGTTCACCGAAGAAACGCGTCCTGGCCCAACGTTCGGCAGGATAAACGGTTTGCACGCGCTGGTCGCGTTTGGTGGCCTCCGTCTGCGGCAGAATGTAGACAATGATGGTCAGCTCCTCAGGCGCAAAGGCCACACCGGGAAACGTCTGGGCGAAAATTTCCTCAGGCGTCCAGTGGAATTCACCCACCGCCGTCTTGAACTGCGCGAAAATCGGATCGGCGCCATTGGCAAAGCCGACGAGCGGCGTATCCCAGGCGCGTTCATTCGTTCCATTCTGGAGCGTGTTTTCCGGGCCATCGCAGAAATCCCGGATGAGGGACGTAATCCACTTTGTGTAGTCGGAACGTGTCATACTTTCCCCTGGGTCATGTGAAGACTGTTAGGCCGGTAATACGATGAACCCCATCGTGCGAAAGTGCCGGTCAAAGGCGAACACGTCACGTATGCCGTCGCGTTGCATCACAACAAAGCTCACAGCATCGGTGTAACTAAAATCCTGATCGTGATAGAGCCGCAACACTTCGCGGGCGCTCATTTCGAGTTCATCATCCGACCACATACAATGAATGCGCCCGGATTTCTCAATCAGGTCCAGAAATGCGACGGCTTTTTCGTGGCTGCTGCT
>DAIUDK010000096.1:19197-21752 GCA_036845725.1 Chloroflexota bacterium
GTTTGCTCGCCAAGCAACCCAATGAGCTGCATCGCGGGGTCGTCGTCTGCCGGGAGCATTGTGCGCGACAGGGCATCGATTCCCATCCGCAACACCTCAGCATACGAAACGTTCAAACGTTCAGCTAAATAGGATAGCTTGGACCGCTGCATCGCGTCCAAGTAGACTTGCACAGGTTTTTTGTCTGAAGCCGTCATCCCTGCCTCCTACAAGTATCATTTACATTTATGAATGTATCATAATACATTTACGGCTTTCTGTCAAGCGCATATCAGAACGAAAACCTTTAGATTCTCACTGCCCGTAGACGTACGTGTAGCGATGATGCAACTTGGCGACATCCTCCAGCGCGATCTCCTCAGGTTGGCCGATTTGGAGCGCCAGCCACACCGTCTTGGCGACGTCCTCCGTCATCACGGCGGCTTTGACGGCGGCCCTGGCGTCGCGCCCAATGGTGAAGACACCGTGATTCTTCAGCAGCACCGCGCACGACAAACCGATGCTGTCCACGACGACCTTGCCGATGTCCTCACTGCCGATCAACGCGAAATCACCACACGGAATCGGCCCGCCGAACTCGTCCGCCATCGCCGTCAGGACGACGGGAATCGGCTTGCCGACAGCAGCGAAGGCCGTGGCATACGGCGAGTGCGTGTGGACGATGCCACCCACGTCGGGCCGCTGGCGATAGATGTAGAGGTGGCTCGCCGTGTCGGAGGACGGCTTCAGGTCGCCTTCGATAATCGCGCCATCCAGGTTGACGATGACCATGTGTTCCGGTTTCAAGTCCTCGTAGCGCACGCCGGAGGGCTTGATCACCACATAGCCCGTCTTGCGATCGCGCGCGCTGACGTTGCCGCCCGTCCACTTCACCAGGTCATTTTTGGGCAGCTCCATGTGCAGGTCACAAAGTTTTTCACGTAAAGGTTGCAATAACATCGTATTATCCTCGCTCGTTATGTGTATTTACCGTACTGGTTCGTCCATCCGCCAGCAATCGCAAGAAAAGCATCGTAGCCGTTTTCGCGGATGAACTCCAACGCCTCTCGATATTTCTTGTACTTGTAGCCGTTCTTGCCGAAAAAACCCTGGAGAATGGCGCACGTGTTGTAGTCGTCACAATCGGCGCAGGAGGCGTAGCCTTTGGTGATGCAACAGACTTTCATCTTGCACTTCGCCAGCGCCAAATCACGCTCGCCGCTCAGATAACCCAACTTGCACCCACGGCACGCGCCCTCTTTGATGACCCGGCAAGTCCCGCAATATGCGCCGCAACAACCAATTTCTTCGATGCTCACTTTTATCTCTCCAAATAGTGAAACCTCAACTCTTATAATATTTCATGCATCACCTATTGCTAATTCTTGCAATCCCACGGATCATTCAGTATTTCAATCGGCGGACCAACATATTCTAGCTCTTCTATTAGTTCAAGCGTTTCTGTCACTGATAGACTACTAACAATCTCCACATTCCAGCCTTGCATATCAGAGAATTGATACAAGTGCTGTAGCATGTTAGACTCTGCCGACCGTGTACGATATGTGATAACACCGGTACTTGTCCACTTGGACTCCCAGAAGACTTGCTCTTTATCGGTGGTCTGTGAATAGTCCCATATCATGCGCCAAGGTCCATGCTGGATGACGAACATAACATTGTCAGCACTATCTCTGTACGTGACGACCAGCGGATTGTACGTATCTCCTGTCAACACTCCACAGTGAATGTTCCATGACCAGATTGTAATATCCTGCTGCCATCCACGC
Source organism: Chloroflexota bacterium (assembly GCA_036845725.1). Lineage (GTDB taxonomy): Bacteria > Chloroflexota > Anaerolineae > B4-G1 > SLSP01 > DSWT01. Next base: position 20,967 of record DAIUDK010000096.1, read on the forward strand.
GTATGCGCTTTTTGTTCCGGGAGCACGAAAACGTAAAACCCACGCCTTTTCAAAGTATCATAAGTTGGATGTAACGGTCTGGGTGTTAAATAACTAACCACCTCCGAAACGGCAAATCGGCCTACACTGAACCATATTGGAGAAAGCAAGACGATAAGAATAATCGCCGCAAATACTTGACCCCATATCTTCCACTTTGACAGCCGCTCCCGATAGACCAGGAAAGCACTGAGGCCAATGAAAGACAGTATCAAAAACACGACATATAGGAAAACCACACTGTACTCTCTATATGGCTAACATCTGGACAAAACAAGGGTATTGTATCCAAAGTGGCGCGTATGTAAAACGGGAGACGCGCACACTGCACGTCTCCCGCTGCCAGAATGTGTAGTTGTAGCGTTATCCCTTCAGCACATCCGCCCGCAGCGCCTTTAGCCGCTTCATCACATCGTTGGCGCCGCGTCCAAAATAGTCGTGAAGGATGACGTATTCGGCGTAGAGCTTATCGTAGGCGGCGGTGTTAGCGGGGATCGGGACGTACTTCTCGTCGCGCAGGCGCGCCATCGCGACGCTGGCTTCCTGGATCGTGTCGTAGCCGCCGGCCGCTTTGCCCGCCGCGACCGCGCCGAACATCGCGGAGCCGAGCGCGGGGGTCTGCGTGGCCGCCGCGATTTTGACTTCGCGCCCGGTCACGTCGGCGTAGATTTGCATCAGCAGTTTGTTGCGATCCGGCAGGCCGCCCGTCGCCACGATCTCGTCCACGGGGACGCCGTTTTCGGCGAA
>DAIUDK010000097.1:0-21612 GCA_036845725.1 Chloroflexota bacterium
CTGTTTATATGTTATTCACATCCTAACGCGAAAGGGTAATTTGTCAATGGGTCTACGATACGCATATTTCTAACTCTTCAGGTTAGATACATTGCCTAAAATGGCGGATTTATAGTATAATAGGACTGTTACTGTTGAAGAGTCATCCACAAACCATAACGGCGCTTGCTACCCGCCGGTACATGCATAAGGGAGATAGCTCTATGAAAGCTCAAACGCTGATCAAGCAATGGTTATCGTCACCAGCCCATCGTTTGGTACACATCTTTCTCATTGCGCTACTCGGACTTGGCGTGTTCTGGTGGGCGATGCATGGACAACCGGTAAAGGCGGATCCGGCCCTCATCTACGTGCGACCTGATGGTGACAACAACACCTGCAATGGCGAATACAATGCCCCTGTCACTGCCGCACCCAATTGCGCCGTTCGAACGATTGGACAAGGGGTATTTTCTGTCACCGTGGGGGGAGCGGTGTCAGTAACGCCAGGCGTTTATACAGAAACCGTCACCGTGAATAAAACGCTTACCCTGCAAGGCGCGAACCCGCCAGACGGTCCCGACGCAGCCACAGTTGCCGGCAGGATTAACGTCACAGGGGCGGGTACAGGCGTGACCGTCAGACACTTACGCATTATTCCCGGAGCTGTTAATGGTGATGCCGCAGCAGTCTCTGTCAGCGCTAGCAACGTCACGATTTCGGAGAATCTCATCGATGGCATAACCGGTAATGGCACCGGTACGGTCAAGGGGATTCACCTTTACAGTGGCATCCTCCCCGGAATTACGAACATCACTGTGTTGACCAATACGATCCAAAATGTGGTTAACACAGGGAGAGGCGCAGATGGAATCATGGTGCAAGGTGTGATAACCGACGTGACGCTTATGGCAAACACCGTTCAAACCATTACCTCTGACGGCTGGGCCTACGGGATCGAAGTTGCCCCGACCGCTTCAGCGTCTGCCAACCCGCCCGCAAATGTCACAGTCCAACAAAACACCATCAGCAACGTGAACGCCAGCCTCTATCCAGGCGTGGGAGCCATCATCGATACCACGGATGCAACCCCCGCGGACGCCAGCCAGGTGACGATCTTCGGTAACACCTTCTCCAACTTACTCGTGCCGCTGGCTAACAAAGATATCACGCACACGCTTAATGCCTCGGGCAACTATTTGGGCTATACAGATGTCGCTACGCTCGCACAAGTCATTTCACCAACGCTTGTGGGACGCATCGATTACACACCATGGCTTGCTAATGCGACGGATGCAGCGCCAGGAACGCCCGGCTTCCAGGGAGACTTCTCCACCCTGTGGGTAGGCCCGCACAATGAACAGACCGGCACAGTCGGACGGATTCAAGAAGGCATAGATTTAGTCACGACGGGCGGGATGGTCCATATAGCGGCGGGAACGTATACCGAGTTGGTTACTGTGACCAAGTCTGTTACCCTCGTGGGTGAGCCAGATGTCGTAATTCAACCAAGCGAAAACATCCTCGACTTCAGCTCAAATCATAATGGCACTGTCATCTGGATTCAAGCTCCTGACGTAACCATTCGTGATGTACACATCGACGGAGACAACCCCGGCATCACCGGCGGCTATCCCTACGGTGGCGCCGACATCAACGCTTCACGCGGCATTTACATGGGCGGAACGCCCGGCAATTTCGACCGTGCGCACATCGAGAACGTCACCATGCGCAACCTTGGGCGTGGCATCAACTTTTACGGCGGGCAAGATCACAGGCTGCTCAACAATGTCGCGTCTAACCTGGGCGGACCAGACGACGGTAATTATGGGTACGGGATTTTGTTACACGGCGATAGTTCGGCGTTGATCTCTGATAACGCGATCAGTCAAACTTTGGTCGCCGGTATCTTTATGCAAAACAATCACAGTACCAACCATACTGACATTCGCCTCAACACAGTCAACGACGCGCGCATCGGCCTGGGTTGGAATATGCTCTATGGTGGTGGCAGCGGATTGGTCGAGGATAACACCGTCACCGACGCAGAAATGGGGATGCAGGTCACGTCAATTACCAACGGTCACCTGGAAGTGCGCGACAACACATTTACGATTCCCACCGGCAATGACGAGGTGGGTTTCCTGGTATGGAACACGCGCCCGCAAACCATCCTGATCGCCGGCAATACGGTGAATGGCAGCGATACAGGCGTTCTCGTGGAGGACGTCAATCCTACCTTCGGCCCGAGCCAGGCGCACGCGCAGCTTACCGGCAATCTATTCGATGGCGCGACCACAGCCATCGAAGTGTCCAGCAACAGCATCACGCAAAGCATCAGCCTGACGGCGACCAACAACGTCATCAGCAACGTTGCGACAGGCCTGAGCCTCACCGGCACAGTCGCCATCGACCACGTCACGTTCGCCGGCAACACGCTGGATCATCTGACTACAGTGTTTAGCGTTTCCACGACAGGCGATTTCTACGCTTACGCCAACAACATTACCACCTTTGATGCCGGGATCGTCGATCCGATAGCGGAGCTCAACGCCCGTCATAACTGGTGGGGCACGCACAGCGTGCAACCGAACGGAGTGAATCCTGATAGCTGGAATTACCGCCTTGGCGCGCCCGTTGACACATGGGGCATAGGGACGTTAGGCGACGCAACCCTAACCAGCGCCGATGGTAGCGGCCAAGGCATCATCGTCAACCACGGATACAGCGTCGCGCCTTTCGGCCAGGCAACGTTACCCTATGGCGGCCCACCCTGTTCTGATGACTACGACTTTTTCGTCCTCGACGCCGACGGTTCATGGGCGGTAAACGTTCCATTGACGACTAGCGTAGCAGGATGTGAAGTGGATGGCCAGACCCTCTACCGCTTCACCTTGACAGACGATGGCTGGCCCGACACCGGTTGTACCGGCGTTGACTGCTGGTTGACCCCGCCGGGTGTGACCCGCAACGGCGATATCCTCGCGGTCACCGTGGACGCCGACGCATTCTTGCAGGGCACGCCATTTGTCGCCGGGAACGGCCAGGCCAACCTCGTCGTCAGCAAGGAGAACTTCCGCACGGTTGTCCAGCCCGGTGAGACATTAGCCTACCTCATCACTATCACCAACACCGGCAATGTCCCGGCGACAGTTTCCGTCACCGACACGCTGCCTGCTAACACCTCCTTTCTAATCGCGTCCAACGGGGGGACTAACGGATCCGGCATCGTCACCTGGCCTGCATTCCCCCTCGACAGCGGCGCCAGCGCCACCCGCCTTGTCGTCGCCACCGTGGGCGAAAGCTTCCTCGCCGGCGTGGACACCATCACCAACACTGTCACCGCCACAACGCCCAACGAAGCAGACGCAACCAACAACACCGCCTGGGATATCGACCCAATCAATGCAGCGCCAGACCTTACGCTCAGTAAAAGCGATGGCGGCGCGGATGCCAGACCCGGTGAAACGCTGGTCTACACGCTCACCTACGCCAACACCGGCAGCCAGGGCGCGACCGGCGTCGTCATCACAGAGACCCTGCCCGCGTACACCACCTTCGCCGCTTCTGCCGGTTGGACGGGAAGCGGAACAACCTATACATACACCGTCGGAAACCTGCCTGCCGGGACCGGCGGAAATGTCACCTTCGCCGTAACCGTCACGATGCCGCTTGAGGCAGGTGTCACGCACATCCACAATACGGCCACCATCGCCGATGACGGCAGCAACAGCGCCGATGTCATCAGCCGCACCACAACCCTCGCCACGCCCGTCAGCGCCACGCCCGACCTGGAAATCAGCAAAACCAACGGCGTCGATGCCGTCACGCCCGGCAACACGCTGACCTACCAGATCGTCGTCACCAACACCGGCGATCAGGAGGCCGCCAGTGTCGTTGTGACCGACTATCTGCCCACGCACACAACTCTTGACTCTGCTTCGGATGGCTGGAGCATGAGCGCGCCTGGCGTTGTTACCTGGCCGCCCTTTGCATTGGCTGGCGGCAACACGAGCACCACGCTCGCCGTCACGCTCACCGTCCCCAATCCCTTCCCGGGGACGACCAACTTTATAACCAACACAGCCATGGCCACCACCGATGGTATAACCGCGACTGCGCAAGATGGCGATCCGATTACTGCTGCGCCCCTCTTGACGCTGAGCAAGAGCAACGACGTGACCACCGTAACGCCCGGCAGCACGCTGATCTACCGTCTGGTCATCACCAACAGCGGCGACCAACTCGCCGCCGGCATCGTGCTGACCGACACGCTGCCCGATCATACAGACTTCGTCCTGGCCTCGCACGACGGCACGGAAGAGAACGACGTCGTCACCTGGCCGGCCTTCGACTTGCCCGGTGGCGGAGTCAGCACGACACGCCTACTTGTCGTCAATGTGGATAATCCCCTGCCTGCCGGCGTGACCACCATCGCCAACACGGCGGCGTTACACGACAATAGCGGCCTTACCGCCAACGCGCCCGATGTGGATAACGTGGATGCCAACCCCAACTTCATCCTCACCAAGACCAGCGCCGTCACCACCACCACACCCGGCGAGACGCTCAACTACACGATCACGATTACGAACACAGGCAACCAGGACGCAACCGGCGTCATCATCAGCGACACGCTGCCCGCCGACGTCACTTTCACCGCTGGCAACGCCTCCGATGGCGGCATCTTGAGCGCACCCGGCATCGTCACCTGGCCCGCTTTCAACCTTGCCAGCGGTGCCAGCGCGACACGCCACCTCACCGTCACCGTAAACCATACGCTCCCGGCTGGTCTTGAACTGCTTATTAACACTGTTGATGCTATCGACGACCGAGGATACACGGCGACAAACCAACACGTAGACATTGTAGATGCCGCGCCCGACCTGGCGATTAGCAAAACTGATGGAGGCCTTTCTGCAATCCCCGGTGAGGTGCTTGTATACACCCTGAATTATGCGAACCTGGGCGACCAGGATGCCGCCGGCGTCGTCATTACCGAGACTGTGCCCGCCTACACGACCTTTGACGCGACCGGGAACCCCGGCTGGACGTGCGTTAACGGCGCGCCTGCCGGAACAACATGTACATACGACGCCGGCGACTTGCCTGCAAACGACTCCGGCAACGTCACGTTCTCCGTGCGTATCGCCCAACCGCTGCCCGCGAGCGCAACAATCATCTCCAACACAGCAGCTATCACCGATGATGGCACAGGCGGTGAAGACGCCAACCTGAACAACAACGTCACCACCATCACCACCGCCGCCTTTGCTGCACCCACTCTCGTGGCCAGCAAGGACGATGGCCGCGCATCTGCCCAACCCGGCGACACGCTGAGTTACCTCATTACCATCACGAACACCGGCGATCTGGAGGCCACGGGAATCCGCATCACCGACACGCTGCCGCTGCATACGATGTTCGTCGCCGCTTCGGATAGTGGGTACACTACAACTTCTGGCATTGTCGCCTGGCCGCCCTTCAACCTGCCCGGCGGCGGCGGCAGCGTCACCCGTCTCGTCATCGTGACCGTGGACGATCCCTTGCCTGCCGGGGTGACGAGCATCGCCAACACCGTCACCGCCATCGCCCCAGATCAAACGATGCCGATCGAGATGCAGGATGTCGATACCGTCATCGCCGCGACCGATCTGTCGCTCACCAAGCACGCCGCTGCTACCGCCGTCGAACCAGGTGACGTGCTCGCCTACACGCTCACCTACGCGAACATCGGCAATCAAGAAGCCACCGGTATCGTCATCACAGAAACCGTGCCCGCATATACAACGTTCGATCCTGCCGCCAGCCATCCTAACTGGAATTGTATGGGCGCGACCTGCTCGTATGCCATTGATAGCTTGCCGGGAGGAGTTACACACAACATCACTTTCACTGTGAATGTCGTCGATTCCCTACCCACAGGTATCACGCAAATCGTAAACACCGCTGGCATCGCCGACGACGGTGAAGATACCAACCTGGCAAACAACACTGCGAGCACGGTCACACCCATCATCGCCGCGCCGGATCTCACGCTCGCCAAGAGCGACGGCGGCGTGACCACCATACCGGGGGCGGTGCTCGCCTACACGCTCACCTACGCCAACGTCGGCAACCAGGAAGCTACTAGCGTCGTCATCGCCGAGACTGTACCAGCGCACACTATGTTCAACACTACCAGCAGCAGTCCTGGCTGGAGTTGCACTGACGGTGCACCGGCTGGAACGATCTGCACCAACGCTATCGGCAGTCTGCCAGCTGGCGACTCCGCTGCCAGACAGTTCGCCGTGAACGTCGTCAACCCTCTTCCCGCCGGGGTGACGCAGATCGACAACACGGCCACCATCGCCGACGACGGCAACAACGGCGCGGATCCCACACCGCTGAACAACACCGCGGCTACTGTCACACCCGTCGAGGCCACGCCCGACCTGGAAATCAGCAAATCCGACGGTGTAAGCAGCGTCGATCCCGGTGATATTCTCACCTACCAAATCGTTATCGCCAATACTGGCAACCAGAACGCGACCGGCGTCCGTGTCACCGACAATCTCCCGGAGAACACGGTCTTCGTCACGGCCTCCGATAGCGGCAGCCAAACCATGCCCGGCATCGTCACATGGCCAGAGTTCGCCTTGGCTGGTGGCACGAGCGTCACCCGCAGCGTCACCGTCGAAGTCCCCGATCCGTTCCCGGCGGATACGAACCTTATCACCAACAGCATCACCGTGGCCGATGACGGCATGAATGGTCCCGATCCCACGCCGGGGAACAACACCGCTACGGATGTGGATACCCTCTCCGCCGCCGCGATCCTGCTGATGGTCAAAGATGATGGGATCATCACCGTCACGCCGGGCAGCACGCTCGTCTACAGCCTGATTATCAGCAACACCGGCAGCCAACTCGCCACCGGCATCCGGCTCACCGACACGCTCCCTGCAAACACGACGTTCTACATTGCCTCGGATAACGGCAGCCAAACCGCGCCGGGCGTCGTCACCTGGCCCGCCTTCAACCTGCCCGGCAGCACCAGTACTACGCGCCTGCTCGTTGTGACCGTGGACAACCCCCTACCCGTCGGCGTGACCGCCATCACCAACACGGCCACGCTGAGCGACAATCAAGGTCACATGTTGGAGGCCGAGGATGTCGATGGGGTGGACGCCAACCCGCTCCTCGCCCTCGCCAAGACCAATGCCGTTGAGTCCGTCGCACCCGGCATGACGCTCGCCTACACGCTCACGCTCAGCAATAACGGTAACCAGGAGGCCACCGGTATCCTCATTACCGACACCCTGCCCGCAAACGTCACCCTCGTCGCGGCTTCCGACGGCGGCTACAGCAGCAGTCCGGGTATCATCGCCTGGCCTCCCTTCAACCTCGCAGGCGGCGGCGCCAACGTGACGCGCCAGCTCACTGTCGCCGTCGATGCTACGCTCCCGGCCGGCGTCGAGATCCTCGTCAACACCGCGCGCGCCGTCGAGGATCGCGGCTACACGGCCGCCGCGCAGCATGCGGACCTCGTTGTGGCGGCACCGGACCTAGCGATCAACAAGACAGATGGCGGCACTGCCCCACGGCCCGGCGACACATCAGTATACACGCTTGCATACATCAACACGGGCGATCAGGGCGCTACTGGCGTCCTCATCGCCGAGACCGTGCCCGCGCACACAACCTTCGATGCTGCCGCCAGCAGCGCCGGCTGGACATGCGCTGACGGCGCACCCGCAGGGACATCCTGCACGTACCCTGTCGGCAATCTGTCGGCGAACGCCTCCAATACCGTCGCTTTCGCCGTGCGCGTCGTCACCCCGCTGCCTGTCAACGCCACGCAAACCGGGAACACGGCCTCCATCGCGGATGACGGCAGTAACGGCGCGGATACCGAACCGTCGAACAACGCGGCGAGCCTGATTACCCCCATCGACGCGACTATCGATTTACTCATTACCAAAGATGACGGCGGCATTACGGTAGAACCGGGCGAGACCATCGTCTACACGCTGACCTACGCCAACAGCGGCGATCAGATTGCGGGCGGCGTAATCATCACGGAGACCGTGCCCACACTCACCACGTTCAACCAAACCGCCAGCAGCCCCGGCTGGACGTGCGTGGACGGCGCGCCCGCCGGAACGGTGTGCGCCTACGCGCTCGGCGATATCATCGAAGGCGGCACGCTGTATTTTGCCGTGGACGTCGTCCTGCCGTTCCCCATCGATGTGAGCGAAATCACCAACCAGGTGGTTATCGGCGCCGACGCCAACAACATCCCAGATGCTAACCCGGACAACAACACCGCCACGGCAACCACACCCATCATCACCCGGCCCGATCTCATCGTTGGGAAAGACGATGGTTTCAGCGTCGTGCTGCCGGATCAACAATTCACCTACGTTATCACGATCACCAACGTAGGGACGCAAAACGCGACCAACGTTCTGATCACCGATACGCTGCCCGCCCACGTTGTTTTTGCCAGCGCTTCAGATGGCGGGACACAGAGCCGTCCCGGCATCGTTACCTGGCCCGTCATCCCGCAAGTGGCGCTGGATGAAGTCATCACGCGCACGCTCAGGGTAGTGGCCGACAGTGCGTTGCCGGCCGGCGTGTCGCACATCACCAACACCGTCACCGTAGGTGATGACGGGACGCATGGCCTGGACCTGAATCCCGCCGATAACACAGCCATCGATGTAAACGCCGTCGGCGCGATGCCGGATCTCGTCCTCGACAAAACGGTAGACCGCGCCGTCATCCATCCGCAAGGCCCCTTGGTCTATACAGTTCAAGTCCAAAACACCGGCTCACAGGGCGCGACAGGAGTCAACATTGTCGACCATTTGCCGCCAGATACACACTTCGTCAACGCATCAGATGGCGGGATTGAGAGCACGCCGGGCGTTGTCACCTGGCCGAGCATCACACTCAACGTGGGACAGCAGAGCGTGCGCACATTGACCGTACAGGCGGCGGCAAGCCTGCCAGAGGGTCATATATTCACGAACACCGCCACCATATCCGATGACGGCATAAACGGAGAGGATCCCACGCCAGAAAACAACGTCGATACGGCCAGCAGTCGCATCAAATGGCCCATTATCTACCTGCCGCTCGTGCTACGCAACTACAGTGTTGGCCCGGATCTCATCGTCGAGGATGTCAATTTCGGTGAGAACCACATCGCGATCACCATCAGGAATCAGGGTAAGTTGCCAGTGCCCGCACCTGAGGGCTTCTGGATCGATTTGTATGTCAATCCCTCGCCTGCGCCCACCCAGGTCAACCAACTATGGGATCCGATATCCCCCTACGGCGCAGCCTGGGGTGTAGACCGCGATGCCCTGCCCATTCCTCCCAACGAGACGTATATCATCTATCTGTACGACAAATTCCACAAACCTGCCTACACCCGTCTACCGGCGGCGCTCAGGGCTGGAGATGTGATCTACGTACAGGTAGACTCCTACAATGGAGCGACGAACTATGGTGTGGTACTGGAAGACCACGAAATAAGCGGAATCGCGTACAACAACATCTACAGCGTGGTCCTCACGGAAACCTATCCAATGAATCCGGGCATAATGATGCAGAGTGTTCCGGAACCCCCAGAGTCTGATGCCCTGCCGGAGAGACCCTAGCGCGTATGCCAATTCATCTCTTGTCCGAAGATGTCGCCGCCCGTATCGCCGCGGGCGAGGTAGTCGAGCGTCCAGCCTCCGTCGTCAAAGAACTAGTGGAAAACAGTCTGGACGCGGGCGCAACCCGCGTGGAGGTGGAGACGCGCGGCGGCGGGCGCACGTTAATCCGTGTGCGCGATAACGGCGCGGGTATTCCTGCAGTGGAGGTAGAACTGGCGTTCCGCCGCCACGCCACGAGCAAGCTGGAAAGCGCCACCGATCTGGAGATCATTGCCACGTTGGGGTTTCGCGGCGAGGCACTGGCGAGCATCGCCTCGGTGAGCCGGGTGACGTGCCTCACCCGCCACACCGCAGAGGAGGCCGGAACGCGTCTGAGGATCGAGGGGGGTGAAATCGCCGCGCGCGCCACGGTGGGACGTCCATACGGGACGGAGTTGCTGATCGAAGACCTCTTCTACAACGTGCCCGCGCGACGCAAGTTTCTGCAATCCGAGCGGACCGAGCGCAATCACATCGATGCCTTTCTCACGCGCTACGCCATCGCCTACCCGCACGTCGCGTTCACGCTGGTTCACGATGGACGAGAGATTCTCGCTACATCGGGCAACGGCAGCGCGCAGGAGGCCCTGCTCAACGTCTACGGGATGGATCTGGGCACCAGCTTGCTGGAAATTCCGTGTGAGGACAGCGCCCACGCGACGACAGACGATATCCAGGTATGCGGCTTCGTCGGCCCGACAAACGTGCATCGCGCCAACCGGGGCTACATTACACTGTTTGTCAATGGGCGCTGGATACAGGATCTGCGACTGACCTACGCCATCATCCAGGCGTACCACACACTGCTGCCGGTGAAACGCTACCCCGTCGCCTTCGTCAGTGTGACATTGCCTGTGGAAGACGTGGATGTAAACGTGCATCCGGCTAAAACGGAAGTGCGCTTCCGCGACGGCGACGCCGTATTTCGCGCGGTGCAGCGCACCGTCCGCGCCACGGTGATTGAGGAAGCCCCGGCAGCGACCACCTGGGAAACGCCCCGGGTGGGGTCGGTTGAAGATGTCGCACCTTCGGATATGACAACGCGCGCTCGTCTCGCCGCATTGACCCCTGCGGCTCGGCAGATCGCTTCTTCCCCAACAGAAATACCCACGGAAACAGCGCCATTCGAGAGTGCAGCGCCCACGCCGGCGTTTGTCACAGGCACACTGCTCGCGTCGCCTGAAGGGACCGGATCGGGTCTCGCTAAGCCAGGGGCATCGACTGCCGCCGCCTCTCCCACACTTCCGCCATTGCGCGTCATCGGCCAAGCGGCGACGATGGTCATTATCGCCGAAGGCCCGGAGGGGATTTATCTGATCGACCAGCATGCTGCACACGAACGCATCCTCTACGAACGCCTGATTACAGCGTGGATGCAGGGGCAGGTAGCCGTCCAGCCGCTGCTGGAGCCAGAATCCGTGTCTTTGCCCGTCGCCGAGGCCGCCTATCTGGAAGAACTGCTGCCTGCACTGTTCGCCTTGGGGATGGAAGTGGAGCCATTTGGGGCGGGAACGTTCCTGGTACGATCAATGCCTGCGCTGCTCGCCAATTTATCTCCAGCTGTTTTGTTGGCTGATATTGCCGCCAGCACTGAAGAGTCGCCTATCCATACTGCGTTGGAGGAGATGATTGTGCGCCGCATCTGCAAACGCGCCGCGATCAAAGCCGGACAGGCGCTCTCGCGCGAGGAGATGGAGCGCCTGGTACGCGATCTGGAACACACATCCAACCCGCGCACCTGCCCGCATGGACGCCCCACCATCGTACAGATCAGGGTCGAGCAGCTTATCCATCAATTCGGACGTGGTTAGTCCTGAAATCAAGCACGGATTCACGTAGATGTTCGCTGATCACAATTTATCTGCATGAGTCTGCGAAAAACCAGCGTCCTTGTACGACGCCAATCCTTGTCTCTTTTTACGGAACAGATATAATAAAGCCTGCATGGAAACTCGCACACGGTGGAGGAAGTACTGTGGCACTATCAACTGACGATCAACAACACATCGAAGAACTGACTATAAAACTGGTGGAGCACTACACCTTCAAACGCCCGCCCCTCCAGATCGAAAAGGTGCTTTCAACCCCCCCTGAGGGTCTGAGTAGCGTGGATATCAGCGATATGTCGCTCGTCTTTGGGATTGGCGAACATCGCTATGAATACCGCATGGCGATGGCGCGCCTGCTCTACCGTGAAATCTGCCGCGCCAGCGCTAATTGGGAGCAGCAGTACCCTTACAGTAACGACGCCGCCAAGTATTTCGCCGCGAGTTTTCTCGTCCCCACGCAATGGCTGCTTAAAGCAGCTCGACGGCCCTTGATCAACCTACAGCAACTCAGTGAGGATTTTCAAGTGCCGGAGTACGCCATCGCCAACCGACTGGTACAGTTGGGGAAACGGGTCAAGGGAATGTCGTAGCGGAGCCTGTCGCATAAAGTATGCATGCGGGCCTGTGCTAAGCCCGCCGCACTTCGATGATTTGCCTGCCCATCCACGCCCACTGCCGGCGAAACTCGTCAAGCTGTTGCCACATCATCCCATCGGCACGCGCGATGAAGGGATCGACGAAGCCCAGCCCCCACTTAGGATCCCACGCAACGAGAACTTTGTAGTGCGACCAGCCTTCCCATGTACGCCCCACAAAACGCAACGGCTCTCCCACGATTACCAACGTGAGGCAGTTCTGGTACAGGTTAGCAAACAACCGCTTTAGGGATGTTCCCACGCGCCAGCGAGCGCGCAATCCCAGTCGGCGCAACGACACGACAGTCCCCCACGGCAACGTGGCCCAACCGGGGATGCGCTCTGGGAAACCACGATGATTCAGTTCTTCCGCCAGCGCCGCCGCATCCACCAAAGGCATCCCATATAGCGCGTTGGTGACCATCGCCACACAATATGGGCCACAGTCGTTTGTATCCCCTTGGTGAACGTGGTAACGCGCCACAGGAAATGCCAGTTCGATGCTCACTTCAGGAATCTGCACCCTCATTCACGCCTTCCCGTCCGATCACCCACGCGCTCAAGGCGCACAACACGCCCAGATGCAAATGGACATTGTTCACCAGGATATTGTCCACTAAGTTATGCACGGTAAAGTGCATCCACCCACCGAGCAGGCCAAGCGCCAGGCCACGTGCCAGACCCGTTGTACGACGCGATGTACGCCAGAGGCCCACAAAGATGCTGCCAAGCAGCACAAGATAAGCGCCCAGGCCCAGAACGCCGACTTCGGCCAACAGATTGAGGTAATAATTATGCGCGTGCCCCAGGGCATACGGCCAATTGATGAGCCGGTGCGCAGGGTAAGCCGCCTCGTAGCAGCCGAAGCCCACACCGAGCCAAAAATGTTCGCGCCACATCGACAGGGCCGCTTGCCAGTGCGCCATGCGTTCAATAACGGCATAATTCGCGTCATTGATACCTACCCCGCGCACGTCTTCGAAGCGCGCATATTCGAGGAAACCAGTCAGCCGGGAGGCAATCGACGGGTGCAACCACCCGGCAGCGTATAGTCCCAATCCACCAACCACGATCACCACTGCCAGCGCCAATCCCCATACACTGCGGCGCGGCAAACTAACGGCGATGACAAACAGCGCCGCCGCGAAACCCATCCATCCGCCGCGCGACCAGGATGCCAGCAGGCCCGCCGCAACCGCCGCAAACGCAAACAACAACAAACCGAATCTGTAATTGATGACTGGAGATTGGCGATTCGTGATTCGCCATTTGCCATTCGTCACCCATTCCCACACTACGACGGCGACGAGTCCGGCCAGAAGCCCGCCAATGAGACCCAAAAAACCGGCGTAGGGGTTGGGCTGCTGAAAAGTGCCGTAGGCGCGATAAAATTGCGCGTCGATCGCAAAATGTTCCGGTAGATCATCAGCAAGACCGAACTGCCACAGGCCAATAAGCGCCTGGAACACTGCGCCAACAGCGAGTAGCGCAACCACCAACGGCACACGCCGTCGTCCCTCTTTGCCGCGCAGCCGGTCATAAACCAGCAAAAACATTAGCACGATCTGTCCCCATTTGCCCCACTCCAAAAATCCAACCCACAGATCGGCAGGTCGCCATAACGAGGGCAACACCGCGCCCATAAAGCCAAGTAACGGTAGCAGTAACGGCGGCAGTGGGATATGGACATCGCGGCGCAGCAATCCACGCACAATCCAAATGCCCGCTGTTATGAGAAAAACCGTCTGTCCGATTACCGCAGGAACCTGCGGCAACTCCATACGCAACCATGCCCACAACGGCCCCAGAAAAAGCGCCATGCCGACGCCCACAAGCGGTTCCCACATACTGGCTACAAAAGTAAAAGCCAACGTCGTCAATAACAGACAGTTCACCAACGAAAGCCGCGACAGGAGCACGCCCCACACCATACCGGCCAACACCAGCGCCGCCGGGAGCGCCCACACGGGGAGTGCGTCGCGCCGCAAGCGCCCTAACCCGAATATTCCGTCCATGTCACCAACTTGAGCGCCTCATCGTAGACAAACTTCGCCTGGAAGACACCCGCCTCCATCTGCAACACGCGCGGGGCGAAAATCATATCCGCCTGCGGGATCGGCACGTCATTCAAATATGTCGACACCGGCATCCAGGCAAAATCGCCCTCCCGCAGGTCGGGCTGCACGACGCCGGAGAACATCCGCGTGGTATAAATGAAGAGCATCCAGTTCCACTCCGGCAACGGGGAAACCTCCGTGCAAAAACCACGCAGGCGCAAATCGTCTACGACCAGGCCGGTTTCCTCCACTAGCTCGCGGCGTGCCGTCTCGTGCGGCGACTCGCCCATCTCGACCTTACCACCCGGCGCGATCCACAGCCCGAGATTCGGTTCCTTGTTGCGCCGCATCACCAGCACCTCGTCGCCACGGCGCACGTAGACCAGCACGCTGAGGACGTAAGCCGGTATCACGCCAGCCCCAACTTCACACGGAAGTAATCCGCCGTCTTGCGCAGCCCCTCCTCCACCGGCACACGCGGCTCCCACCCCAACGCCGTCTGCGCCTTGCCGATGTCGGGACAGCGCTGCTTGGGATCGTCGGCAGTTCGTTCGTCGGTGGGATGAACGAAGGTGATTTCGGACGCGCTCCCGGTGACTTGCAGCGTCAACCGGGCAAACTCGAGAATCGTCAGCTCAACAGGATTGCCGAGGTTTACCGGGCCTTCAATATCTGCCGCCATCAGGCGCACAATGCCCTCCACCAGATCGTCTACGTAGCCGAACGAACGCGTGCGCGAGCCATCGCCATAGACCGTCAGCGGCTCGCCACGCAGCGCCTGGCAGATAAAATTCGGCACCACACGCCCATCGTCGGCGCGCATGCGCGGCCCGTAGGTGTTGAAGATGCGCACGATGCGGGTATCCACGTGGTGATAGCGGTGATAGGCCATCGTCAACGCCTCGGCGAAGCGCTTGCTCTCGTCGTAGACACCACGCGGCCCCACTGGATTGACGTTGCCCCAATAGGTCTCTTCCTGCGGATGAATCAACGGATCGCCGTAGACCTCGGAGGTGGAAGCCAGCAGGAACTTCGCCTGTTTAGCCAGCGCCAGTCCCAATGTGTTGTGCGTCCCCAACGCCCCCACCTTGAGTGTCTGAATAGGATAGTTCAAATAGTCCACCGGGCTTGGCAACGAAGCCAGATGCAGCACCATATCCAACGCGCCCGCCACATAGATGTAATTTGTGACGTTGTGCTTGACAAATGAAAAACGCGGATGGCCTGCCAGATGCGCGATATTATCCGTGCTCCCTGCACTCAGATTATCCATCGCGATGACCTCGTGGCCCTCGGCCAAATACCGGTCGCACAAATGCGACCCAATGAACCCTGCCCCGCCTGTGATGAGAATACGCATATCGCCTCCTTGCATTCCTAACCTGATGGCATTATACTCCAAGCCGTAAACAGGCCAATCGGAGAGCGTATGGGAAAAACTTTGTTGCTGACCGGGCATCCCGGTATTGGAAAGACGACGATTATCCGCAACGTCGTCGCGCAATTGGGAAACAAGGCGGGCGGGTTCTATACCGAGGAGATCGTCGGCCCTGGCGGACGGAAAGGGTTCCGGCTGATCACGCTGGATGGTAAAGAAACGACCATCGCTCACGTTGATCTGCGCGATCCCAAAGCACCGCGCGTCGGGCGCTACGGTGTAGACGTTGCCGCATTGGAGCGCGCGGGCGTCTCTGCGTTACGCCGCGCGATACAGGAGAAAAAACTGGTCGTCGTGGACGAAATCGGCACGATGGAATTGTACTCCCGTGCCTTTTGCGACACGGTGATGCTGGCGATCCTGGGGCCGACGCCGGTTTTGGGGACCATTATGCGCCATCCTCATCCTGAAAGCGACGTGTTCAAGACGCTGGCGCAAGTGACCCTATGGGAAGTGAACCGCACGACCCGTGACGATCTGCCCGACAAAGTGAGAGTATGGCTTAACAAAAACACATAGGCGGCTTCCTGTCGGAGCCGCCTATGGTTAAGCTATTGGGGCTATTACCTCTAAGACCGTACTAAGCTAGCTCGCGCTGCCGACCAACGAATGCAACTGCTGCTTCAACGAATCAATCTGCGCGCGGGTCTTCTCCACCTTCTCGAAGATTTCCTGCCGGCTCTGAACGGATTCCTGGAGCAGGCTTGCCGCAGCCTTCGTGCGCGTCGGGGCGACGCCGGCTTCGACGAGCAAGTCCAACTGCGCGCGCGTGACCTTGTCCACCGGCACGACCATCAGGTTGGAGACATCCTGCGCCGTCTTGATAAGCGCCCTGCCCAACGACTCCATTACCTTCGCCGTTTCATCGACGATCTTGTTTAAAGGCAGCGTAATAGCAACGGTTTTCGGCGCAGCCTCAGCTTCAGGCGTTGGCTGAGCAGACTCGGCAACCACTTCGACATCAACCACTTTTCCTTCGTTCATTGTTTCCCTCCGTATTCTTTTCTTTTATGGATGATTGTTCAGAACCAGAACCGCCGGCTTACGCCTCAGGCTCCAGCTTGACCTCTTTACGCAATTGCTCGCGCAGTTCGGCAATCTGCTGGGTGATGCTGCCGATCTTGTCGAAAAGCACCTGGTTGGCCTTGATGCCCTCGGCGATGAGGAACGCGGCGCTTTCGGAACGGCTCTTGGTGACTTCCGCATCCACCAGCATATCCATGTGCACCAGAGCCTCATCGTTCACCCGTACCATAACCACGTTGCCGCGCGCTTGCAGCGCCTCACTCAACGCCTGGCCAAACGTCTCGACCTGCTTCAACGCATCCTTCAACGAAGCAGACGCAGGTTTCTTGCCCTCGTGCTTCTCTTCGCCCTCAGGGGCTTCCTCAACCGCGGTCTCCACTTCCACAACCGGGGTTTCCTCGATCACGACTTCGACTTCTTTCTTCTTCGTCATTTGTTTGCCTCCTTACAAGCACTTGTTCTTTTTTACTTACCCGTAATTCTATTACGTATTACATTGTAATATAGTTGCATGGTTTTGTCAAGAAGCAAACAAACCCCTGCGAAGGTTCTGGCCAGAACCTTCGCAGGGGTTCCACTAACTGTTACCGGTTCCGCATCACCAGCGGCAGGTAGACGTGCCAAGTCGCTGCCTGACGACGCGCATACACGCCAATACGCTCGGCCCCACGATCGGCGCGCAGGTCTTGCCAGACAAGCAACCACTCAGAACGCCCCTCGCGCGCGGCGACAACGGGGCAATATCGGGCCGAATCAGCAGCCTTGGCGATAGGCAGGCCGACCGTCGAGGGAATGCCTTTTACATTCAGTTGGCGCGCATAGATGTCGGACAGATAAACCGCCTCAGTCTGCGGCGCACCATGCCAGGCCACCAGGAAAGCCCTGGCTGCAGCATTATAGGCCACATCCGGCGCTCCTTCGCGGTAGGCATCCTGCGTCGCAATGGGAATCGGCGCGCCGAGTGGCGACCCATCCACGGCGAGCACCCGCCCCAGCACATCTCCATCACCATCCGTTACCGCCTCAGTATCCTGCCAGACAACGAAATACGACCCCGCAGGCCCGGCAGTTAAGCGAGGGAATTCCTCAAAGTGATCAGCGGCATCAGCGATCACAAACTCAAATGGCAGCAACGTGCCGGTTGTCGCGTCCACCCGCTGCCCATAGATACCCCAACCGTCCCGATCGGCAAGATTATCCTGCCAGACCGCGAGGAAACTACGGCTGGCAGCGTCGTAAGCCACGTCAGGATAGCGCGCATGGCGGTCCACGCCGGCCATCGTGAACAGGAAATTCTCACTCACGTCCGTCAAAAGTGGAACACCCGCGTCCGACAGGAATTGTCCACACAGGTTCGTGATCTGGGAAACAGAGTATACACTCTCAAAGATCACCAGGTAGCGCGCCAACTCCGGACTAAAGGCGACGACCGGCGCGTGTTGCTGGTCCGGCGCCGAAGAGATCGTGATTTTGTCGCCGATCAACTCGTTGCCATCCAGTTTGACAATCTGCCCGAAGATGTCGAAATCAACGATGGTTTCCGATGCGACGTCGCTCCACACGACCAGGAAGTGATCGTTGAGCGCATCCCATGCGACATCGAAGGCCAAGTCGGGCGTCTGGATACCGCTGGCAACAGCAAACGGACTCCATACCAGCGCGCCATCGCCGCTGACGCTGTACGCCATGATGTGCGCGCCGGTGCCATCGATGTGGTGCCAGGCCACGAGATAGCGATCCGAGAGAGGGCTGTAGGCTATCACCGGGCGCGCCTGCAAACCATCCAGCGGGGTCAGGGCCACATGCAATCCCACCTTGCGCGCGTTGGCGTCCAGGCGCTGCCCGTAGATGCCAGGGGTTTCGGCGCGATAGTCCACCCACAGCGCCAGGACAACCGGCGGCGACGCCGTCCGCGCCACAGCAGTGGCCGGATTGGATTGCGTGTGTGGTTCATCGCTCACCACGAAGGGCGCGCCGATTACCTGGCCGGTCGATGCGACACGCTGGCCATAAATATCACCGAGTCCACTTGGATTCTGCCACATAACAAAAAAGACGCTTGATCCGGCGGTTTCCCAGATCGCGATGGCTGGCGTTTTTTCCAATCCTGGCCCAACAGCGATCGGGATGTCGATCCCCAAGAACGTGTCGCCCGGTTTGAAACGCTGCCCGTAGATGTCACTTTGGTCTTCAGTGCGCCAATCTTCCCAAACGACGAGCAGTGCATCGTCCACACCACCAGCGGCGATAGACGGCCACGCCTGCACACCGGGCGCGTTGGTGACGGGGATATTGTCGCCCTCCAAAGTCCCATCCGACAACACTTGCTGAGCGTAGATGTCCTGGTCTGCACCGCGCGCGTCAGACCAGACGACGAGGTAGCGATTGACTGCCGGGCGATAGACCACGTCCGGCTGCCCGGCCCAGGCCACTCCATCGGAGATGTCGAAGCGCGCGCCGAGCGGCCCGCCGCTGCTACCCACGCGCTGGCCCTGGATGCGCGAGTTCCCATCCACCGCATAGCCCCATACGACCATAAAAGCGTCTTCATTGGCCGCCAGACGAGGCCGGAAATGCCCGCCGGGCGCAACGGCGATCGGGAAATTCTCGCCATCGAGCGTGCCGTCGCGCCGCACCAGCTGGCCGTAGATGTCGGGGGTCTCAGTGGTGTTACGGCCATCGCTCCAGATCACCAGGTAGCGATCGGCGCTGGCGAGGTACGCCACCTGCGGATCATCCTGGCTGTCGTAGTGATCGCAGATCGGGATGGCATTTCCCAGCAGCCGGCCATCGCTGTACACCCGCTGCGCGTAGATGTCAGGCATGTTGGGGCCGCGCGAGTCCCGGTACACCAGCAGGAATTCGCCATCCTCAGGATTGAAGGCCGCCGCTGGCGCATTCTGGTAGCCGACGGCGTCGCTGACTAGGAAGTCCTCCGCGATGGCAGCGGGATTGCCGGGCAGTTCAGTAAGTGCGGGCAGCGGCTCGGTGGCGGTCAGCGAGACGTCGTCCACGTACATGCCGGTCGTCCCGCCGACGCCATCGTTGTAGACGCCAAAATGCACCCAGACGCTCTTACCGATGTAGGCACGCATGTCAAAGGTATACGGTTTCCACGTGCGGCTGTTATCCAGCGTCCACAACAAAGTCTGGAGGATTTTTTCGTTGTCATCCATAATCAGGATGAACTGCGCATCCCCGACCGCGGGCGCGGCAGAAGTCAGGGCCGGGCTGTTAAGCAGTGGGACGATCTCCGGCAAGAATACCGCCTGCTGCACCTCGGTCGACATGGGATAAAGCCACACAGACAGCTGGGCCGAGGTTGCCGTTGCGGACAGCGTCACACGCTGGCGCGCGGACGAATACGAGAGCTTGTTCGGCGTCCCCACAATACCGAGACGCATAGAGCGCATAGCACTGTGTGCCTGCATCGTGGAATACTCCGCCGTAGACGGCGTGACAGGAAAGTGCCAGCTGGTGTCGAGTTCCATGTTGCCGTTCACCAGCCATTCCCAACTGTGGTTGCGCAGCCGCCACAAGCCATCGATGGTAGGCAGGAAAAACAGGTCGCGCTCGGCGACGATCAATCCTTTGGGTGTTGCTTCAGGCGCGAGACCCTGCATCCACCAGCGATCCCCACCATCCGGTGAACGATAAAACATCCAGGGAATAGCATCAAATTGTAGCGTGCGCTGTACAGCATAAAGCGCGAAGTCGGCAGGATAATCCGGCGAGATACCTAATCCCAGGATCCAACCATCCAGATAGTTCACGTTTAGGCCGGTGTTCACCCTCGACCACGTTGCACCGAAATCCGTGGAACGCACGATGCCGTTAGGTAGGATGTCAGGGTCACCGCTACCTTCAACAAAGAAGTAGCTCATCCAGAGCGTGCCATCGGTCGCGTAATGTGGCGAAAAGACCACCTCGCGCGCGATGTCGGTTCCGGGGATGACGAGCCGCTCCCACGTGAGGCCGCCATCGGTGGAACGTAAGGCCGGCCCGAAACAGGTCAAATAGACGGTGTGATCGGCGGCGAAATTCGGCGAGGGATAGACATGGTAAAGGTCCGTCCACTCGGATAACCCATCATTGGCTAACGCCCACGTGTCGCCACCATCGATGGAACGCCACACAGCCGGTATATCCGGCGAAAAACCTACGGCAAAGACTGCCAGGTTATCGTCAGCATCGCGCACGGCGGCGATGTCGTAGAGTAGCGTATTCGGCGGTGCTAACACCATCTGCCAGGTAAGGCCATCGTCGGTGGAGCGGAAAACCTCACCATGGTCATAACCCACATTCCGCACGACGAACAACGTGGGCGACGACAACGAGCCGGGGTCCCACGCCATTGCACTGATACGCAGATACTCAGAATAGGGCTGCGTCGCAAAGAGCGTCGTCCAGGTGTCGCCGTCATCGGTCGTGCGACGCATATCTTGGTCGGTGGTGATGTAGAGCGTGTGATCGGTCCCGTAGGTAGACGAACGCCACATGCGCGCGTTGACATCGGGCAGAATCAGTTCCCAGCCGAGTTCGGCGGTGGGAGTGAGCGGTCTGGAAACCCGTTCCACAGCGGCGGCTGTGCGCTGGCTCTGCGGGATGGAGAGCGGCAGCAATAGCAGCGCCAACGTCAAACTGAAAAGTCTTGGCATGTTTTTCATCATTTACCCTCCTAGAATTGTGTCGGGGAGATTCCCTTGTCCACCGCCGAACAAATAGGGAAGCCCCACCCCGGACTTTGTTAATGGACTGAATAAAAGAGATGCGAAGCCAAGTACGATGTTTCTGTCTTCAGTATATACCCAAATGTAGACTTCAAGCGTTTCGTTTGCGTGTGCAAAGTGTTTCAAACAGGTTGAGAGTCGAATTCAACAGGTTGCAACAAAATCATGCGACAATTGTATCTTATCAAAAAAACGGGGGAATCACGGCGCAGCCCAGGAATCCTCCAGA
>DAIUDK010000098.1:0-17146 GCA_036845725.1 Chloroflexota bacterium
TCGTCGAAGACCTGAAATTTGACCGGGATGCCACGGGCTTGCAGGGCGGTGACGAGTTGCTGAGCCTCGCTTAAAGGGACGCGCGGATCGTTCGCGCCGTGGACGACGAACAGCGGCGCGACGATGTTGTCCACGTGGCGAATCGGCGCGATGCTTTCCAGGAAGTCGCGGTCGCGCGCCAGGCTGCCGTATTCGGCCTCACGGTGGGCGCGGCGGTATGCACTGGTGTTTTCTAGGAAGGTGACGAAGTTGCTGATGCCGACGACGTCCACGCCGGCGGCCCACAGCTCCGGGTTGGCCGTGAGCGCCGCGAGCACCATAAAGCCGCCGTAGCTACCGCCGTAGACGACGATCCGCTCGCCGTCGATGCCGGGCTGCGCCTTGAGCCAGCACGCGGCGTGAGCCAGGTCGGCGACCGAATCCATGCGCTTTTCCACGTCGTCGAGGTGGCTGTAGGCTTTGCCGTAGCCGGTGGAGCCGCGCACGTTCGGCGCGAGCACGGCGTAGCCGTTGTTCACCAGGTATTGGATGAAGAACGTGAAGATCGGTTGGAATTGTCCCTCCGGTCCACCGTGAACGACCACGACAGCGGGTAAGGGTTCGTCACTTTTGTCCTGTGGTTTGAAAAACCAGGCGGGGATGGTGCGCAGCGTCCCATCGGCGAGGGTGTCGAACGTCGGATAGTGGATGAGTTCCGGCGTGACGAAGTCCTCCGTCGCCAGGCCGCCGTGTGATGAGCGCGTGACCGGATAGACAGTGTCTTTGATCAAATCCCACACGTAGATGTCAGCGGCCTGCGTAGCAGTTGTAAAGGCAAAGGCGATGCGGCGTCCGTCTGGTGAGAAAACAAGTTGATCGCCGCGGACGACGCCTGCTTGTTCGGCAATGCCGGTAGCCGTGCGCGTTGCACCTGTGACGAGATCATATAGATAGATGTGGTGCGCGCCCTCGACGTTGACGGTATACGCCAAACTTTGCCCATCCGGCGCGAGTGCCATCTCGTTGCAGTCCCATTCCGGCGCGACGAGGCGTTCCAGCGTGCCCGTGTCCAGATCGAGCCGGGCGATGTAGAGGAAGTCAGCGTCCAGGTCAGTGATAAGGTAAAGCGCACGTCCATCGGCAGTGTAATACGCGGCAGTGAAGCGCACAGCTTCCTCGGAGGTGAGCAACTGTCGCGCCATCCCGTTTGTCAGGTCAATTTCCAGCAGCGTGTGGCTGAAGGAGCTGGACGCCCGCGTGACGATGGCGCGCTGCCCGTCGGGTGCGATGTCCACGTTGAAGAGGAAGCCCGGCGCGTCGTTTTGACACACGAGGATTGCCTCTCCATCCAACGACTGCTTGTAGAAATCGAACAGCGTCGGATTGCGGCGGTTGGCGGCGAAATAAACAGTACTACCATCCTTTGCCCAGGCGCCGAATGAATGTGTAACTTCCTCGAAGCCCCGCGTGAGGTTAACGTCCGGCGATCCGTCTTCGCTGAGCAGGAAGAGCTGCTGTTTCTCGTTGCCGCCGGTGTCGCGCGTGTAGAGCAAACGACCATCCTCTGCGGGCGAGAACTGCGCCTTCATGACGCGATCCGTCTCAAAGGTCAGTTGTTCGGGCCACAGGATTGTCCCCGGTTCGCCGGGCAGCGGGACTTGCCAGACCTGCGGCATCCCGGTGATGTCGGTGAGGAACGCCAGCTTTTGCCCATCGCTGGAAATCGTCGGGCCATAGGCCTGGCGGACATTGAGGTATCGTGCTATGCTCGTTGACTTTGGCATGTAATCCTCCAGAAATAAACCGCGAATCACGCTAATCTACGCTAATCTTCCTATAATATTCGCGTAGATTAGCGAGATTCGCGGTTAGAATTGATCACTCGCGCTGCGACCAGTCGGGGCCATCGGCAAGCAGTTCGAAGCGGCGTTGGATTTCGGCGACGGTTTCTGGCGCGATGGGCAGTTGGGTATTGACCATATCGATGTTGGCCTTGAGGTGCATGGGATTGCGTGTACCGACGATGAGGATGTCCGCTTGCTCGTGGGCGAAGACGAAGCCGAGCGCCAGCAAGATGCGATTCTCCGGCGCGTTGGGGACCGGCCCCAGGGACAATATCTTCTGCGCGCGCGCGAAGTACTCGGCGGCGTAGTCGCTCGGCGTTTTCTCCGCGCCCCACGCGCCGTTGGCGATGGGCCGCTTGCAGATGACGCCCATGCCACGCGCCTTCGCCGGGCCGAAGAGGTGCAGCCGCGCGTTCTGGTCCACCACATTGAAGCTGGTTTGCAGGGTGTCGAACAGGCCGCTTTCCACGGCCCACAGCGCGGCTTCGTTGTCGCCGCTGTAGCCGATGAAGCGCGTTTTGCCGACCTGTTTGGCCTGTTGCAGCACGGCTATGACCTCGCCGCGCTCCAAGACGTCCACATTGCAGGAGTGCAGTTGTACCAGGTCGAGGTGATCGGTCTTCATCCGCACCAGGCTGCGGTCGATGCTATCGCGGACGGTCTGCGCGGTCCAGCTTTCGCCGACGTAGCCGCCGGTGACGTGCCCGGCTTTGGTCGCCAACGTGTATTCGTCACGGCGGTGGGCGATGGTGCGCCCGATCAGTTCTTCGCTGATGTCGTAGCAGGCGCTCGTGTCGAGGAAGGTGATGCCGGCATCGAGCGCCGTGTTGAGCACGTTCGATGCCGTGTTGATTTCTTCCAACGTCAACTCAAAACCGATTTCCGCCAATCCGATGCCCAGGCGACTGACGGTTAGGCCAGTATTGCCAAAGATGCGTGTTCCCATAGATCGTGTCTCTCCCATAAAAATTGCCTCAACGGATTCAACGGAATTTAACGGATATTTCTCCGTTGAATTCGTTCAATCCGTTGAGAGAATCATGCCAAAGCTATGAGCCTTGTTTGCGTCCTAGCCCTAGTGTCACCATGACCGCTATGCCTAGAGTCACACCTAGTCCTGCCGCCAGTCCGTACCACGGGATGAAGGCCAGCACCCACAGGATGTATGGCACCAGGAACACCGCAGCGACTGCCAGTCCTATCAACATTACGCGACCCATCTCGCGGAGTGTAGCTTGTTTGGGGACCGTCATCGCCAGCTCAATCCCGATGTGGATCAGCAGGTAGACGCATCCGGCCGACATCAACATCGCGTCTAGAATCGCGTCGTAGCCTGTCCGCAGTTCGGGCATCAGGATCACATTCAGCCCCCAAAGGAGCCAGTAGAGCGCCAGGAAGATTTTCCGCGCCAACCCTCGCCGCCACTGAGCCAGCAATGTCATGATCGCCAGTAGTCCGAAGCCTGCTGCCAGCGTCAGTTCCCCCTGCAGGATAAGCCACAAGCCTTCGCCGCGGCGAACTTCCGCCCGGCGTCCCAGTCCTACCTCGACCCACGTCCATGTGTCGTCCGGCGCTCGTACTAGCACGCCCTCGGCCCCCATCGCGAAGACGACGTTGCCCGTCACCGGGTCGGCGACTGCATCCAGTGGGCCGGGGTAGAACGTATAATTTGGGTGCAGTCGCTCGTAGTATGTCTTATCCGCAGGACTACTCGTTCGTACGTACACCTCTTCCCAGGTAGCACCGCCATCCTTAGATTGCTCGATGATCTTGCCTGAGGTGTAGCGGTACTGGACCATGCCATTCACGTCCAGAATGTGTGATGCAAGACGATCCGCCTCGGTCGTGGTGTACTCCGGGCGTAGTTCAGAGATCTCAATCCGCGTTTCCCCGTCCTCCAGGTAATTGCCGCTGGTTGAGTCGTATCCCGATATCAGTTTCTTCCACGAGAGACCGCCATCGCGGCTCACGTAGCCTGCTAGTCTGCCTGACTGCAGAGTCAAGCCGTAAATGCGACCTTCTCTGTATACCAAGTGTTCAACACCGATTGCGGGCGGCCCAGCCGAGTTTGCTATCGTGAGGAGCGCTGCCGCCGCCAAGGCTAGGCGATCCCATTTCACTATGATGCCTCGTGTGGGAGCGGTTGAGGCTTCCGCATCTGGCGCCTTTCCCCACATCATCCACGCTGCCGCCAGCGACACCAGCGCCACCAGATCCGACGGATCGCGCACCCATATAACCGGGCGTCCCAACACCCATTCCGCTACACTGACGACCAGGGCGTGGCACGCTGGCACAGTCTTCGCCAGCGCGAAGATGCCGCCCGTTATGCCAAAACTTAGCCCCCTCACCAGTCGCTCGCGCCGGGGCAGGATGAGCGCCCACGCCCATGCCAGTGCAAACGGAAAAAACAGCAGCCACGCGAAGTCGCCCAGTTTGCCTGTGATCCACGAGGGCCAGAAGCGTCGCAGGAGGTGATCGTTGACCAGCAGCACTGCCATGGCGCCCAAAGATGGCGGCGAGCACAACAGCCTCAATGCCTTCCGGCTCAGTTGATTCTCCATTCGGCCTCCTTCGGGAAAATCCGACTTCAGTGCTTAAGGTGGATCACAATCCACCGTCCCCGCAGCGCCGGATTGTGATCCGGCGCAAGCATTTTCATGGTGGTGTCTTCATCCAGTGAAACAGCGCCTCGATGTCTCCTGCCAGTTCAGGATGAGTGGCGATGAGACGCGCGCCGCCCTCGTAGAAGGTGACGCGGCTGAAGGGCAGTTCTGCGCCGCCGTGGTTCTCTGGCAGGCCAAGGTGTTGCTTGATACGATTTTCGATGTAGCGCGCGAAGCCTTCTTTCCACTCCTGCCAGATCATATACTCGAAGTCTTCGGCGCGCAATGCGGTATGTAGCTGCGCGCGGCAATCGCGGACAAGATCGTGTTGTTGGCGCGCTGCGGCTTCCAAAAAGGCGGTATAGGTTTCCACGAAGTCAAAGGCATCGTAGGGGAACGGGTAGTTGATCTCCCACATAAAGTCGTTGGCGGCCTGGGCTTGCCGGGCGACGCTCAACGTGGCTTTCAGCGTCTCTTCGCACGTCTGATACTGGCAGCAGTGGACGAACTCGTGGAAGATGGTGACGTAGCCGTCGAGTGTATCGAAAATGTCAGCGGTGACGACGCAGGCCGGTTTGCCGCCGTAGCACTCCAGCGGAAAAGCCGCGCGCACGCCCTGGGGAATCGGCATCGGCGTGGGCGCTTGTTTGACGAAGGTGTAGTGCTTCCCGGATGGATCGACGTCGAAAATGAGGAACTGACCGTTCTCGACGATGGCGATAGGGAAGACGTGGGCCAGGAGCGGATGAACGGTTTCGATTTGTGCTTGAATCTCAAAAATCTTCTGCAACTGCGTAGCATATTTGCGCTGTACGGACAACCATTCCCGCGTTACTGGCCCCTCCTGCAATTTAAAAACCGGTTGGCCTGCCGGTGTTAGCGCGTCGTACACGCGCTCGACCTGCTTGGGATTGGTGTTCAGCGGGATGTCGTCCGGCGCAAAGTACTGGCAGGCATTGGATTCGTCTGTTTCGGTCAACTGTCCGCCAATGACGTCACACGTGAAGGCGAAAACCACGTCGTCTCTATCTCGCTTCCCGTAAACACCGATAAGCCGTCCGACGGTCACGTCCAGGCCGGTTTCCTCTTTGACCTCACGGATGACGGCCTCCGTGGGCAGCTCACCGCTTTCCATCCCGCCGCCGGGCAGATTCCACATGTCGATGTCGCGGCGGTGGCACAGCAGCACGCGGCCTGCATCGTCGAAAATGACAGCGAATGCGCCAATGGTGAACATAGCAGCTCCTTGAAAACCCTGACAGGTCTTCCGAGACCTGTCAGGGTTGATCTTTACACGAGCGCCTGATACGTCAATTGCTTGAACTGCGGGGCGATAGGGTAGTAGGCGTTGGGCTGGTGCTGCACCATCAACAGGCCGTACAGCGCCTCCTTGGGATCGATCCAGACGTAGGTGCTGAACGCGCCATCCCAGCCAAACTCGCCGACGGAACCGGGCAGGCCGGTCTTGGAAACGTCCATCAGCACGCGTGTGCCCAGGCTGTAGCCATAGCCCCAATGGTAGAGGTCCTCGCCTTCCGCAAATCCGTAAGGGAGCGCGGCTTCTGGCATGTGGTTGATGCTGTACAGGGCGACGGTGGTGGGGCTGAGGATGCGCGCGCCGTCCAGTTCACCGCCGTTGACGAGCATCTGTGCAAAGCGGGCGTAATCGTGGACCGTGGACAGCAGTCCGCCGCCGCCCGAAAGGAACGCTGGCCTTTCGTAGCGGCGCCCGTGTGCTGGCATATCGATGCGTTGGAGGGTGGGGGCGTTGTCGGGATGGCCGTACAAGGCGCACAGCCGGTCGGCTTTGGCCTCAGGGAGGTAGAAATCCGTGTCGATCATCCCCAGCGGTTCGAAAAGGCGCTCCTTGAGGAACACATCCAGCGGTTTACCGGAGATGATTTCGATGATGTGTCCGAGCACGTCAATTGCGTAGCTATAGCGCCACTTCGTCCCCGGCTGGAAGGCCAGCGGCAGTGTCGTGAGTGCCTGTACCAGGTCTTTCACGGTCATTTCCCGCGGATCGCCACCAGCTTCCTGTTGCGCTTTCTGGTACTGCCGGTCTACCGGATCGTTCTCGTTCCAGCCGTAGCTCAGACCCGCCGTGTGGGTGAAGAGGTGGCGGAAGGTAATTGGGCGTTTGAGGTCGGCGAGTTCGATTCCGTCGTCGGTTTCTCGTACAAAGACTTTGGTGTCCTTGAATCCGGGGATGAACTCCGAAATCGGCGTGTTCAGGTGGAAGTGGCCCTCCTCGTACAGCGTCATAACGGCGACGCTGGTGACTGGTTTGGTCATCGAGGCAATCCGGAAGATGGCGTCGAACTGCATCGGCTTGTGCGCTTCGATGTCCATCATACCGAACTTTTCCAGGTAGACAGTTTGCCCGCGGCGGGCGACGGTCGCAATGACGCCGGCGAGTTTGCCTTCGTCTACATAACGTTGCATAAGCGCGTCGATGCGGGTGAGGCGCGCGGGTGAGAACCCGGCGTTTTCGATAACGGTGTTGTCCATAGGGTGTCGTCTCTCCTTTATTCCACGCCCATTGCGCGGAGGTTATCATAGCTGATTTTGAGGCTTTCAAATGGGTCGCGCATACAGCGGTCCTGCTCGACGGCGTACCATTCGACGTTGGCCTTTTTGCACGCCTTGATGATGCGCTTCCAGTTGAGGTTGCCCTCGCCGATCTCGGCCATCATCTGCTGGTTGGCCCACATCGATTCCCCTCTAAGGATGACCATATCTTTGAAGTGGACGACGGGCATGCGGTTTTTCATGCGCTTGATCCACGCAACGACGTCGCCGCCGCCGTGCTGGATCCAGTACGTGTCGATCTCGGCCTGCACATAGCGCGGATCGCTCTCTTCGTAGATGATGTCCAGGCCAGTACGGGCGCCATAGCGGACGAACTCGAAACTGTGATTGTGGTAGCTGAACGTCAGCCCGGCGTCGGCCAGCTTTCGGCCAATCTCTGTAGCGTCTTTGGCAAACCGGTGGAAGCCCGCTTCGCCATCCGCGTAGTAGGCGGGCGGCATACTGCCGATGGCGACGTTGGGACACTCCCACAGCTTGTGCTGCGCGATGGCGGCGTCGAGGTCGTTTTGCAGATAGTCGAAGCCCACGTGCGTGATGACGATCTTGAGGCCGTACTGATCGGTGACGGCTTTTACGTCCTCATGCGAAATCGGCCCGATGCCCGAAACTTGCACGGCGGTGTAGCCGATATCGCGGATTTTTCGCATGCTGGCGTCGAAGTTTTCCAACGTCTTGCAGAAATCCCGCACGGTAAACAACTGTGCGGTCAATTTGGGATATGACATAGTGTTGCTCCTTGTTGTCCTCTAGATAACCATCGTCTGCGGCTGCTGCGCCAGTTCGCGCAGATAGAGACAGTAGGGGTTGTCTTTCGAGAAATCGGCGATTTTAAGCAGTTCCTCGGGGCCGATGTAGCCCTTGCGGTAAGCGATTTCCTCGATGCAGCCGACTTTGAGACCCTGCCGGTGCTCGATGGTTTGCACGAAGTCGCTGGCTTCCAGCAGGCTTTCGTGCGTGCCGGTGTCCAACCAGGCGAAACCGCGTCCGAAGATGCCTACCTTTAGTTTGCCGCGCCGCAGGTACTCTTTGTTGACGTCGGTGATTTCCAATTCGCCGCGCGCGGAGGGTTTCATCGCCTTGGTGACCTCAACAACATCTTTATCGTAGAAGTAGATGCCGGTGACGGCGTAGTTCGACTTGGGTTGCTGCGGTTTTTCTTCGATGCTCAAAGCGTTGAGGTTTTTATCGAATTCGACGACGCCGTACCGTTGCGGGTCCTGAACGTAATAGGCGAAGACCATCGCGCCATTGGTGAGCGCCCCTGCTTCCTCCATCAAATCCGAAAGGCCGTGCCCGTAAAGGAAATTGTCGCCGAGGATGAGCGCGCATGGCTGACCACCGATAAACTCTTCGCCGAGCAGGAACGACTGCGCGATCCCGCCCGGGTGCGGCTGCACGACGTACTGGATGTCCAGACCGAGCCGCGACCCGTCGCCGAAGAGCTTCTCGTACAGCTCGATGTGCTGCGGCGTGGAGATGATGAGAAATTCGCGGATGTCGGCGAACATCAACACCGAGAGCGGGTAGTAGATCATCGGTTTGTCGAAGATGGGGAGGATTTGCTTGGACAGGGAGACGGTGAGCGGGTAGAGGCGCGTTCCCAGTCCGCCGGAGAGAATGATACCTTTCATAGTGGCTCCTTTTACGTTTTTGTTTTAACCTTTGCGCAGGTGTGCGAGCCTTGGTTTGCCTTCACCTTTGCAAGGGTTGCTTCGTACTTTGTTTTACAACCATCCTGTCAATTGGGCAAGCAGCCGCGTGTATTCGACGAAGTTCGACCATGAGATATCCGGCGGGACGCCGTGGTCACAGCCGGGGATGAAACCGCCGGTTTCCAGCAGCGGTGGGATGACGCGTAGCAGTTCGGCGCGCATCACGTCGCCGCCCTTCGCCAGCGCGCGCTTGTCGATGCCACCGAGGTAGGCCATCTGCGTACCGTATTGCTTGTGGAAGGCGACGATATCGTTCCCCGCGGCGACCTCCATCGGGGAGCAAGCGTCCACGCCGGCCTCGATCCACAACGGGATCAATTCGCCCACATAGCCGTCGGAGTCGATCTCCACGACGCAGCGCGGATTGGCGGCCTTGATCGCTTTGATCCACGCTTCCCAACCCGGCATAATAAACCGCCGCACCATTTTGGGCGATATCATGCTGTGCAGTTTATAGGCCATGTCCTCATTGAAGCGAATGTGATCGGGTGGCGCGAGTCGCAAAATGGGTTCCAGGGTCGCGAGGACGAAGTTCGTCCAGAATTCGGCCATCTCTGCGACGAAGTCCGGCTGCTCGATCATCAAAAAGCACAGTCCTTCGAAGCCGCACCATTCTCGCAGTTGCCAGAACGGCCCGCTGAAGACGAAGCTCAGCACGTAATCCCGCCCGCGCAGCGCGGCACAGCGCGCCTCGAAATCGGCGGGGAAGCGCTTTGAATCGTGAGGTTTGTAGCGCCACTTGATTTTCTCTTCCCAATCGGCGCGCGTCTTAACCGGGAACGCGTGCCACTTGCGCGTGACGAAGTCTTTGGCGGAACGGATGTAGGTATAGTCGAATTCGTCGGAAATCTCGGTGATTGCGCCCATCCAGTCTTGCACGATGTAGTGCCCGTCGCGGTGTTCAAGCACCTTCTCCTCGAAGGTGGGAATCATAATGAATGAGACACCTGGATCGACGTGTGGTTGGGTGCCTTGCTGCTCGATGCCCAGGAGCGCCATCAGGTAATCGTGCCAATCGACATCTTTGGGCAGTCCTTGTGTATGCCACATTTCCAACGTGGATTCACGCGGTCCACCGGGTGAGAGTGGGATTCTGTCAGGTGCGCCGAATAGCAGGGTTTGGAGGAAACGTTCTCGTTCTGTGAGCATGAGCCGTATTATAGATGCGAAAGGGTAAATGTGAAAGTCGTGCCCTGCTCATCACTGTGGTCGACCCAGATATTTTCGTTGTGTGCGTTGAGCACCATCTTGCAAAACGCTAACCCTAATCCGGTACCACGCCCGGTTTGCTTTCCGCTGGTGAATTTTTCGAACAGTCGGGCCTGGATATCCGGAGGAATGCCCTCACCGGTATCGCTGATTGAGATGTAGATTTTGATGGGGTCTGCTGTCTCTTCCCGCTCGGCAATGCGCACGGTTCCACCAGCAGGCGTAAACTTGATCGCGTTGCCGATAAGGTTTTGGAAAACGCGCCCCAGCAGGTCCCGGTCGCCGACAACTGGCGGCAACTCGGCCGAAAGTGCGTTTTCGACATTCAAAGATTTTTCGATGGCCAGCGGCATTTGGGATTGGATGATCTCTTCGACAAAGTCGCGCAGGCTGATGATGGTGAATTCCAGCGGCATCTGCCCGCTTTCCAAGCGGCTAATATCCAGAATGGCGTTAACCAGGTTTAGCATACGCTGTGTGCTGCGTTCGGCGATGTCCAGAAGCTGTTGCTGTTCCGGCGTGAGCGCATCCTGGATTTCGTTTTCCAATAATTTGATTGCCCCGGAAATGCTGGTGAGAGGATTGCGCAGGTCGTGGACGGTGGTGCGTGTCAGGTCTTCACGCATGCGTTCCAGGAGATGTTCCGCAGTCACGTCGTGGAGTACGATTAAGCGGCCTACGGCAGCATCTTCGGCCAGCACAGGAAGATTGTACCATTGGATTGTCCGCGGAAATACCTCGAATTCGCCCTCGGCGGCTTCCGCATCAGCGCGCTGCACACGCCGGAGTTCTTTGATCAGCGTGCGTGCGGCTTCAGGCGCGCATTGGCGCAGGATCCTCAGGAAGTCGATGGTAGTGCGATTGGTCCATTCCTCTGGTGTGACGTTCATATCCAGGAACTTGAGCGCAGCCGCGTTGATGACCGGGACCTTCTGATCTGCATCGATGAAGATGGTGCCATCGCGTGAAGACTCGATCAACGCCTGTAGGCGACTGCGTTCGTCGGTGACGGCTTGGAATAGGCGCGTGTTGGTGATTGCGGTGGCAAGGTGTTGGACCAGGGTGACTTGCAGGGCTTGATCGTTCGAGGACAATACGCGAACCTGGCGCGAGAACATGCCGATCATCCCCAACGCCTTGCCTTGCTGGACTAGAGGTGTGCTGATGTAAGTATGGATTCCCGAGTCCTGGAGATGTTCGAAGAGTTGGGGTGCTCCGCTCTTAAGTCTGGCGATTTGCGGCGTCTGCTTGGAGAGGTCCTCGATCAGCATAGGAATATGTTGTTGATAGATGTAATTGCTAACCATATCCTGGTTCAGGATGGCTTGCAATTGCTCGAGCATCGACATAGGGATGCCGTGTGAAGCGGTGAGTTGAAGTTCGCCGCTTTGTGGATCGAAGAGACTGATAAAACCGGCGTCGAATTCCAGGGACTCCAGAATGGAATCCAATGCCTCCGGTATGATGTCTTTGAGTACCAGAGAGCGGCCGGTGATCTGTGCCAACGAGTACATCATGTTGAGGTTCGACGCGTATTGTCGGACATGGCTGTGGATTTGCGCGTTTTCCAGCGCCAACGCGATTGCGTCACCCAGGGATTCCGCCAGCACAACATCGTCGGCTCTGAAGACGGAGACGCCCTCGTGCTCAATGTTTAGGATACCCAGAGTGCGTTGCCCATAGCGCAGCGGGACCACGATCTGGGAATCGGCCTTTTCGTATACGGTCACGCTGGTCGTATGGGTATGTATGTTGTCGACGTAGAATAATTCGCCTGTGTTGAATGCCTGCCCGATGTTGCCGTAGTTGAGGGCGATGCTCCATTGCTCAGGGAGGGGAATTTTCCCTGCACTAGCCCGCAAGGTCAGCTTTTCAGCTCTCTTGTCGGGTAAGAGAATTGTGACGACGGGCCAACCGGTCAACGCGGCGATTTTGTCCACTGCCACCAGCAGCACGGCGTCGGGATCGAGCAGTGTGCCGATGGTGCGCAGTGTCTCATAAAGAGTAGTCTGGCGTTCGGCCAGACGTCGCTGATCGTCGTAAAGCTGCGCGTTGCGAATCGCCAGGGCCATTTGATCCGCAGCGGCCTGCATCAGCTCTAGGTCATTCTGATCAAAGTGCCCGACTTCGGGGTGGGTGAGCGTTAGGATGCCGAGTTTGCGCGGCCCACTGAAGATGGGGACGACCAGTGCGGAGCGCACAGTGTAAGGGATGTTCGGGAGCGGGAACCAGCGCGGGTCCTGTTCAGTATCGAGTACCAACGCGGCTTCCCGGTGCCGGGCTACCCATCCGGCCAGACCGATGTCCATCACCTGGCCGACCAACTCCTGACGTTCGACGCTGGTGACATGCTCACGCGCAAGGATGCTGTACGTCACTGCACCGAGTTCGTCCAGCACAAACACGCTGCCGCGTTCGGCGCGAGTGAGGACGCGCGCGGCCTCCAGGGCGTTTTTCATCGTGGCTTCCAGGTCGGGACGTTCGACCGTTGCACGGGCAACTGCCACAAGATTTTCGAAGCGTTGTTTTTGGATCAACAGTTCCTTCTGGGACTGTTCCAGATTGTCCAACATCACGTTGACTGTAATCCCGAGTTGGGAGAATTCGTCTGTTCCTCTCATTGGCACGCGGCTGGAAAAATCCCCAGTACCACCCAGTACACCGATATGGGTAACGTCGGCGCGAAATTCACTCAGTCGGGCCAGTACCAATCGCCCCAGGAGCCACCACATGGCTCCGCTAAACACCACGCCCGCGAGCAAGATTGCGACACCTAGATAATCCAGTGCGACCCTGCCTTGGGCGTGAATTTCCCTGGGGCTAAGGGTGCGCAGGATTATAGCCGGATTGTCGTAAATATCATTCACAATCGCGTAACCGGCGATGACTTCCTGAGTCTCAGGTTGGACTAACACATCGACGTCTTGCGTTAGCATGGTATTTTGGACTGCTCGCAATTGCGGATCGAGTGCTGGGTCCGCTGTGTAGGCTGCTTCAAAAGACAGCTGGACAGTTTCGACGAGATGCGCAACCATAGCGTCGTCCAGGAACCGCGCCATAATCAATGCGCCCTGCGATGGGCCTTCCGAACTGCTGGTGAGGATTGGCCGGGACGCGACAAACATGGGCTGGCTGCCCGCAACGAGAAGTCCTGCTACGTTTTTCTCTGAGCGGATGGGGGTCAACAGGGGATTGTCAGGGTCGAGTACCTGCAGTTGTTCCGGGATGGAGATGAAGGTTTCTTTATTGAAGTCGTAGGCGTTGGCGTAGGTGACTTTTCCGGAGTTGTCGATTAGCATGATCACGTTAAGCTGGTTGTTGCTGTAGGTGGAATCGATGTAATTGGAGTCGACATAGTCCTGGTCGAGCGTCTCCATGAAGCGATAAGTGTCATCCCAGCTGGCGTAATCTGTGGCTATCCTGTTGAGGTCTTCAATAGTAGTACTGATCTGGCTCAAAACGTACTGGACGTTGCGGAACATGGTTTGCTCTTCCAGGTCGGCGTAGCTCTTGATCAGGATTTGGCGCATCGGCAGATAGAGCAGCAGCAGCATAAACGCTGTGGTGGCGATAATGCTGCCGATTATTTTGATGCGCAATGTCGCAAACTTGCCCCGCATAGCTTTGTACCCTCACTTGAGCCGTTTTCAGGCTGTCATCCATCTGAGATGGGGTTGATACCTTTGGCCCCATTGCGTTGTTCTACCAATAATGATGTACCAGCTCACGGATGTATCGATCGTAAATTCGCCGTACCTCTCCCATCACCGTCTCTGAAAGCGCGGGCATATCGGCGGCGGCGATGTTCTCCTCGGCCTGCGAGGGACGTTTTGCACCGGGAATGGCGCACGTCACCGCGTCGAACATCAGAATCCAGCGCAGCGCGAACTGCACCAGGCTCATCCCTTCCGGGCAGATAGCCTTGAGTTCCTCCACTGCCTGTAGTGCCACATTGTAATCCACGCCGGAGAAGGTCTCACCCTTGTCGAAAGCTTCACCATCGCGATTGAACGCCCGGTGATCGTCGGGCGAGAACTGGCTGTTGGGCTTCATCTTGCCGGTGAGCATCCCGGAGGCCAGCGGAACGCGCGCCAGGATGCCGATGTTGCGCTTCAGCGCCTGCTCGAAGAACAGTTCGGTAGGCCGGTGGCGGAACATGTTGAAGATAATCTGCACTGTCTTCACATTCGGATATTCGATGGCCTTGAGCGCCTCCTCGACTTTCTCTACGCTCACGCCGTAGTGTCGTAGTTTCCCGGCGGCAACCAGATCATCGAGCACGCCGAAGACCTCCGGCATATAGAACACCGGCGTTGGCGGGCAGTGGAGTTGCAGCAGGTCGATGGCGTCGGTATCCAGGTTCTTGAGGCTGCGTTCGACGAAGGCGGTGAGGTTTTTACGATTGTAGCCCTCGGCGACGTGTGGGTCTAATCTGCGCCCGGCCTTCGAAGCGATGTAGATTGTCTCACGGCGTTGTTTGCGCAGTTGGCTGATCAACCGCTCGCTGCGTCCATCACCATAGACGTCGGCGGTGTCGAAGAAGTTGACGCCCAAATCGACCGCGCGATGCAGTGCCGCCAGACTCTCGCTATCTTGCACCGTACCCCACGTCCCGCCAATAGCCCACGCCCCAAAGCTGATGGTGGATACTTTCCACCCGGTTCTGCCCAATTCGCGGTATTGCATAATGACCTCCCGATTTTAAGTTGAAAGTTGCACTTGAAGGTTGATAGCTGTCTTTCTGGCTGGTCTAGAATCATTATAGACCAACTATACAAAATTGGTAGACCCTAGACGGAGTTTCCCTGTCTGACGTCTATTGTCTGGCGTCTACCGGTCAGTAACCGACTTGTGCTTGCGCGGCGTTTAGTGCGGCTTCAGCGGATGTCTGGCCGTCGCGGATGGCGGTGAAGGCGGCACCTAGTGCCTCCAGGGCTTGCTCATATCCGATCAGAGTGGGGCTAATCAACACCACGTCGCCGACAGCTGCACGCGCTGCGGCGGCGACTTCCGAACCGACGAGTTTCTCATACTCCCCTGATTCTGCCAGCGCCCTGCGTGCGGGCATGTTGAGCGTCGGCATCTGTTCGTTGAGGAACATGATCCACTTCCAACATGCCTCTGGGTATCGTGTTTTTATCGAGATAACGTAACCATTGACGGTCGCTAAGGTGAAGGCGTCACGGTCACGGGGCAGCGGGACGACGCCCCATCGCATTTGCCAGCGCACGGGCCATGTCACGCCGCCTTGATCCGAGAGCATCCCCATCCACATCCCATATTTGTTCTGGATAACACCGCCATAAGGGTAGTACTGGACTGACTCAGGGCCTTGTTTGCGTGAGGGGGCCACGCCATAGGTGTGGATTAAGTTAGCATACCATTGCATAGCTTCGATGTTCAACGGATTGTTGAGGGTGATAGACGTGGGATTCTGCCAGTTGTCGAAAAGCTGACCGCCGTGTTGGTAGATGAGCAAGATCGGCTCCATGATGGCGATATCGTCGTCGTGTTGGATGGCATAACCAAAAATGCCGCTGCCTGGATCGCTGCTATCCTCAGCCCGTTCGAGAAACTCGTCCCATGTCCAGCCACTGGTAGGGTAGGGAACGAAGTATCGGTCGAACAAGTCCTTGTTATAGTACATCAGCAGCATATTGATGTCGGAGGGAATGCCCCAGGTTTTTCCCTCATACTGGAATGTCTCGAGCGCGCCCGGGTAGTACACCTGGTCGTCAAAGGTGTTATCCTGTTCGATCAGCGGTGTGAGGTCAAGGATAACGCCCTGTTGCACCAGTTGTGGCAGCGAGAGTTGGTCTGTCATGAACACATCATTTTCCGTAACCTGGCCGGGATTCCGCCAGTCAATCTGGACCAATTCGACTGTGATATCCGGATAACGAGCTTTGAATTGTTCGGCCAGCGCGGTGTAGTATGCCGCGTCGCGATCGTAGTATGGGAATTTGATCGTGACCGGTTCCAGGGTGGGAATCGGTTGTGAGCAGCCGGTCAATATGATCAGCAAAAGACATAACTTTATACAACGTTGGATGGTTTTATGGCAAAACATGCTATCCTCTCAAGAATTCGTAATCCACAATTCACAATTCACAATTCACAATTCGCAATTCGAAATTCGTAATTCGCCTGTCACTTCCCCAAAATCATGTCGATCACCCGGTTGGTCAGCGCGGCGGTGTGTCCGGTACTCGGACATTCTCCGCGACCAAGCAGTGTATCCACGACGGTTTGAATGAGCGGCTGTTGGATATGCGGTGGGTTCTCGATGTACACCGATTCCGTCTCCTCTTGGCTCTCAAGCACCACCGGCTCGTCAGCGAACGTTGCATAACGGATGACGCCGGTTGTGCCCACGATTTCGGTGCGATCCACGTGATGCTGCGTGGTGAAGTGCCACATCCCGGTCCCATGAACTCCGTTCGTGTACAACCACGTCGCGCTGACGGCATCCTCTGCGGCGTAACATCCGGCCTGGTTTGTGGCGTAGCCCTGCGCCGTCTTGATTGGCCCCAGCAGATACTGGAGCAGGTCGAGGCTGTGTGAGCCGAGGTCGCAGAAATAGCCGCACCCCGCGATCTCCGGGTCGAGCCGCCACGGTTTCTCGCCGCTGCAATCCTCCGGTGACGGCGAGCGGTAGAGCATCGTGTTCACGCTGCGCACTTCGCCGATCGCGCCTGCATCCAACCACGCTTTGACTTTAAGGAAGCGCGGCAGCATCCGCCGGTAGTACGCGACGAACAACGGCACGCCCGCTTGCTCGCACGCCTGGATCATCGCCTGACACTCCGCGTAGGTGCGCGCCATCGGCTTTTCGACGTAGACCGGCTTCCCGGCCTGCGCCACCGCCAGCACGTACTCCAGATGCGATGAGGGCGGCGTAGCGATGTACACGGCATCCACTTCCGGATCGTGGATCAACGCATCGGCGTCATTATACCACTTCGGAACGCCGTGGCGTTGTGCGTAGTCCCGCGCCGAGTCGCCGTTCCGCCGCATCACTGCGACCAACTGCGACCCGCGCGCCTTCTGCAATGCCGGCCCACTCTTTACCTCCGTCACATTCCCACAGCCGACGATGCCCCAACGGATTGTGTTTGTTGTCATTTCGTACTCCAGTCAAAGACTACAAAAGTCTCAGCACGTACTGCGCATTGTAGACCTGGTGTTTAGCGTGCGTA
Organism: Chloroflexota bacterium; assembly: GCA_036845725.1. Lineage (GTDB taxonomy): Bacteria > Chloroflexota > Anaerolineae > B4-G1 > SLSP01 > DSWT01. The sequence continues at coordinate 17,142 of DAIUDK010000098.1, forward strand.
TTGGC
>DAIUDK010000098.1:17246-21393 GCA_036845725.1 Chloroflexota bacterium
AAAGTCTCAGCACGTACTGCGCATTGTAGACCTGGTGTTTAGCGTGCGTATTGGCTCAAGCAGGCACCTCGTGAGACTTTTGTAGTCTGGCTCCTGCCTTCAGCACGTACTGCGCATTGTAGACCTGGTGTTTAGCGTGCGTATTGGCCCAAGCAGGCACCTCGTGAGACTTTTGTAGTCTGGCTCCTGTTCAGCACGTACTGCGCATTGTAGACCTGGTGTTTAGCGTGCGTATGGGCCCAAGCAGGCACCTCGTGAGACTTTTGTAGTCTGGCTCCTGCCTTCAGCACGTACTGCGCATTGTAGACCTGGTGTTTAGCGTGCGTATTGGCCCAAGCAGGCACCTCGTGAGACTTTTGTAGTCTGGCTCCTGCTTACTGAGATCACAAGGGATTTCGCAATTCGTCGGGATAGGCGACGCCGAATTTTTCGTGTAATCGCTCTAAATCGTGCACTTGTTTGTCTGGAAGTTCGTAGCCAGTATGACACGCCATTTGCATTTCGGGCGTATAGCACAGGACCGTCACTCCCGCTATGGTGCCTTCACCGGCAAAGTCCTGGCGCTTGAGAATGCGTCCCTCGGCGTCCCAGGCGGGAATTCCGTTGCCTTCGGCGTCGAGGCGCATCGCGTGGGCGTCCAGTTCGCGTCCTTCGCCATCTTGCAAGACGAAGGCTGTAGCCGTCTCGACTCCACGCCCATCCACAGTATTAAGGTTCTCTTCCCAAAGATAGCCGAACTTGTACCCGTCGTGACTCAGGAGTTCGCATAGTCGCTCCACGTCATCCACCAGCATGATCACGTCGAGGTCCTTGTGAGGCCGGGTTTGTTCGCCGAGCAGGGCGTCAATCCCCCATCCGCCAACCAGCCAGACCTGGACGTTGTTCTCCAAAAGACGTTGATAAATTCGGATCGCCTCTTCAGCAGTAATCATTCTGTTCCTTTCAGTTCCGCATGACCAGCGGCAAGTATACCTCAAAACGCGGCCAGTAGGCGTTGTTCGACAGTCCCAACCACCCGCCACTTGCATCCTGCGATTTGACCGCGAAGTAGACACTCCCGCCCGCGTATTGGACGTGTGCGGTGAAGCTGTCCGTGCTGCCCGGCAGGCTGTCGCTGATGACGGTCGCCGCCGCCCAGGTTCCGTCGGTGATGAACGTAGATGAATAGCGCAGCGTCGTCGTGACGGCTTGCGGGAGCGGCGTCCAGTAAAGGTGGGCGGTGAGTGAGCTTGTCTCGGTCTGGACGTCGATGATGTGCAGATCGTGCACGGCCGGCAGCCTCACGGTGATGTGGTCGGGTTTGATCTCCTCGTCGCTGCCGCTCTCGTTGGTCACCTGCAGGCGCACGCTGTAGACGCCCGGCGCGGTGTACGTGTGCGTGGGATGCTGCTCTGTGCTGTCCGTTGTCCCGTCGTTGTCGAAATCCCATGCCCACGTCGTCGGCCCGTTGGTCGACGTGTCGGTGAACTGTACGGTGAGTGGCGCGTCGCCGGAGGTCACGTCCGCGGTGAAAGCGGCGGTCGGCCCGGCGGCCTCGATGTCGAGGTAGTTCAGCATCGTGTACTCGTCGAAGATGCCCATTGCCATCGTCAGCTTATTATCGGTGACGGTGACGCGCTTGGTGCGCACGATGTATGGGCTGGTCGCCTCGTTGTTGACGAAGACGATGCCCTCGATGGCGATGTAGTTGTGCGAGTACGTCCGCCCCTGCCAGCCCACTGAGACGGTGACGTTGTAATCACCATTGGGCAGGTCGAACTCGAAGGTGGAAGGCCGGCCCCAGTCCGAGTAGAGGATGCTGCGCTGCAAGACGTTCGGGCCGCTGCTCAGGTAGGTCGTCATCCAGTGAACTTCGTTGGGCGCGTACCAGCCGTATCCGGCAGTGGCGTTGTAATCTGCGCTGCCGATTTTCATGTACGTGTGGTCGTTGACGACGAGCGGGTTGGCGGTCGGCTGCCCGGCAGGGTCCTGGAAATTGATGTAGTAATTGCCGGGCGGCCCCTCGGCGCGTGGGTGCGTGGGCGGCGGGGTGATGTCGGGAATCACAGCGATCTCGTCGCCGTTCTTCAGCCCGATGAGACGCCGTAGGTTGTACAGAAACTCGCTGTTGCGCGTGTAGCTCGTCAGCCCGGTGATGATTTTGTTTGCCTGCGTGTCGGCGGCGTTGGTCACGTCCACCTGGGGCTGCCCGCCCGCGAGGACGTAGAGGTACTCGTAGTCCTCGAAGCCGTCGCGCAGCATCTCCAGCCGGATCGAGGGCACGAGGCGATGTCCGTTGGAACCGTAATCGATCGGCTCGTTATCCTCGTCGGGCGGGTAGAACAGGAAGGTGTTGCCGTTTTGCCCGTAGTTCATCGGGTCTGTCCAGGGATTGTCCCCCCAATCGTTGATGGCGTAGTAGGCGATGCCGCGCGCGCGATACTTCCACAGGAACCAGCCGGTGAACTTGCCCTCGATGGCGGGATGATCCAGCGTGATGGGGTTGAAGTACGGCGGGCGCGTGCCGTGCAGGAAGTAGATCCACGTTTCTTCGTCGTGATCGCGCGCTCGGGCGTGGGCGGCGGTGGGATCGTACTCGTTGAGCACCGGCAACCAGATGTCGATGTGCGCGCCGGGTTGATCGTAGATTTCCGGCTTGGCGCCTTCAGACACCATCAGCTTGAGGTTGGGCGCGGCCTGGTGGCTGTACCTGCTGTACCACGCCACCGCGTTATAATCCGCCTGATCCTGTGGCTCGTTGGCGAAGTAGTGGTAGGCCTTGTCGAGATCGCCGTGACTGCTGAGATAGTTTCGCATCGCAGTGACGTAGGCGAACCACGCCGTATTGTACGCCGACGTGGGATTTTGCAGCCAGTCGCTCGCGCTGCGTGTAATCCCGCAGAAGGGGTTAGGGCGTTGGTCGGCAGAAGGATCGTTGTGCGCGAAGCCCGCCGCCGCAAACGAAGGGAAACCTGTCCCGCCGTTGAACGGCTGCGTGAACTCCCCATTCAGCAGCCCCGTCCCGTCGAGATACCGCTCCGCCAGCAAATCGTAGCCCCAAATGCCGTGCGGGTCGGAGAGCGTGTGTGTGTCGCAGTCGTAGTTGATGTACGGCCTGGCAAACGTACCGCCGCCGGTCAGGCCGCCGGACCACAGCACGCTGCTGGGCGTCAGCCGGTGGTCGATGAAGTACTGCTTGATGTCGTCCACGTAGGCCCAATACTCGTCGCCTGTGCCGGGGACGCTGTACGCATCCAGAAATGTCTCGTGCGAGTAATTCATCTTCGATTCGACGTGGAGCGTGTCTGGGATGGCGAAATTGAACACGTGGAGCGTCACCGGAATCGCCACACCGCCGATGGTCATATTGGCCGTGTAATCGCCGGAAGCGACGCCCGCCGGGACAAAGACGTTGAACCAGAACGCCGTGTTCTGGCCCTCGGTCAGCGCCACGCTGGCCCCGTTGGACAGCGGCCACAGCGGATCGGGATACGGACCGGTGCGTCCCAGACTGTCGGTGGCCTCGGTCAGGTTGACGTACTTGACCTGGTACAATTCGACCGTAATCCCGCTGCCAAAATTGCCCATATTGACGGTGACGCTGCCCGACGCCGCCGGCTTGACGACGATCTGGAACGGCTCGAACTCGTTGCGTGCCGCGTAGACCTTGACCCCGCTGCCGGTCGCGGTAGGCGCCTCCGCATCCTTGAACACGCGCTCGCCCGGCGTCGTCGTCCAGAACTGGTAAGCGCCGGTGGATTGCGTGAGTGTGTAGGTGTAATCCTCCCAATCATCGGTGGGCGCTGCGATGCCCGACGATGAGGGTGGAACGAGCAAGAGAGAGGCGATGATGCACATCATCACAAAACTTCGAATCGTGGTTTTCATATCGGCCTCCATACAATAAACTGCTAATCTTGCTAATCTACGCGGATCTTCCCGGATTTTCAAAACAATCCGTCAAAAGCCGTTCAATCCGTTGACGGTTTTTCATCTTCTTCTGTGGGCTGCGGCTGTTCTTCGACCGTGCTGCCAACAGGTTTTTGCCCTGCTTTCCCGCGTAAAAACATCACGAAGGCGACTAACCGCACCGCCGTGCCGACGCCCAACGCCGCCGGGATACCGATGAAATTGGACAGCCCTGTGCTGATCAGCGGCGCGCTCATCG
>DAIUDK010000099.1:0-21130 GCA_036845725.1 Chloroflexota bacterium
TAGCCCACGAACTGATTGACGACGGGGTATCGGGCGCAATGGCCTTCAGTGAACGCCCCGCCGGTGCAACAGCCTGGGCGCTGTTGCGAAGTGGTAAGGCGCACGCCCTCATTGTGCAAAACGTTGACCGGCTATCCCGTGACGTGGTAGACCTGCTCGTGACGATCCGGGCACTGCTGCGGGTAAAGGCAGAAGTGCATTGTCTTGACCTGGGGCGAGTAACAAGTGAGTATGACATTATGCTTGTGATCCGTGGCTGGCAAGGCAGCGATGAACGCCAGAAAATAAACCGGCGCATGATGGGTGGCAAACGCCAAAAAGCTTCGGAAGGCATGGTGATATGCACAAGCCGACCGCCGTATGGTTATGTCTATGAGCGTGATGAAAAAGGGCGGGTAGTCAACTTTACCATAAACGAAGAAAAAGCGGCGGTAGTGCGACTTATCTTTAGATTGTACACAGAAGGTGACGGGAAAATCGGCCCATTGTCTTTGCGCGGGGTAGGGCGACGGCTAACCGAAAGCGGGATTGCACTCCCCTGGGCAACGCGGGCGGGGCGGATAGGATGGACTGCCACAACCGTGACGCGCATCTTACAGAATCGCGCCTATCGCGGCGAATGGCAATACACAGCAAAGGCAAGCGGCGACCTACCAGAAGAAACCTTCATAATCGCTATCCCGGCGATTGTGGACGAAGCAACCTGGGAGGCGGCGCAAGTGCAAATGAAGCGCAACACACGCAAGTCCAAGCGCAACGGTAAGCGTGAATATCTCTTGACTGGCATTGTACAATGTGGGTGTGGACATACCATGACGGGATACGCCACTATCGACAAAAAGACTGACAAGGAATATCGTTATTATCACTGTTGCGGGCGCAAAGCGCGTTATAGTGGCATCGAAAAACAGCAATGCTCAGAAAAAACAGTACGGGCGGATACATTGGAAGCGGCAGCCTGGGATGTCATTCTTGACCGCATTAAGAACGCCACCACACTGGAAGCCGACCTTCGGGAAGCCCAACGGCGTGAGAATGCAGAGCGCGAACCGAAGACCGCCGAACTTGACGCCGTGCTTGCAATGATGGCCGAAGCCGAAATTGAGGCCGACAAGCTGGCGCTGTCCTTTACTCGCCTTTCCGAACGAGATCAAGCCGATGGCGCGGTAGGTCGGGCGTTACAAAAGCAAATACGCGAAGTTGACGAACGCCACAAGGCGCTTGTGGCTCGCCGTGAGGTGTTGGAAGCGGAATTATCACATCGGCGATTCACTGAGGAAGCTATACAACGGCAACTCGATTTTGTGGCGCGCTTGCGGGCAGGTGTTGAAAACGCCACTAATGAGGATAAACGCGGAATGCTTGATACTCTCGATGCACAAGTATTTGTCAAGGATGGGGAAGCACAGCTTGAATATCACTTAAATGAGAAAGTCTTAATTGAGTTACAGCCATCGAAACCGGCGAGAAGCCGAAATAGTCCCCTAACGCCGACAAAGGCAACGGGGACTCAGAATCAACCCGCAACCGGTAAATTGCTGCCAGGTAATCCTCTACCCGTTCCCGAACACCAACACTGCTTTCCATAGTTGTCCTTTGTCGTCACAGAATTATAAGGTGTACCTTATAATTAAATTATAGCACCGACACCAACCACGTCAAGTCCGCTTGGAGAGTTGCACCCTGTCGATTTCAAATCTTGCTCTTTCAGCTATCGGTGTTATCATAAAATTCAAGACTATGGAAACCGAAGATATACTCCAAACTCTACCCAAAGGCCAGGCCAGACATTGCCCGGTGTGCGGCGCGCGAGTCGCAGAAGGGGCAAAAGTCTGTCTGATGTGTGGTGCAACCCTGGAGGAAGAGCCCAAAGTAGAAGCGCCGCCGCCAAGCGCACCGTCGCAACGGATGAAAGCAGTACAAATCGTGATTATGGCTGTCGTGGCGGTGTTGATCCTGGCAGGATCGGTGATACTGGGATTGCGGCTTATGGAAGGTGAGTTGATCGCACCGGCCGAGCTCCCTACCTTCACTCCCACTCAGACAAGTGTACCCACCTTCACCCCCACGCCTACGCAGACAGCGACGCCTACCCTCACACCCACACCGCTCCCAACACCCACACCACCGCCGCCACAAACCTACACTGTGCAGCCAGGAGATACGCTAGGTGGGATTGCAGAAACATTCAATATCACCGTCGAGGAGCTGAAGGCTTTCAACGAGATGGATACCGACGACATCGTCGCGGGGGATAGTTTGCGCATTCCGCCACCTACACCCACGCCCGGCCCCACCCCCACCCTCGATCCCGGTGAACCAACTTTGACACCCGCACCCTATCTCCTGCACACCGTGCGCTCCGGCGAAACCCTCTCGACCATCGCCGAACACTATGGCGTGCGCGTCACGGACATCCTACTGGCGAGCGATCTCCCGGAAAACACGATAACGATTCGAACTGACCAGGTGCTCGTCATCCCGCAATACACACCGACGCCGGAACCCGAGGGCGGAGTAGTCATCGTCGGCGGCACACCTACGCCTGTGATGGCCTACGCAGCCCCAGAAATGCTCTACCCGTCGGACAACGCTACGTTCACCGGGCCGGATGTCAACATTACCCTGCAATGGGCTTCCACCGGTATTCTCACCGAGAAGGAGTTCTACAAACTTGAATTTATCGTCCCGACGGCAGAAGGAAAAACGACACTCAACATCTACCAACGTTCGACCGCCTGGCGTGTTTCGAAAGACCTCTTTCCACCAGTTGATCTCGAGGATCGCGTCTGCGCCTGGCGTGTCAGCGTCGTGCGCCAGGTCACCAGCGGGAGCGATCCCACCTATAAGGTCATCGGCCTGACGGGCAGACGCCGCTCATTTGTTTGGAATGTCGCCGCGCCGTGAACTAGAAACGCGCGAATCCTCGCGCCCGGATTACGACGAAGGGAGAATACCATGCAGAGAACCCATAAAGTGACCGCAGACTTTTTCGCACAGGGATACCGCGTGTCAGGAACTTACGTCGTCACCAGACGGGCGTTAGCCGACGAGATCTATGACCCAACAACTAACTATCTGCAATTGGAAGAAGCCTACCTCTCGCCCATCATGGAACCAGCCAAGATCAGTGCCTACTATGCGCTCACCCTCTTCGACAAATCCAATCTGGATTTCGTGTTAACGCTCGACAAAAAAGACGGACTGCGACGCGATCAATCATACGGCATGGGAACGTACCAACTGACAATTTGTCTCACTGTCCCATTTTTCGAGATTACCGGCAGCCTGTACGTCGCCAATAAATTCTTCAATCCAAGGATCTATCTCAGCTCGGATGCCGGGATTTTCATCAGTCTGATGGACGTAACCGCCCGCTGCACCTTTAATCCCGATGTCAGCTATCAGGGAGGTGTGGCATTGGTCAACCGTGCGCACATCAGTTTCTTCGGCGAGACTACCGGTTAGGTACGAGGAGGCAAACAATGGCTAAAGTCCTGATTATTGATGACAACTATGATATGCTCAGTATGCTCAAGATGATCTTGGAGAGGCAAGGAAAACACGAGGTTACCGCCTGTACCGATGGCCAAGAGGGTTTGGCGGCGGCTTATAAGGCGCCACCCGATGTCGCTCTCGTCGATGTGATGATGCCAGGTCTGAGCGGTTACGATGTGGTCAAACAACTGCGCAGCAACCCCCGCACGGAAAAGATCGGCATCATCATCCTCACGGCTCGCGGTCAGTCCGTCGATCGCGATGCAGCCATGGCTGCTGGCGCAGATGAACATATGACCAAGCCTGCCAATATCGAGGAGCTGCTCAAGCACATCGACACGATTCTAGAACGGGACAAAGCAAAGACCCCACCAGCCGGCACAATGATACTGCCGGTCTTCAGTATAAAAGGTGGTGTGGGTGTCACCACGCTCGCTATTAACCTGGCGACCGTGCTTCAGCAAATCGCCTCCACTGTACTGGTAGACCTGGCCCCCACCATAGGGCAGTGTGCGTTCTTCCTGGGGATGCGCGCGGAGAAACACTGGGGACAATATCTGGAAAACCGCACGACACCGGTCGACTCTCTCGTACAAAAGCACGCTACCGGCCTGCAAACGCTCCTCGCGCCGCCGCTGCCGGGACAACATAGTTGGCCAAATACAGACGCAACAACCACCATGCTCGCGCAACTCACAGCAACAGCGCGTTTCGTCGTCGTCGATATGCCGCCACTACTTGACTCGACGGCGCAAGCTGTGCTGACCCAGGCGCACCGCATCCTCCTCGTCAGTGGCGATGATGCCCTGGCGATTCAAGTAATGCGCGCCACCCTGCAGACCCTGCAGGAACAGAAAGACCGCCTGATCGTCGTCCGCAACGCCACAGGACCGGGGCCACGCCCTCCTGCAGAAGCCGTTCAGAAGGCGCTGCGCATTCCGCTGGCCGTTGACATCGCCTATGATCCGGCCCAAGTCACCGTGGCCGCCAAGGGATTGCCATTAGCGGCGGTACAGCCCAAAACGCCGCTCGTCATAGGTGTGAAACGTATCGCGCAGCTTCTACTCACGCGATAGTTCTGATGAAAAACAACAAAACGCGAGGCGCTCGGCCTCGCGTTTTGTTGTTCGATACCAGGATCAGTAAGGCAATACCACGCGGCCCAGCATCACCAGGAACAACATCCCGATGACTGCGACATCCAAAAACATAAACAGCGAGAGCAGGAAAATCTGCCAGGGCAGCAACCCAAACACCTTACGCGAGCGCAAGCGCCTGCTCCGCGATGTCTGGGCTGGTACCTCCTCAGCCACCTGACTGCGCAAATCGGCCATCATATCCTCAGCTTCGAACACACTCACCTGGGGCTGCGGCGCAGCGACCTGAGATTGTACCGCACTGGTCTGCGGCCACGCTGCAGCAGTCAAGGGTTGATCTTCGTCTTCATCCTCCGGCGCAGATACTAAACCCGCCAACCAATCAGGCATATCACCGCTCATTTGCCGACCTCCTTGAGAACCGTCAGGTAGTCCTTGGTCAAATCGTCGAACAACCTGGCACCCAGCCACTGCTCAGAGCTTGTCCGGTGTCAGGGCTATGCTACAATCAGGATACCGCAGAAGGAGACATTGTCAACTTGGTTGCTCGATTACCCCGCGAATTCTACGCCCGCGACACGCTCGCGGTCGCCCGTGACCTGCTCGGCAAGCGTTTGGTGCGGGTGGACAACGGTGTGCGATTGACCGGGTACATCACCGAAGTTGAAGCCTACGTCGGCGAGGATGACCGTGCCAGTCATGCCAGCCCCGGCCCCACCGTGCGTAACGCGCCGATGTACGGCCCACCGGGCTATACCTACGTGTACCTGATTTATGGTGTACACCATTGCCTCAATGTCGTCACCGAACGCGAGGGATTCCCGGCAGCGATCCTCATCCGCGCGCTGGAACCGCTGGAAGGGTTGGAGATGATTCAGCAGCGACGTGGTTTGCAAGGCCCGCCTACGGCCCTCACCTGCGGTCCCGGCCGGCTCTGCGCTGCCCTGAATATCGATCGCAGCCTCAACGCCTGCGATCTCTGCGTGCCAGATGCGCTGCTGTGGATCGAGGAGACCCCGCCCTTGCCTGAAATACAGGTGGCGTGCAGCCCGCGCATCGGCGTAAACGGTGATCAGGCGGCGCTGGAGGCACGCTGGCGGTTCTACATTAAGAACAGCGCGTGGGTCAGTGGCCCACGCGCCTTCAATCATCGTTGGGAAGCATCGTAGACTACAAAAGTCTCAGCATGCACTTGCATTTTGCGAGTCCCTGGTTCGACGCAGTCGCTCGCCCCGATCAGCCCATCGCGAGACTTTTGTAGTCTGGCTTGACTTCAACCGAGTCGCGCGCGGAGGATCTCCTCTACCGTCGGGCGGCCGATGACTTGTAGCTCGTACCGCACACGCTCCATCGGATGCTTGATCTTGAGCAGGCGCGTCAGGTCAATCGGTGTGCCGACGACAACCAGATCGCACGGTGTGTTGTTGATTGTCACCTCCAGATCGCGCATCTGCTCGTGACCGTAGCCCATCGCCGGCAAGATCGCGCCCGTGTTCGGGTATTTCTGGTACGTAGCAGTGATCGAATCGACTGCATAAGGCCGTGGATCGATGATCTCTGCCGCACCGAAACGTTGCGCCGCCACGTAACCCGCGCCGTAAGCCATCTCGCCATGCGTCAGCGTGGGACCATCCTCCACCACCAACACACGCTTGCCACGGATTGCCTCCGGGTTTTCGACGAACAGCGGCGAAGCGGCCTCCACAATGATCGCGCCGGGGTTGACCGCACGCGCCCGCTCCCGTACACTGCGAATACTGGCGTAATCCGCAGTATCGACCTTGTTCAGCACAATCATGTCAGCGGCGCGCAGGTTCGTCTCCCCGGGATAGTAAACCATCTCATGCCCAGGCCGATGTGGATCGGCCACGGTAATCCACAAATCGGGCTTGAAGAAGGGGGTGTCGTTGTTGCCGCCATCCCACACGACGACATCGCCCTCTTTTTCCGCCTCGCGCAAGATAGCCTCGTAATCCACACCGGCATACACGATCACGCCGCGATCGATGTGCGGCTCGTACTCCTCACGCTCCTCAATCGTGCAGTCGTGAGCATCTAAATCAGCGTAAGTCGCAAATCGTTGCACCGCCTGCTTGACCAAATCCCCGTAAGGCATGGGGTGACGCACGGCGACAACCTTCTTTCCCATCTCCAACAACATATCGCACACGTGACGCGTCGTTTGCGACTTGCCGGAACCGGTGCGCACGGCACAGACGGCAACCACTGGTTTTGTGCTCGGCAGCATCGTGTTGTTGCCGCCCAGCAGCACAAAATCAACCCCCAGCGCGTTAACCAACGAAGCCTTGTGCATCACGTATTCGTGCGGCACATCGGAATAGGCAAAAACCACCTGGTCGATATTATATTGATGAATGAGCGTCGCCAAATCGGCCTCAGGATAAATGGGAATGCCTTCAGGATACAGACTCCCAGCCAACTTAGCAGGATAGCGACGGCCCTCGATATTCGGAATCTGCGTCGCGGTGAAAGCCGCCACCGTGTACTTTGCGTTATCGCGGAAATAGGTGTTAAAGTTGTGAAAGTCACGCCCGGCGGCGCCCATGATCAGCACTCGGATTCTATCCATACCAAAAACTCCTTTTAGGAATGACATTGCAGACACACCTGCGGATTCGTCTGCATCCTTCAAATGTACCGCACCCTGTCCCAAACAACAAGTGAAATTCGAGAAAAAAGGGGCGCAATTCCTCATATAGGAATCGCGCCCCTACGTTTAAGCAGGAAATAGTCAGGTTCGATCAAGATTTCGCATCGCCGGACGTTTTGAGCGCCTCAGCGATCTCGGCTTGCATCGGCACCAGCGCCCCCAACACCCCATTGACGAAACGGGGCGCGCTGTCAGAACCATACCGTTTGGCCAACTCCACCGCCTCATTGATCGCCACCTTGACGGGCACTTCCCCAAGCGTGAATTCGTAAAGCGCCATGCGCAGCAGATTGCGATCGATGATCGCCACCTGATCCAGCGGCCACTCCGGCGCATGGGACTGAATATAGTGATCCAGCAGATTACGACACCCCGCCACGCCGACGACCAGACGCCGGGTGTAGGATTCCACGCGTGGCAGCACCTCGGTATCGGCGAAACGTTGGGCCAATGCCTCGCCGATGGGATGCGCCACAAGATCAATCTCGTAAAGAACCTGGAGCGCTAACTGGCGGGCCAGGCGACGCTCACCTTTCATACCCTCAATCCCCTCAATGTGCAAGTGTCCACGTTCACGCGGACATCTACGTCAGTTAGCAAGCGCCTCAGCCTGTCCCTCCGACCGAGGATAAACCACATCCTCAATGTGGACATTGACCGCATCAACGGGCATGCCAATCATATTCTGGATCGCGCGCGTGACCTCGTACTGCACGGCGCGGCCCAGGCGCAGCAAGCTGATTTCGGGACCGGCGACAACAGATAAGTCCACCGTCACCTTACCACCGTCGATGTGTACACCAACCGACTTACCCTGAAGTCCCAGGAGACGATCCACATCTTTCTCGACGAGTTGCACCACGCCGGGCACATTCAAAGTCGTGAACCGCGCAATCGTTTCAAGTACCTCAGGTTCTACCGTGACCATACCGGGAATGATCCCTGTTTCCATATAAGCCTCCTACATACTCAGGCCGCCATCGACCGGCAGTACCACACCAGTGATGTAAGCCGCCGCATCCGAAGCCAAAAACGCTACAGCGCGGGCGACATCCTCCACAGCGCCAAACCGTCCCAGGGGGATCAGCGTCCGCATCTTCTCGCACAACGCCTCGTCCAGCGCCGCGGTCATATCGGTGGAGACGAACCCCGGCGCGACCACATTGACCGTGATACCACGCCCGGCAAGCTCCCGCGCCATACTCTTGGTGAGACCGATCAAACCGGCTTTCGAGGCTGAGTAATTCGCCTGCCCCATCTGCCCCATCAAGCCCGAAACCGAACTGATATTGATGATACGCCCTGCGCGCTGGCGGGCCATTAGACGCGCCGCCGCTTTGCCGGTGTTGAACGCGCCCTTCAGATTCACGCGCAGCACTTCATCCCAATCCGCCTCCTGCATCCGCAGCAGCAGGGCATCGCGAACGATACCGGCGTTGTTGACCAGAATATCGAGTCGACCAAGAGCGTTCACCGTCGCTTCGACCAACGCCGCCGCCTGATCGTAATCGCCCACATCGGCGGGTAACGCCATGGCACGCCGGCCCAGCGACTCGATCTCGGCCACGACCCGGGTAGCGGATTCGATGTTACGGGCGTAGTTGATGGCGACGTCGGCACCCTGCCGGGCCAGTTCGAACGCAACCGCACGGCCAATCCCGCGCGAGCCACCGGTGATGAGCGCCACTTTACCTTCGAAAGTCATCATCCCCTCGGCCTCCTACCCCTCAGCGCCAGACGCGACGCAGGGTACTACGGCTTCCAATGTCTCGGCGCGCACATTGGGCAACGTCCGCCGTACCAAACCAGTCAGCACATCCTTCGGCCCGACCTCGACAAAATGATCAACACCCTGTTCCGCCATCCACAACAGGCTTTCGCGCCAGCGTACCGGTAAGACAAGTTGGCGCAAAAGCGCCTCACGGATCTCCTCCGGCGCAAAGACCGGCACTGCCGTCGTGTTCAACACAACGGGGATTTGCGGTGTGCGCAACGGCACAGTCCTCAAAAGATCGGCAAACGCCGCTTGCATCTCGCACATTAAGGCACTGTGTGGCGCTACACTGACTGCCAGACGCTGCATCCGCCGCACCCCGTGGGCCTCGGTCAACGTTGCCGCCGCATCCAGTGCCGCAAGCGTGCCGGAGACGACGATCTGCCCCGGGCAGTTGTCGTTGGCAATAACCAGCGGCTGTCCGGATGTGGCCACGGCCGCCGCGCAGAGCGATTCTGCGGCCGCCAACGTCGCGCCGAGGAGAACAGCCATGCTGCCCGGTGCGCTCTGGCCTGCCCGCGCCATCAACTGCCCGCGCCTGGCAACGAGATGCAAACCGGTATCGAAGTCTAGCGCTCCCGCGGCCACCAATGCACTGAACTCACCCAGGCTATGTCCGGCCACAAATGCAGGTGGTTGAAGTGTCGCTTTGGCCGCTTGCCACATCGCCAGGGCAATTACATATAGCGCGGGCTGCGTGTATTCGGTCTGATTTAACTGTGCCTCTGGTCCGACAAAACACAATTCGGTTAACGCGTAGCCCAGAGACGCATCTGCCTTATCACAAAATATCCGGGCCTCTGACGAGGCCCGGTACCAGGCTAAACCCATACCTACATATTGCGAACCCTGTCCAGGGAAAAGAAAGGCGACACTCATCCCAAAGCTCCAGGGGCGTCGGCGCTCAGGTTAATCCTCCTTAACCTGCATGACCTTCTTACCACGGTAAGCGCCGCAGTGTGGGCACACTTGATAAGGCCGCACAAGCTCTCCGCACTGGCAGGTCACCAGGGCCGGCAAAAGCGGTGAACGATAGCTATTGGCGCGCCGACGATCACGGCGGCTACGCGGGGTACGTCTCTTCGGTACTGCTGGCATTGTTTTAACTCCCTTTTCTCATTATAATACCGTCCCTCATAAGGACAGGCAACGTAAAGCCTATTATACAAAAAAGAGGGCGCATGTCAAACGAGATTTGACACGTATGTGGAGCGCGCCTACACGTCCTCGCTTTTCACTTGTAACGCCTGTTCACGATCAGCTTCGAGCTTTTGCAGCCCATTATCGACGACGTGCAAGAGACGATTCAACTCGGCCTGCAACTGGCTCAGCGAATTGAAGACGTACTCGTCCGCATCTGAGCGCAGCACGATGGCATCGCGTTTGGCCCGTTTGGCAATGATCTCGGCCTGCTGGCGCGCTTCCTGTACCAGACGGTGTTCTGTCACAATCTGCTCCGCCTTGGTCCGTGCCGCAGCGAGGATCTGCTGTGCCTCCTGATGCGCGGCGTTGAGCAAAGCATCCCGCTCGGCAACGATCTCCCGGGCTTGCGGAACTTCATCAGGTATGGCGGCACGTAACTGCGTCAGATGTGTGCGGACTTCATCCTCATTGACCGCGCGCACCCCAAACAGCTTGGGGGATTCTTCCAGGATATAGCGTTCCAGTCGTTCGATCAGAAATTCGACGTCCATCGATACCTCCTGAATCCCTAAACCGTAATCACAATGAGAGCTTGGGGATCTCACCCCCACTATCTACGCGACGTTGCTCGTACTTGCGCAGCAACATTTCGTAAGCCACAGGGGGAACCATCTGCGAAATGTCCCCGCCGGCCATAAACACCTCTTTAAGCAGACTGGCGCTGAGAAAAGCGTACTCGTAACGGGTCATTAGGCAAATCGTGTCGACCTCGGCCCAGAGCTGCTGATTGGTGAGCGCCATCTGGTACTCCATCTCGAAGTCTGAAATGACGCGTAACCCGCGCACCAAAACCTGCGCGCCCACAGAGCGGGCCAGGTTCACCGTCAGGCCAGTGTACGCGCACACGGTTATGTTCTGGAGATGAGCCAGCGCCGTCTTGAGCATATCCACCCGTTCCGCAGCGGAAAAGCACAGCGGCTTTTTCGGGTTTTCGTACACGGCCACGATAAGTTTGTCGAAGATTTTGGCCGCCCGCTGGGCAATGTCCATGTGGCCAAAGTGCACCGGATCGAACGAGCCAGGGTAAACAGCGACTCTTTGCGTCAACTTAGATCTCCTCCACCGCGCCAAAACTCGACCACACGCTCCGCCACGGATCGGTTTTCCGGCTTACTGAGATCGGGATCGGCCTGTAGCATAGCCTCGGCGACCGTCCGTACCTGATGTAGCAAGCGGGTATCGGCCAGCGCCACCATCGGCAGTTCAGGGAAGCCACTCTGCTGCGTGCCCAGGAATTCGCCGGGACCGCGCATCTCCAGGTCTTTCTGTGCCAGCACAAAGCCATCGGTGGTCGCTTCCACGGCCTTGAGACGTTCGTTGGCCTCTTCTGAAGCGCTATCGGCCAGCAAAAGACAATACGATTGGTGTTCACCGCGTCCCACACGTCCGCGGAACTGATGTAGCTGTGCTAAGCCAAAGCGTTCCGCGCCGTCGATGAGCATCACCGTAGCGTTTGGCACGTCGATTCCCACCTCAACTACTGACGTAGCGACCAGGACATCGATTTCGCCGCGCGCGAACTGTCCCATCACAGCCTCTTTATCAGCCGGACGGAGCCGCCCGTGCAGTAGACCGAGCCGTAGGTCGGGCAACACTTCCTTCCGCAAGCGATCGTATTCGGTGACGGCGGCCTTGGCGTCGATCTTCTCCGAGACTTCCACCAGAGGGTAGATGATGAAGGCCTGCCGTCCCTGCTGCACCTGGGAGTGGATGAAGGCATAGGCGCGCTCGCGCTCGCGTGGGAACAGCACGCGCGTCTCGATGGGCTGGCGACCCGGCGGCATCTCGTCCAATACGGAGACGTCGAGATGCCCCCACACGGTCAATTCCAGCGAGCGCGGGATGGGCGTCGCCGTCATCATCAGCAAGTGGGGGTTGTAGCCCTTTTGCCGTAGCGCACCGCGTTGTTCGACGCCGAAACGGTGTTGCTCGTCTACCACGACGAACGCGAGGTCTTTGAATGCCACTGTCTCCTGGATCAGCGCATGCGTACCGACCACGATCTGTAAAGAACCGTCTGCCAGCCCGGCGTAGATCGCTTCGCGGTCCTCGCCGCTGGTGCTACCGGTGAGCAGGCCAAAAGTTGGGCGTGGTTCGGGAAAGACAGCGAAGAGTTTAGAAAGACTTTTGAAATGCTGTTCGGCGAGGATTTCGGTGGGGGCCATCAGCGCGGCCTGAGCACCGTTCGCCGCCGTCACCGCCATCGACAACCCGGCGACCACCGTCTTGCCCGCGCCGACGTCCCCTTGTAGCAGGCGGTTCATCGGTTGGCCGGAAGCTATGTCGCGCAAGATCTCCTCCAGGGAGCGCTGCTGTGCGGCGGTCAGGGCGTAAGGTAAGCTGGCCCGCAATGTTTCGATATAGGCCGCGTCGATCTGGATCGTGCGCCCCGACTGCGACCTCCAGGCCATTCTCTGGCGCAACAGTCCCAATTGCAGGTAGAGGGCCTCCTCGAAGGCCAGACGGCGCCGCCCGGCACTGAGGTGCTCCTGATTGTCGGGTAGATGGACGCCCCACAGGGCGCGATCCAACGGCAGCAGGTTATGCTCCGTTCGAAGGGCAATGGGCAGGGCGTCGGGGACGCGCTTGGCCCACGCCGCGAGGGCGCGTTCCAGCGTCATCCGCATCCAGCGCTGCTGCAAGCCCTCTGTCAGCACGTACACGGGCTGGATGCGCACGTTCGTTAAGTCTTTGCGGCCTACCAGTTCCCAATCTGGGGCATTCATCGTCAAACGGCCCAGATACTCGTCCACCTTACCGCTGATCAGGATTTGCATCCCGGCGCGAATACGGCCTTCGAGGAAACTCTGATTGAACCAGGTGACTTCCATCGTGCCGGTGTTGTCGGAAAGGATGGCACGGAACAGGGATTTGCCACCCTGGGTTTTGCGCAAACCGGCGTCCCACACCGTCGCCAGGACACTCACCCGCTCACCGTAGACCAGACGATTGATCGTCTTCAGCGTGGAGTAGTCCTCGTAGCGTCGGGGATAGAAGTACAACAAGTCACGTACGGTTTTGACACCGAGCTTCGCCAGGAGCTCGCCGCGTTTCTTCCCGATACCGGCCAGCATCTCCACCGAGGCTTCGAGGCCTCGCCCAGGGGCACTACGCGGCTGGCGGTGAGATGCGGGCGGCTCCGGCGGCAGGGTAGCCTGTGGCTCCGTCATAGAAGATGGTTCCTCCGGGACGCCCTCGGCAGCAGGTGGTGTGCGTAAAGCCACGCGCAAAGCCTGCATTGCTTCGCGCCGGGCTTCGATTTCGAGGCTGCTATAGGCCCGCAAATGCGCAGCGATGTCCTCCACCCAGGAACGGGCCGGTTCGCCAAATGCACCGATGGCCTGTTTGACCCAGGTATCGGCGTAGCGCGCCAACCCACCCGCGACGGCTTTGTCTTGGTAGACGTAGTCTTTCTCCTCCAGATTGAGGATCTTTTCCAAAATCTCCAATGGTTTAACCATTCATGCTCCTAAAAAGTCGGGTAGTCGTTTAGTCAAGTCGTCGTTGTCGCCAGACCACAAAAGTCTCACAAAGCGTCTGGTTGAGCACATATCTGCGTTGAACAACAGATTCCCAAGACACAGTACGTGCTGAGACTTTTGTAGTCTTTATTTTTCGAAAGATCACAGATCGTCAGCACGGATCAGAGCGACGCCCACAGCGCCAGGGCCGACGTGCGCGCCGAAGATGGGGCCAACTTCCACCACCAACGGCGAATGATCGGGCGCGTAAGGCGCTACCGCCTCGTTGAGCCGCGTAATGACGGCGGGATCGGTATGCGCGTGCAGCACTGCCAGCTTTTGCAGCGGCGCCATCGTCATAACCGTGTCGACCATATTCTGAAGCGCGCGTTGGTGCGTGCGCACCCGCCCGATCAACTGGGCTTCACCAGCGGCAAACGCGATCATGGGCTTGATCTGCAACAAAGACACCAATTTGGCGGCCGCCCAACTCACACGCCCGCTGCGGCGCAGGTACTCCGGCGAATCCAACATACCGAGCACGGTGGCGCGCGTACATGCAGAGGTAATCAACGTTTTGATCTCGGCGACGGATGCACCGCGGGCCACAGCCTCAGCCGCCATCAGCACCACCCAGCCGATCCCCATGGACACTTGCCCCGTATCGAAGACATGGACAGTCGCGCCCGACACCTGCTGAGCGGCGAGCAGCGCGTGGTTGTACAGACTGCTCACGTTCGACGCGGCAAAAAGGCCGATGATGTCATGCGCGCCCTCTGCGATCAATGTCTGGTAAGCTTGCAAAAACTCTGCCGGGGCCGGAGCTGCCGTCTTGGGCATAACATCCGACGTCAACAATTCACGGTAAAACCATCCGTAATCGGCAGAGACACCAACCAGGTGACTGGTCTGTCCCATCATCAAATAGATGGGGACAACCTTTATATTGAACTGTTCAATCAGATGTGGCGGAATGTCCGCCACACCATCGGTGATGATGCGAATATGACCAGCCATGCGCGCTTAACGCCATACCCCCTCGTAGATGACCATGCCAACTCCCTCAGGGCCGATATGCGAGGCCAGAATCGGATCATAAGTGATAATGGGAAAATCGCGGTTTGGCATGATTTGTTCGAGCCGGGTTTTGAGCAGTAGCGCCTCCTCCGTCGGCTGTGCGCCACTCTGGAAAATGACCAGCTGGTTGATCCGCGAGAATTCGGAAGCGAACTCCACCAACTTGTCGAGTGCCCGCTCCGGTTTGCGGCTTTTCTCCTGCGGGATGATGTCGCCATCCTCAATCACCAGGAAGGGGTGAATTTTAAGCATCGCGCCGAGAATCGCCTGCATGGCACTGAGTTTGCCGCTGTTGTAGATATAATCCAGCGTGTGGGAAATCATCACCACATAGATACGGGGAATCATCCCCCGGATACGTTTGACCACATCCGGCAGCGGCAAGTCGCCTTGCTGCAGTAATTCCCCGGCCTTTTCCACCAGCAGCCCCAGGCCAACGGACATCGTCTGTGAATCCAACACGGTGATGTCGCACCGTCCCATAAAGTCACGCGCCGCGATGCGCGCGTTGCGCATGACGGGACTCAGGTGACTTGAGGAGAGGATCACCAACATCCGGTTGGTACGATAGAGCGTGCGCTCGAAAACAGCGCGGAAATCATCAGGAGAAGGCCCAATGATCTCCACAGGACTACGCGATTGCTCCAGTTCGACCAACAGGTCGAGATGCCCGTCTGTCTGCTGGTCGTACATGAAGTTGCGCCCATTCGCTTGCGCGACGACGGGCAACGAAATGATACCCAGTTCGCGCAAACGCGCCGCCGGGAGGTAAGCCGTCCCATCAGTAATCAACTGAATGTGATGATTGCCACTCACACCCTTTCTCCTTAACTTATAAATTCGTAATAATTTCGCTGTCCTGGCGAAGGTGATAAATGCAACACCTGATCATGCATAGCCTCCGCCATAGTTCACTCATTCAATAGAGATAATGTAAGGATAGTGCGGTTGCCCACCCTCAACGACCTCGAATTCCAGTTCGGGATAGGTTTCAACCAATCTTTCGGCCAGATTTTCCGCCTGGGATGCGTCCACACTCTCGCCATAATACAACGTCACCAACTCGCAGTCTTCAAGCTCGACCTCAGCCAACAGCCAGTACACCGCCTCGTCGAAAGACTCAGCGTCCACCACCAGATCGCCATCCAGCAACCCGATGGCATCGCCTTCACGCACGTCGATCCCGTTGAGTTCTACATCACGGGTGGCCCACGTCACTTCGCCGGTGATGACCTCTTTGGCCGCGCGCAACATCGCCGACACATTGCCATCCAATGTCGCCTGTTGATCGAGAGCCAGCAGCGCAGAGACACCCTGAGGAATGGAGCGTGTCGGCACAACAGCGACTTGTTTCGTGCTCACTTCGGCGGCCTGCTGCGCCGCCATCAAAATGTTCTTATTGTTGGGAAGAATAATAACATGATCGGATAATGACTGGTCAATCGCCTCCAGGATTTGCGCGGTGCTCGGATTCATCGTTTGCCCACCCTCGATGATCTTAGTAGCGCCCAAACTGAGGAACACCTTGCCCAACCCATCGCCGGCAGCCACAGCGACCACTGCAATATTCGGTGGCTCTTCCGGGATCGACAGCGGCACACCCGTGTGAGGGGCAGCAAGCGTTTGGGTTTCTTCGCGTCCTGCGACAAACGCCTCATACTGCGCCTGCATATCCTCGACAACGACATCGCACAAAGAGCCGCATTTCGCGCCGTAACTGATGGGAATGCCGGGATCGAGCACATGCACATGCACTTTGACAGTTTCCGCATCGCCTACCACCAGCGCACAATCCCCCATCGCTTCAATGGTAGCACGCATTTCAGCAACGTCCATATCACGGCCAGCAACGATAAATTGCACATCATAGGGATAATTGCTGTCGAAGTGTAATATCTCAGTCATCGAATCATGAGGTGTTTCGTGGATGTGCATAGCAGGCACTGCACCGGTTGTGTGATATGCGAGTTCTTCGACCGACAATCCCTTCATATAACGTAACATCCCTTCGAGGATCACGAACAACCCTTGCCCTCCAGAATCAACTACCCCGGCCTGGCGCAACACCAGCAGCAGTTGGGGTGTACGAGCAACAGCGGACTTTGCCCGTTGGACCAGCCGTTCGAAAATGTGTTGTAGGTCCTCCGTCTCCTGCACCGCCAGTGCGGACTCCTCTGCCACTTCACGTATAACGGTCAGGATCGTGCCTTCCACCGGCTTGACGACACCCTTGTAGGCGGTATCGCGCGCCTCACTCAATGCAGCCGGTATATCTGCTGCACTCATGTGCCCTTTTGAGTCCAGCCCACGCGCAAATCCGCGCAAGATTTGGGAAAGGATCACCCCGGAGTTACCGCGCGCGCCCATCAACGCACCATGGGCCACCTTGCCGGCAAGCCGTCCTACATTCTCTTCCTGTACATCAGCCACCTCGTTCCAGGCAGATGTCATCGTCAACATCATATTCGTTCCGGTATCGCCATCCGGCACCGGAAACACATTGAGCGCGTTGATTTCCGCCTGGTGCTGTCGGAGCCAGGAAAGCGCGGCCGCTATCATAAATTTCAAATCATGCCCATCAAGGGTGTAAACGATCTCACTACCTACAGGTTCGCCCACGCTTAGCCCCCTAATCTATATCGCTGACGCGCAAAGCCTGAATATGCACGTTCACTTTGGCAACCGGCAGCTCGAGAATCTTTTCAATCTGGTACTTGACCACGTGTTTGATACTTTCAGCAACGCTCGACACCCGCGTGCCATATTCTACCACCACGTACAAGTCCACGACAACCTCCCCTTCCCGGACCTGTACTTCTACGCCTCGCTTCCTGTCGGCGGATAGCTTGTCGGCCAGACCAGTCGCAAAGTTCTTGGGGACCGTGCCCACAACCCCATAGCAGGTTTGCACCGCCTCGCTGACAACCGACGCAATAGCGGCGGGGGACACTTCTATTCTCCCCCGAGGTTGCACCTTTTCACTCATAAAGCCCTCCTCCCAGTTGCATCTTTTCCTCTTTGTGGTATGATGACTGCCGTCATCGAGACAGAAGAGGTGAAAAATGGCAAAATGTGAAATCTGCGGTAAAGTCCCAATGTTTGGGCACAATGTCAGTCACTCGAACCGGGCGACCAACCGGCAATTCCGCCCCAACATCCAGCGCAAGCGGATGCTGGTCGACGGCGCATGGCGACGCATTCACGTGTGTACGCGCTGCCTGCGCACCCTTTCCCGTGGCGATAAGTAACGTACATTGCATTCAATCCACGCGACAGCCCCGTTGACCAACCGGAAACGGGGCTGTTGCGTTTCATGCGCTAAACAGCGGCGGGCGCGGCGACAACACTCCCGCGCAAGGCACTAATAGCCGCCGCAACGCCTTCCTCCGCAGCAAAGATCGCGGAACCTGCAACCAGATGATCGGCCCCGTGCGCCACCACCAGGGACGCGGTTTCCACGTTAATGCCCCCGTCCACCGACAGCCATGCCGCACTGCCGACAGCATCGAGGATACCCCGCACAGCGGTGATCTTCGGCAACATCTCCGGGAGGAAATCCTGCCCGCCAAACCCAGGATTCACCGTCATCACCAAGACCAAATCTACCAATCCCACAACGTAATGCAAAACCGATTCTGACGTCGCCGGGTTCAACGACACGCCGGCCTGCACCCCCAGTCCGTGAATCTGTCGCAAGAGCTGATGCAGATGCGCCGTCGCTTCTGGATGCACCGTCAGGATATCCGCACCGGCCCGCGCGAAGGCTTCCACGCAACGTTCCGGAGCTTCGACCATCAGATGGACATCAAGAGGCAGTCGCACGACCTTACGCAACGCAGCCACCACCGGCGGGCCAATCGTCATATTCGGCACAAAATGCCCATCCATCACATCGACATGGATAACATCCGCGCCGGCAGCTTCCGCCATCTCAACAGCCACGCCAAGATTGGCAAAATCGGCGGAAAGTATTGAGGGTGCGATGCGTACATATCTGTCCATAACCTGGCTATGATACACCGGATACGGCAAAAGGCAACCCCATGACGAGGTTTTACCTACTTTTGTTATACTATTTTATGCGGTTAAACCGATCATTAACAAAACGTTACAAAACAATTACCAAAAAGAAAATAGTATTGACACGCATTTCCCGCAATGGTATCATTGAAGATAGTTCAGAACTTTGCAAAGTTTCATATAAGCATATAAATAAGGAGGTTCATAATGTTTCGCGACAAGATCCAAAACAACTACGAAGAACTCTCACCACGTTTCCGCATCCTCGCGGATTTTATTCTCGAAAACACCCTTGACGTCGGTTTCCTGACGGCGACAGAACTGGCACGTCGCGTTGGGGTTGATCCGGCGACCGTTGTACGCTTCTCGCAGGAACTGGGCTATTCTGGATATCGTGAGCTTTCGCGGGAGATCAAACGTTATATCAACCAACAGTTAGCCTTGCGTTATCAAAAAGGCGCGGCCGAAACCGATGGTCTGACTGCGCATGTGACCACGTTGATCGACGAATTGAGCGACCGGACCCTGGATATGAAGGCAGACGCTGCACAGATCGCACAGGCTGCACAAACCATCCATGCAGCCCCACGAGTTTTCGTCACCAGCGCTGCGGAAGGGTACGGCGTGGCTGTGCTGTGGAGTACGTACCTGAGCCTCCTGGGGATAGAAACCTATCCCGTCCGCGCCGACTACGCACAGGCAGCCATTTTGCTACACGCAGTCGAGCCTGATGACCTGTTGGTCGCAATTTCTTTAGGACTAGGTCCGGGTAGTGAAATCGGGCATTTGCTCAACGCCGCCAAAGAACGCGGCGCACACACGATGTCCGTCACCACCAGTCCCACCTTGCTGCCCGCAAGACAGGCTGATATCAACCTGGTTGCGCCGTCCAAGACACCCGCGGGTTATCCCTCCTTCGACACGTTGATGGCTATTCTCTCACTGCTGTGGCAAGCGTTAATCGCCATAGATGGCGAAAAGAGTCACAAAAACATTGCCAACGCGATGCAGGCACTCAATGATCTGGTTGCACAAAAGGATAAGGTACCCACCTATGACGTTGCGGCGTTGCTGCGTCTTTGGAGACAGAAGTAAGCACCCCAGTTATAAATAAGGAAAAGGGAGAGCCTTTGTCGCTCTCCCTTTTGTTTTCGTTCCACAATAGCCATTACGGCGCGCCAACTACGGCGCATCGACTACCGGCGGCGGTCCTTCCCAAAGCGGCAGGTCATCAAAAGAATGGGGCCATGTCAACGTGTAAAAATCGATATAATCCACCAGACCGCCCCGCCACAAGGCATCGACGTGCCCGCCTTCATGCACCTGATAAATCACATCGGCTCCATACTCGACCAACACATCATAAAACTGTAATGTGGAGGCCCTGGCCCAGTCCAGACTCCCAGCATCCAAATAGATGCGCATCCCTGTGGTGCCCTCCTTTGCTAGCAAAAAAGGATCGTATTGCGGCATAGGCCGGTTTAGAGCCAGCGCCGGGCTGTGGCCGCCTACAATGCTAAAGAGGTCTTGGTGACGCATCGCGATCTCCAAAGACCACACGCCGCCCCGTGAAATACCCCCGATCGCACGGGCAGCCGGATCGCGCCATGTTCGGTAAGTCTGATCGACTAGTGGAAGTAGTTCATCCACAAACATTCCCTCGAAAGACCAGGCTCCACCGCTCGAGTTCACATACAGGCCATCGGACCCCACGCCGGGCAACACCACAATAAACGGTCCAGCGATACCTCGACTGACCCAATCATCTGCCAACTCATCAATCCCTAGCGTGATCCAATGCCGTTCATCCAGGGGCCAACCGTGAAGCATATACAGCACAGGAAAGGCTTTGTCGGGATAGTCGTCGTAACATGGTGGCAGATGCACCAAAAAGCGCACCTGTTCGCGCATTGTGCCACTCACCAAGGATGTCGATTCGGTACGACCACGGAGGTAGGAACAGGAGAAAGGAGTAGGCGTAGGTAACGGTAATGGTGTTGGTTCAGGGGTCGCAGAGGGCGTAGGCGGCATTGTTGTCGGCGTAACCGGTACTTCTGACGAAGGCATCACTTGTGCTTCGGTTACAGAAGGCGACATAATCACTGGAGCATGACCCGCACCTTCCACCTCGATACCTTGACAGCCTGTCAGAAGTCCCAGGAAAAGAAGCACAATCATAAACCAAAGTTTACTATGCACGTTCAACCCTACTACACTCATCCATCAAAATATCAAGAAACAGTGTAACACTTCTCGCTTTTCCGTCAAGAGAGCAAACCGCACATAAGAAAACAGTTCCTTGGCAATGACCTACTCTCCCACCCCGCTA
>DAIUDK010000100.1:0-21099 GCA_036845725.1 Chloroflexota bacterium
GATCTCCCTGGCATCTCCTGGGAACGCACGCAGACACTCAGTCAGGGCGCCGACCGGTGCAACTTCCGATTCTGCCGCGTGGCTGCGTCGTGCAATGCGAGAGCATAGGACGACCAAGGTACACTTGACTTGTCACCCAAAGCCTAGTTTTCATCGAGCACACGTAAAAGGGATTGTAAACGGATCAAACCGGGCCGTTGTCTCCTGACCATAAGATAAGGAAAAGCGGCAATGCCAGAATGGTATTACGAGAAGAAGCACTTCGTGGAGGATATCAGCCTGTACTTTGAGCAGATGGGGATTCCGCGCATGGCGGGACGCATTCTGGGTGTGCTGCTGGTCGCCGACCCGCCAGGACAATCCATTGACGATCTCTGCGAGCGATTGCAAGCCAGCAAAAGCTCCATCAGTACCAATACACGCCTTCTCAACGAGATGGGATTGATCGAGCGTGTCCCTTCGCCCATCCCACGCCGCGTCTACTTTCGCTTTCCGCCCGGTGGGTGGGTGACGTTAATGCTGGTGTATTGGCGGGTGATGTCCTCGCTGCACCAGACGACCGAGCAGGGGCTGGCTTTACTCAAAGACGAGGATTCCAGCCTGCGCGCCCGGTTACAGGAAGCGCACGATATGTTCTCGTTGATCGAAGAGGCATTGCCGTCGCTGCTCAAGCGCATTGAGGCGCAGCGTGGGGGGGAGGTATAACCTATGCGCATTACACTTTTGACCATTGGCTCTCATGGCGATATTCAGCCCTACGTTGCGCTGGCAAAGGTGCTCATTGCGCGCGGGCACGCGGCCAACGTCGCCGGGCTGTCGAACGGGAAAGATTTTGTCGAGAAGCATTCCATACCTTTCCGGTCTCTCTCGGGCGATGTGTCAGAGATGATGCGGTTGCTTGTAGGCGTGGGCGTGGGACCGTTTGAGTATTTTCGGAGCCTGGACCGACTCCTGGCTTCGGGAAAAGATCAATTCCTGCGCGATGTGAGCGCGGTATGTGAAGACGCCGATGCAATAGTCTATTCCCTTTTGGGGAGCGTGGCGTATCATATCGCGGAGAAGAAGAACATCCCTTGCTTCCGTTCATTCATCTATCCGCTTGATCCGACGACCGAGTTTCCGGCCTTGACCGCCCCTCGCTTACCGTTGGGTGGGCTTTATAACCGTTTTACCTATGCCGCCGGGGATTACTTCTGGTCGCGGCTCACTACCCGGCATCTCAACGGTTGGCGGCAAGAAATGGGCTTGAAACCGGTTCCGCCCTATCACTTTCCTTACCGTGCTATCCAGCAGGCCGGTTCCAACGTTGTATGCATTCAGTTCCCACCTAGTCCCAAAACCGAAGTCGTGGAAGGATTATCACCACATTACCGGTTTTTGGTTCCTGGAGGGAGAGAAGTACACACCGGCAGACGACCTCTTGCGGTTTTTGGAGAGTGGTTCCTCTCCGATCTACATCGGCTTTGGCAGCATGACGGGCGGTTCATTTCAAGAAATGCTGGATGTCATTGTGCAAAGCCTTGTTCGAACAGGAATACGCGCCGTTCTGTTTTCGGGTTGGGGAAACCTGGGAAACGCCGACCTCCCGCCGTTCCTGTTCAAAGCCGGTTTTATCCCGCACGAGTGGCTGTTTCAAAAGGTGCGCGCTGTCGTCCACCACGGTGGATCGGGTTCTACCGCCTCGGGGCTGCGCGCCGGACTCCCGACTCTGGTTGTGCCTTTCGGCATTGACCAGCCATTCTGGGGAGAACGGGTATACCGCCAGGGACTCGGCCCTCGTCCTATTCACCGGAAGAATTTTACGGTAAAGCGCTTTTCGGACGCGATTGTAGAGCTGGTGGAAAACGGCTCGATGCAGAATCGGGCGCGGGCGTTTGGCGCACTGCTGCGAGATGAAGGCGGGGTATCAAACGCCGTGAATATCATTGAGGCGTATGCCCGATAACGCTTATTTCTCTCAATGAATAAGGGGACTGGCATGTCGGAGAGTTTTCATCAAGACCTGAGCGATGTGGAAAGCACCCTGCTCATTACGCTCTACATCCGGGCAATGGAATCGCAGCGTCCAGACGCGCTGATCAAAGACGAGAAAGCCGTGGCGCTGGTCACAAACATGAGCTACGACTTTGACCGGATCAGACAGGTCAAGATGGACGAGGATGACAAGGTGGGGGTAATCCTGCGCAACCGGGAATTCGACCGCTACGTGCAGAATTTCCTGACTCGCAACCCGGAAGCAGCCGTCGTGCACATCGGCTGCGGCCTCGATTCGCGCTTCGAACGGGTAGATAACGGCAGAGTCGAATGGTACGACCTGGATTTGCCGGAGGTCATCGAGCAGCCCCGGAAGTTCATTGGCGACGAAAAGGAACACTATCACTTGCTGGCCGGCTCGGCGTTCGATAGCGCCTGGCTGGACAAGGTCAGCGCGCATCGGCAGCGTCCCTTTCTCTTTCTGGCCGAAGGCGTCTTGATGTACTTCGAGGAAGCCCAGGTCAAGTCGCTGGTGTTGATGCTGCGCGATCACTTCCCTGGTGCGGAGCTGGTCTTCGATGCCTTCTCGCCCTACCTCATCCGTGCCAACAACCTCCGCATGGCCATCAGCAAGTTCGGTGTCCGCTATCACTGGGGACTCAGGCGCGGTCAAGAACTCGAAAAGTGGGGCGAAGGCATTCGTCTTCTTGACGAGTGGGGATACTTTGACGAACCTGAGCCGCGGCTGGATCACATTCGCTGGATGCGGCACATTCCGCTGCTTGCCAGGGTGATGCGGGTTTACCACTACCGCCTCGGAGAGGCGCGAAAGGATGCGTGACTTATGAGCGACAAGCCCTATCAAGGCAAAGCCGTCATCGTTACCGGCGCGTCGTCCGGGATTGGGCGGGCGCTAGCGCTGCGGCTGGCCGATCAAGGCGCGTGGATCGCGCTGGCAGCCCGCGATGCGCAGCGCCTCGCTGCGCTGGCCGAGGAATGCCGCCAACGCGGCGGCAAAGCCATCGCCGTGCCCACCGACGTCACCGACGAAACCCAGTGCAAGGCCTTGATCGAATGCGCTGTGGCCGAGTTTGGTCGCCTGGACGTGCTGATCAACAATGCGGGCATCGGCGCAACCGGGCTGCTGGAAGAATTGCCCGACCTCACCGTGTTCAAACGGGTGATGGATGTTAATTTCTACGGAACCGTGTACTGCACTTACTATGCAGTGAAATATCTGAAGCAAACGCAAGGCCGCATCGTCAACATCTCCAGCCTGGGTGGCAAATCTCCCCTGCCCTACAACACCAACTATATCGCCAGCAAGTATGCCGTGCACGGCTTTTCCGATTCGCTGCGCATGGAACTGGCTCGAGCCGGGGTCAGCATAACGATCATCTGTCCCTACTGGGTGGCAACCGAGTTCCACGAGCGGCTGATGGACAAAGACGGCGCGCCAAGAGGCCCGCAGGGTCGCGCCATCTATAGCGAGAAAACCATGACCGCCGATCAGTGCGCGGCCATCACCCTCAAGGCCGCGGCCAAACGCAAGCGCGAAGTGCTGATGGGCCCTGGCTGGTTGGCCGTCTGGCTGAGGGTGATTGCGCCGGGGCTGGCGGACAAGATCACCGTCGAGATGGTGCTCAAGCCGGTCGCCAGGCGGGCGCAGAAGGCGCGGAGCAAGAAATAGAGAAATATGTCCGAGACCACGAAACCCGACCTGAATGATGTGGAAAAGACCCTGCTCATTACACTCTACATCAGGGCGATGGAATCACAACGCCCCGATGCGCTTGTCAAAGATGAGAGAGCCGAAGCGCTGGTCCGCCAGTGGGATCAAGAAACCTTGCGCAAGACGTTGGCTCTGACCGATGATTTCAGCCGGGCCATTATGATCCTGAAAGGCCGCGAATTCGACCGCTTCGCCCAGGATTTTCTGACCCGCCACCCGGATGCAGTGGTCGTCCACATCGGCTGCGGCCTCGACACGCGCTTCGAGCGCGTTTGCTCTGAGCAGCCAGACAATGGCCGGGTGGAATGGTACGACCTGGATTTGCCGGAGGTCATCGAACTCCGGCGAAAGCTGGTCGGCGGCGAAGGGGCGTACCACCATTTCCTGGCTTGCTCAGTGCTTGAGAGCGCCTGGCTGGAAACGGTGAGCGCACATGGTAATCGCCCCTTCCTCTTCCTGGCCGAAGGTGTTTTCATGTATTTTGAAGAAGCACAGGTCAAGTCGCTGGTGTTGACACTGTGCGACCGTTTCCCTGGCGTTGCAGAGCAACGCACGGAACTGGTCTTTGATGCCTTTTCGCCGTTCATGCGCTGGGGGCACAACTCCAGAGTCAGCCGTACCGGAATTGGTGCCCCCTTGCACTGGGGCCTGAAACACCCTCAAGATCTCGAACGATGGAGCACCCCTTCGGCTTCGCTCAGGACAGGCGGCATCCGCCTACTTGATGAACGGTTCCCCTTCCAGTACCGTGAGCCGCGCATACGCCGTGCCTGGCAAGTACGTCTCATTCCGTTTCTCGCCAAGGCGATAGGGATTTTTCGCTACCAACTCTAAGGAGGATGGCATGTCCGAAACTCAAATTTTGAGCGGCGTGCCGGAAACGCTGCTCATCCCGCTTTGCTACCGGGCGATAGAAACGCAGCGCCCAGATGCCATGATCAAAGACGAAAAGGCGGTGGAACTGATCAAGCGGCTGAGCTCGGATGGATCCACCCGCTATGACTTTGACTGGCTCAAGCAAACCCCGATGGCCAGGATGAACAGGGTATTGCGGATCATGCTCGCCCGCGAAATGGATCGCTACGCGCGGGATTTCCTCGTCTGTCACCCGGAAGCGGTGGTGGTGCACATCGGTTGCGGCCTCGACTCACGCTTTGAGCGGGTGGACAACGGACAAGTGGAATGGTATGACCTGGATTTGCCGGAGGTCATCGAGATCCGACGGAAGCTGATTGGTGATGAGGCGAAGCGTTATCATCTGCTGGGTTGTTCGGTGCTCGAAGATACCTGGCTGGAGACAGTTGGGATGCGCCGGGGATCACCCTGCCTGTTTTTGGCCGAAGGTGTCTTTATGTACTTTACAGAGGCGCAGATCACGTCGTTAGTGCTCATACTGTGCGATCATTTTCCGGGCGCAGAGCTGGTCTTTGACGGTTGGACGCCGTTTCAGATCTGGATAGGTAACTTGGTACTTGGGGACCTTTTGCGCTGGGGCTTCTGGCGCGGCCAGGAACTTGAGGGCTGGGGCGAAGGTATTCATCAGCTCGACGAGTGGGGATACTTTGACCGGCCTGAGCCGCGGCTGCATCCCTTTCGCTGGATGGCTCCCGTCTTTCGCCTGCTCAAGCCAATGCGCGTCTTTCACTTCCAACTTGGAGAGGCCGCAGGATGAATGCTCTTTTGTTTGCCCATGAAGTGGTATCACTTTGACAAGCCAGTGCCGCGCCTGGGTGCTTTCCAGATCGTGCGGTACATCTTTAGCCAATAGTCGAAAAGGAGGAAAAAAATGTGGACTATACGTTTTATTCTGCTGGCGGCGTTAGGTCTTTCGATCAGCGCATTCGCATATTTTCTCAAGCGCCGTGAGGATAGCGAGGCGCTGTTGGAAAACCGCGCGATCAACCTGGTTGGAGTGATTGCCTACAATCTGGCCTGCTATTCCCTGGCCGGGCTGCCATCCGATCCGGCGGTGTTCCCGGCGCCGTCTTTTCTCACCCACGCTGGAACGCGAACAGGATTTCTCGTCGTGGGTCTGGTGTTGATTGTCGCCGGCGTCGCCGTATTCATCGTCTCCGTCCGGCGGCGGAAAACCGTCGGCGGGGAAAACGTGAAGGAAGGGCTGTTGACCACCGGCATCTACAGCTTCGCCCGACACCCGATCTACACCGGGATCATCTCGGTTTCTTTCGGGTTGGCGCTCACGCTCGGTACTTGGGATGGGTTGCTGATGGTCCCGATCGTTTGGCTGGTGAACGCGGCAGAGGCGGTCATTGAGGAGCTCCTCGACATCGGCCGGCGCTTCCCGGCGGAGTACGCCGAGTATCGCAAGCAGACGGGGATGTTCGGACCGGTCATCCTGTGGGCCACGTTGCTAGTCTTCTTGGTGGGCCTGGCTGTTGCCGGCTCCATATAAATTCAAATGAAAGCTGATCGCATTTCTACCCTGCAGGCTCGCCCGATCACCGTACTGCCCGAAATCCCCGATCCCGTGCGCGCGCTGTGTGAACTGCATCGCGTGCTCAAGCCGGGCGGCATCGTCTTCACCACTGAGGAGTTCCTCGATCCCGACTATCCGCGCCGCGCGACGACCATTGCCTGGGCCAACGCCGCCGGATTCGAACTGGCAGAGCGCTACGGGAACTGGTGGAATTACACGCTGAACTTCCGCAAACCTGTTGCTGAGGCATAACGATGATCGCGATCCAGTCAAAAGTGCGTGTTGCTGACGTCAGCAGCGCAGAGATCCTCGATTTTATGCTCAACTGCACCGACCAGCGGTATCAAGCATGGTGGCCGGGCACGCACCTGGCGTTCCACACCGTCAAGCGCCGGCCCGGCGACATCGGCAACATCGTCTATATGGACGAGTACGTCGGTCAGCGCCGGATCAAAATGCAGGGCGTTGTGACGCAAGTCATACCTGGTAAAAAGATCGTGTGGCAGTTCAAACGGCTCGTCCGCTTGACCGCATGGCTCATCCTGCAAGCCGACGACGAGGACGGCGGCGTGATGCTCACTCACACGCTCCTGGCCGGCTTCAAGGGAATCGGCAGCATCCTGGATCCGCTCCTGCGCCTCTACTTCTCGGATGGATTCGTCCGCGCCATGGATGAGCACGCCCAGGCCGAGTTCCCTATGCTGAGCAAGTTGTTGCGCGATTATTCAGATCAATCTTGGGTCGAAATGGAGGACCAACCGCTGGATTGACATCAGTTGGTCAATGCTACGGCAAGGCGGTCGGGTCACCAACCGCAAACATATTGATGCTATCCACTTTGCTCACGCCCGCGAAGTCGTTGCATGGAACCGGAACTCGGCCAGCCCTACCGAGATGACAAGCGGCAGGTGCACGGGTGTATCATCCCCGGATTGCCGGTTTAATGATGGGCCAACACCAATCGCGAGAACGCTCGGATCGAAAATCGACACTGTGAGAATAGATAGAAGGAGATAGAAGTTATGGGTGAGGATTTATCCAATCCGGCGATTCGGAAATTTGTCGAGGATTCCAGATTTATCTACGAGGCTTGGAAGGAGGCTGACATCAACGGTTTCCAGACCAATATCCTGGATTGTGGAGCCGGACAGATTCTGTTTCAGACGCCGATCGCCAAATATCTGGAACCGTTTTGGACACCGATCCTCCGTCATTTCGAGAAAACCCGGCGGATCATAACGTACGAACGCCGCGAAAGCACCTCCCAGTATATGCACGCCTGGGATCGGGCCAAGGATATGCTCGCCGTGATGGACCACTTGGAGATCACGCGCTGCGACATTGTCAGCCATTCCTCCGGAGCCGTCGCCTCGTTGCATTTTGCCTTGATGTACCCGGAGCGGGTCCGATCCATAGTATTGATGAACGTCGCCGCCTTCTATCCGAAATTGCGCGGGCCGATTGCGGTCCTCAGCGACAAGCTTGCCCCGCTATTGCCGGATGCCATCGTGCTTCCGCTGTTTTTGACGTTCCTGGCAAAACGGGGTACGGAGGATTATGCGCTGCACCGCTATGCCTTCGGGAAGTTCAAGCCGCTGGGGTTGCACCTGAAATACTCCCTCAACCACATCACACAGGAGCACGACCTCCGGGAAAGCCTGTGCGCAATCCGATGCCCCGTGCTGCTGATCAACCGGACGGATGATGCGGTGGTTCCCATGGAGGACATGGTCTACCTTCATGACCGCCTTCCCCGTTGCTTCGGATTACATACCGTCGCCGGAGGCGGTCACATGTTTCATTACCGGCACGCGGGTGACATCATCGGTTTTATGGAGGGTTTTTACCGGCGGATCTCCAAGGAGAATTGAGGACGATTCCCGGCAAGCCGTTGGAGGAAATCATAGAATTGGAAAGGATCATCGGGTAAAGCGGATGGCAGACTTGGAATTATTGGGGAAACGAGAAATTACGAGTTTGATGGACCGCCGAGCGTCACTGCGACGTTTGGGTGACAATGCTCAATGGCTGGAGGCGAGGTTCCAAAGTGTTCGAGTCTCGGACGATTGGACGGCGCGCGTGTACGACAACGGAGGCGCAGGCACCCCGCTGGTGTTTGTGCCGGTGGTGCCGATGTTCGAAACCGCGCACGTACACAACCTGCAGCGGTTTGGAACAAACCGCCGGGTGGTCACCTACCGGCGGGTGGATCCGCCGGACCGGCCGGTTTCCGTGGAGGATCGAGCGCGGGAACTTTCGCGGTTGCTGGACGCACTGGGAATTTCCGAGGCGCATTTTTGCGGGTTGAATGAAGGCGCCTTGGCCGCGATGGCGATGGCGTTCCGGGAACCGCAGCGAGTGAAATCGATCTCGGCCACCTGCCTCGGCGTCGAGAATCCGATCCCCGTTTGGATGCGTCGGCTGGCAAGGATCCTCCAGTTTCCCATTCCCGGTCCATTGGTAGGGGAGGTGGTGCGTTGGCTGCTGCTTGGAGCGGCGCCGGATGGATACATCGTGGCGAATCTCTGGGGTCGGAATCCGGATGCTTCGGCGAGTCTGAGAAACGGTGTAGTGCCTTTGTACGACGGGTATCTGCTGCCGGATCGCCGGTTGACGATGCCAGTCCTCAACATCCATTCGTCGCCGGTCGTTCGGGAATATTCCTCGCGGCGATGGGTGGACCTTCTTCCGAACGGGCGGTTGGCGGTGATTCCGGGAGACACCCATTTGTGCATGTGGTCGAAGGCGGCGGAGTTTGAATTGATATTGGAGGAATTCATCCAGGACACGGAGAAGGAGATTCCGGTCCGTCAGAAGACAGACTCATAGGAGGAAAACATGTGGACTGTACGCTTTATTCTGCTCGCGTTGTTGGTTCTTCCCCTCGGGGCATTTGCATACTTTATGCGGCGCCGCCAGGAGAGCGAAGCCGTGCTTGAGAACCGGCCCATCAATCTTCTCGGAGTGATCTTCTACAACCTGGCCTGCTATTGCCTGGCCGGACTGCCCTCCGATCCGGCGGTGTTCACCGCGCCGCGCTTCCTCGGGAACGCCGGAGTACGGGCCGGATTCTTGATCGCCGGTGTGGCGCTGATCCTCTTTGGGGTGGTCATTTTCGTCGTCTCCGTCCGGCGGCGGAAAACCGTCGGCGGGGAAAACGTGAGGGAAGGGCTGCTGACCACTGGCATCTATAGCTTTGCCCGGCACCCGATTTACACCGGGATCGTCTCGGTTTCCTTCGGACTGGCGCTCGCGCTCGGCACTTGGGACGGATTGCTGATGGTCCCAATCGTTTGGCTGGTGAACGCGGCGGAGGCGATCATCGAAGAACTCTTTGACATCGGCCGGCGCTTCCCGGCGGAGTATGCCGAGTATCGCAAGCAGACGGGGATGTTCGGGCCGGTCAGCCTGTGGGCTGCACTGTTGGTCTTCCTGGCGGGCCTGGCTGTCGCCGGCTCCATTTGATAAGGAACCAGTATAGCTGTTGGCGTTCACCTTGTGGAACATTCTGTGCATGGCATTACGGGCGGAAAAGAGGGTTTTATGCGAGTGAAAGCTGATTTTATCTTATCTCTCGCCGATGCTTCGGCCAGACTGTCGCAGGTGGGAGGGAAAGGCGCTTCGCTGGCACGCCTGGCGGCGGCCGGCCTGCCTGTGCCGCCTGGTTTTCACATCACCACGGCAGCCTATTGCCGCTTCGTGGCGGAGTATGGGCTGCAAGAGCAGATTCTGGCGGCGGTCTCTACTGCCACTTCCGATCAGCCGGCAACGCTCGAAGAGGCATCCAGCCAAATCGGCAAGCTCTTTGCGCAGCATGCGATGCCGGATGACATTGCCGAGGCGATCCGACAGGCGTATGCCGGGCTTGGCGAGGGTGATGTACCCGTCGCCGTGCGTTCATCGGCGACGGCGGAAGATTTGCCGGAGATGTCGTTTGCCGGGCAGCAGGAGACGTATCTCAACATTCGCGGTGGCGAGGCGGTGCTCGATGCCGTCAAGCGCTGCTGGGCCTCGTTGTGGACGGCGCGGGCCATTGCCTATCGAATCAAAAACAACATTGACCAGAGCACGGTCACGCTGGCGGTCGTTGTGCAGGAGATGGTGAATGCAGAAGCCGCGGGGATTCTCTTCACCGTCAACCCGATCAATGGCCGACGCGATGAGATGGTCATCAATGCTGCCTGGGGCCTCGGTGAAGCCATCGTTGGCGGATTGGTCTCGCCCGACACGATCATTGCGGAGAAAACCACGGGCAAAATCAAAAAGCTCGATGTCACAGAAAAGACCGTCATCACAGTGTTGACAGAGTCCGGCACGGAAGAGAAACCGCTCGACGACACGCGGCACAAATCTCAGGTCCTAAAAGAGACACAGGTCGTCGAACTCGCGAGCATCGCGCGTCGCATCGAAGATTTTTATGGCAGCCCACAGGATATCGAGTGGTGTCATGCGAATGGAAATTTCTACATTGTGCAATCACGCCCCATCACGGCGCTGCCGGAGCCGCCGCTGGAGTGGAAAAGCTCCTACCCCCAATCGCTCCTGATGCGCGGTAGTTCCATGGACCTGTTACCCGATGTGGTATCGCCGCTGTTTGCTACGCTGGGAATGTCGGTTATCACGAAAGCTTATAAGAGAGTGTATGCCGAGGTCATGGGGCTTGGGGAGGAAGACGTGCCTGTTTTTGAGGTTCTCAATGGGTATGTCTATCTGTGCTTCATCAAGGGAAATCGAGCGGCATATTACGCGTGGCTTCATGCCAGGACTGCTGGAAAAATGTTTGCATTCGGCAAGGTATTGGCGTTGGAAGCACAAGCCAAATGCGCGACGATTGTGAGCAAGTGGCAACAAATGGACCTGGATAAGGTAGGAACACCTGAGCTATTGGCAGGCGCGCGCGAACTTTTTGAAATCTCAGGCGAGTTTCTTACCGCGTGTGTCGCCCGGCCGATCCCGCTAGCTAACTTTAGCGAAATGGAATTCAGCCTGTTTTACAACACGCTCATCAAACGCAAAGAAGACCCTGCCGCGACGAGCTTCCTGCTCGGTTTGGAAAACGTGCCACTGCGAGCAGAGAAATCACTGTTTGATCTGGCGCAATGGATAAAGACCCGGTCTGAGTTGGCAGATTACCTGGCACGAGCTTCCGCAGAGCAAGTCTGGGCTGAATTGCAATCTGATCCCGTCCCCGCGCCACTGGACGGCGAATTCGCCACCCGCTTCATGGCACACCTGGCTGAGTTCGGCCACTTCACCTACGACATTGATTTTATGAGTCCTGTCCTGGCTGATTTTCCGATCCCGATGCTGGATACATTGAAGGTTTATCTTGCCGGGCAAGGAAATGACCCATGTACTCGCCAACAAGCGCAGGAAATGCAAAGCAAACAGGCGGAGGAAGCTATCTGCCAACGAGTAGGGACACTGCACAGGAAAGGATTTCAGAAACTGCTCAGGCTGGCGCAGGAATACGCGGTTGACCGAGAGAACGCGATTGCGAACATCGGTCTGCCTTACCCGCAACTGCGACGCCTGCTGCGTGAACTTGGGCAACGCCTGACAACAGGCGGCGCAATCGCCGAGCCAGAAGATATCTACTGGCTCGAAGCGAAGGATGTGGATGCATTGGTTGCAGTTCTGGAAACGGGCAAGCCTTTGAGTAATCACGCTGCAAACGTGGAGACCCGCAAAGCAGAATGGCAGCGAGCGCGCAGGGTAGTTCCTCCTGCGGTTCTGCCGGAGGGCAGTTGGTTATCCAAAATGATGGCGCCCAAGAAATCCCTACCCAATACCCTGAAAGGCAAAGGCACCAGCGCGGGCAAAGTCACCGCCCCGGCCTGTGTTCTGCGCGGTCCGGAGGATTTTGGGCAAATGCGCCCCGGCGGCGTGCTTGTCGCCGTCACAACAACCCCGGCCTGGACGCCGCTCTTTGCTATGGCTTCGGCGGTTGTCACTGACATCGGCGGGCCACTCAGTCACAGTTCCATCGTGGCGCGCGAATACGGCATCCCTGCAGTGATGGGTACCGGTGTGGCCACGCGCCGTATTTGTACCGGGCAGATGATCATGGTAGATGGCAACGCGGGTACCGTGACGTTAAAGGTATAAAGTCATACGGAGGCAATAATGACGAGCATATTTCCGAAATTCGGCTACAACCCAATCACGGGTGAATGGAATGACAGCCTGAAAGGGGATTATTGCTGGTCCAACATCAACCTCAGTGAAGCGATACCGGATGTGATGACACCCAGCACCTGGTCATTGTGGTGGATTTACTTTTACATCATTGGCCCGATCCAATTTCCTGGAGATCATCCCTCTTGTGGACATATCTGTGGGCGACCGTATTTCAACCTGAGCTTGATTTTATCGCTTTATCACGCCATCGGCATGGATGCACGAAAAAAAAGGTTAGGGGACTTGCTTGTGTCCACGCCCGTCGAACTAGATATTCCGCTTATTCCATTTTCACCTCTGGCTGTGGCCTGGAATGGGATGCCCGGAATAATCACAGACTGGCGGCATGCCCGGCGCGATCGTAGACAGCTTCTGGATTACTTAACTTTTCTCCCGGATTGGTGTCGAATGATGCGCCCTCGCATTCAGCAATGTTCAGGCACGGCAGGGTTGCTTGCCCTATGGACCGAATCCATCCTGCCCGCCAAACTTCGCGACTTCCGCATGCTGCGCAGCATGACCCTCGATTTATCTGGCCCTGCAACCAAACTAAGCCTGGACCTAACGACTCTGGTCGGTGAAGCTGAAACCAATACGCTCTTATCCAACCTTTCCGGCGCCTCGGGGGATTTGGAAAGTCTGGGCCCGCTGATTGGATTGGCAAAAGTGAAGGATGGCAGGATGAGTCGCGCCGAGTACATGGAACGGTACGGACATCGCGGTACGCACGAAACGGAACTGTCTGCCCCGGTCCCAAGCGATGATCCCGAATGGCTGGATAAAAAGCTTGCCGAGTTCACCCGATCAGACATAGATGTGGACGCACTCCTCGTGAAACAGCGCGCCGAGTTCACCACGGCCTGGCAACGTTTTGAGGCGCGTTTCCCGAATAAATACAAAGCCTTTCGCCATAGACTGGATATGGTTGCGGCAGCAGCGAAAAACCGTGAAGCAATCCGCTCTGAGTCTATCCGCCTGTCGCGGCTCATCCGCCAGTTCCTGTTGCAGGTGGGCAACGTGACGGGCATAGGTGAGGACATCTTTTTCCTGACGCTGGATGAAATGACGACCCTTCTAGCTGGCGATCAATCGTCTCTCGGCGCCATTCCTATCCGGTGCGCCATGCACCAGCGCTACTGCGCCCTGCCGCCCTACCCGGCGATCATCTATGGACGTTTTGACCCATTCAAATGGGCCGCCGACCCCAACCGGCGCAGCGATTTCTATGACGCGCGGCAGACCGGAGCCACCGTCCTCTCTTCCACCATCAAAGGCATTGCCGGAGCGGTGGGCTGCGTGGAGGGTGTCGTGCGTCGCATTGACCGTGTGGAAGATGGCAACCAGCTTCAGCCAGGCGAGATTCTCGTCACCACCATCACCAACGTTGGCTGGACGCCACTCTTCCCACGCCTGGCAGCGATTGTCACCGATGTGGGTGCGCCGCTCTCGCATGCCGCCATTGTGGCGCGCGAGCTGGGCATCCCGGCGGTGGTCGGCTGCGGCAACGCCACCATGCTGCTCAAAACCGGCGACCGCGTCCGCGTGGATGGTGGGAGCGGAACCGTTGAGATTTTGACTCAATAATCAGGTCGGAAAGGAGGAACAAAATGGTCCGGGTATTTCCTAAATTCGGCTACAATCCCGTCACAGGCGAATGGAACGACAGCCTGACGGGTGAATATCTGTGGTCCAATGTCAATGTGAACGAGGCTGTGCCGGATGTGATGACTCCCAGCACCTGGTCGCTGTGGTGGATTTATCACTTCGAGGTCAGTCCTTTTGAATTCCCCGGTAATCATCCCATGTGCGGGAATATCTGCGGTCGCCCCTATCTCAACCTGGGCCTGCTTTTGTCAATCTATCGCGTCCTGGGCAGAGATGTGCGTAAAGAGATGCAGGGCGACATGGTGGGTTCTGCTCCTGCCGAGATGGACATTCCCCTGATCCCATTTTCGCCCCTGCCGATACTCTGGAAAGGGCTGCCGGCCATGTTCAAAGTTCGACAGGATGCCCGCCGCGATCTCAAACAGCTGCCGGAATTTCTGGATGTAACGCCAGGATGGTGCCGAACCATGCGTGCGCAAATTCAGAACTGCGCCGATGCTCCATGTCTGCGATCATTGTGGATGACGGCGATCCGGCCGGCCGTTGTCCACGCCTGCCGGATGTTGCGCAGCATAACCATGACCCTGGCCGACCCTGCCACCAAACTGCGCCTGGACTTGAGCGCGCTGGTCGGTGAGGCCGAGGCCAATGTGCTCTTATCCAACCTTTCCGGCGGCTCTGGCGGTTTGGCAAGTCTTGGCCCACTGGAGGGTCTGGGAAAGGTGCAGAAGGGTGAGATGAGCCGCGAGCAATACCTGGAACGGTATGGACATCGTGGCGTGCACGAAATGGAGTTGTTCGCTTCCGATTTAAACGATACCCCCGATGGGTTCGAGAAGCGGCTCGCCGATTTCACCCAATCGCCCATGGATGTGGATGCACTCCTGGCAAAGCAGCGGGCCGAATATGCAGCGGCCTGGCAGCGCTTTGAAATGCGTTTCCCCGCCAAGTTCAAAACTACCTGCCGCGCGCGGGATACCGTGATAGCCGCGGCAAAAAACCGTGAGGCGGTGCGTTCTGAGGTTACGCGCCTTGCGCGGCTCGTTCGCCAGTTCCTTTTGCAGGTGGGCAAAGTGACCGGGCTAGGCGACGGAATCTTTTTCCTGTCACTGGATGAAATGGCGGCGCTGCTGGGGGGCGACAGGCTGTCTGTCGCCTCCATCCCCGCTCGGCGGGACATGTACCAGCGCTATTGCGCCTTGCCGCCCTACCCGGCGCTCATCATTGGACGCTTTGATCCGTTCCAGTGGGCGGCAGATCCAAACCGGCGCGGTGATTTTTACGACGCGCGGCAGACAAAAGCGGCTGCCTTCTCCGGCACGATCACAGGCTTTGCGGGCGCGGTAGGCTGTGTAGAGGGAATCGTGCGCCGCATAGACAGTATGGAGGAAGGAGACCAGATCCAACCCGGTGAGATTCTTGTCACCACCATCACCAACGTCGGCTGGACACCGCTCTTCCCACGCCTGGCCGCCATCGTCACCGATGTAGGCGCGCCGCTCTCCCATGCCGCGATTGTGGCGCGCGAGCTGGGCATCCCGGCGGTGGTCGGCTGCGGCAATGCCACCATGCTGCTCAAAACCGGCGACCGCGTCCGCGTGGATGGCGGGAGCGGAACCGTTGAGATTTTGAGCGAAAAACCAGAGTGAGAGGCCAAATGGACAAACCTGCCATTTTGAAACAACACCTTAAAGATAGCCGCAGTTAACAGGTGGTATTCCTGTCCCATTGCATCTTGAACGAAAACACCCGCTATCTGGGCGGCGCGTGCCGAGGTGGTCGCGTCAGAGAAATCGTTGACCAATGCCTCGACCACGGTTGGGGCATCGTCCAAATGCCCTGTCCAGAGCAACATGCCTGGGGCGGCGTGCTTAAAAGATGGCTGCTCCTTTCCTATGGAGCAAAGGGGCAGTTAATCTATCGCTTTCGCGGCCTCACGCTGCCGCTATTTGTGGGATACAGCCGGTTCCTCTACCGCCGGCTGGCAAAAGCGGTGGCAGATCAGGTGGACGATTACCTCAACTCAGGCTTTGCAGTGATGGGAATTGTGGGCATAGACGGTTCGCCCACCTGCGGCATCGGCAAGACTCTGGATCTTCGGAAATCGTTTGATTTGACCGCCAACATCAACGTCGCCTCAGTGACGGTAGATGAGATGAACGAGATTATCCAGCAAGGCTTGGTAGATGGAAACGGACTCTTTACGGCATTGCTACAGGCAGAGCTGAAGAAGCGACAGTGGGATATTCCTTACGCGGCGCACGATCTGATGGATGAGATCAAGGGAAAACCATCGCGGATAGCGTCGTTTGTATGAAGGCTATGTTTATTTTGAGCACAGGAGTGTGCAAATGAAAATTCTATTCTATGGCGCGGGAGTTTTAGGCAGCTCTACGCAGCTCGCTGTCAAGAAGCCGGCCACGACGTTTCCATCCTGGCGCGGGGACGCCGCCTGGCCGACCTGTGTGTTTACGGCATCGTACTGGAAGAGGCCGCAACCGACGCACGCACCACCACGCCTGTACACATTGTTGACGCGCTGGCGCCGGACGACACCTACGACTGGATCGTGGTGCTGGTGCGCAAGAACCAACTCGAAATTCGATGAACGCCCAGGAGTAACGTCACGATGAATCCTATTGTCATTCCGTTAAGTGTCACCCAAGTGTACTTGCTCCCCTGTCACGGGGGCTATCTTCAAATTGATACCGGCTATCCGCACGATTACGCCCGGTATCGTAAGGGCCTTGCGCGAGCAGGCATTGAATTACGCGAGGTGCGTTATTTACTTCTAACGCATCATCACGATGACCACGCGGGGTTTCTCAACAACATCACCTGTGATGCAGACCTGATCATCGTAGCCCACGAGCAGGCCAACGCGCTCTTGCGCACCGGCCAAAACGACAAGAGCCGTGGCGGCGGATATGTCAACCAGTTTGTGCGCATCGTCGCCGATATAAAGATGCGCCTGGACCCAAACTGGACCCTGACCTTCCCGCCCCTTACCTTGCGCGAACAGGATAAACTGATCGGTGGGGATGATAGCGAATGGTTATCGTCCATTGGCATCGAAGGCGTTCTCTTGTATACTCCAGGGCACAGCATAGACCATCTTTCTGTCGTGCTGCGCTCCGGTGAGGTTTTTTGTGGCGACGCCGCCTCAAGTTTCCTGCTGTGGGCCGGACTCAAGTGTTGCACCCTGTTTATGACCGATATGGAAGCCGCGTACCAAAGTTGGCAGAAGTTGCTAGACGCCGGCGGGCGGGTCGTCTATCCCGCCCACGGGCGACCTTTCGCAGCAGAAAAATTGCGGCGCTATAGCGGACGGATTTCTACGGCTGATTTAGTCAAATTCTTCTGATTCCCTATTTTCGGGAAGGAGGCTCTCCAATGACTGACAAAATTCCACCCGAAGCGCTGAGCGCCGTCTCAGAAACGATGCTGGCAACGCTCTACTCGCACGCAGTAGAAAGCCGTCGGCCCGATGCGCTGATCCACGACCCACGCGCCGAAGAGTTGGTCGCCCGGATAGACTACGACTTTGTGCGCTCCCAAATGGGCGAGGACGACCAAGCCGCGTCCTGCGTGCGCCTGCGCCAGTTCGACCGCTTCGCGCAGGCGTTCCTGGTGGCGCATCCCGATGGCGTCGTCGTCCATATCGGCTGTGGGCTGGACACCCGCTTCGACCGCGTGGACAACGGCCAGGTGACGTGGTACGACCTCGACTTGCCGCCGGTCATCGAATTACGCCGCAAGCTGCTGGATGAGATGGAACGTTACAGGATGATCGCGTCGTCCGCGCTGGATCTGGCATGGCTGGACATCGTGGACGTTCACCCCGGCAAACCGTTCCTCTTCATCGCCGAGGGCGTCTTTATGTACTTCCCCGACGCCGAGATGCGCCGGCTGGTGCTAGCGCTGCGCGAGCGCTTCTCCGGCGCGGAACTGGTCTTCGACGTGGCTTCGCCGCTGGTTGTATGGCTGCAAAATCTCGCTCTGGCGCTGAAGAAAGCCGACTTTCGGATGCGCTGGTCGCTGCGCCATTATGACACGCTGGAAACCTGGGCGCCCGGTGTCCAGCTGTTGGATTCGTGGTACTATACGTCTATCCAGGAGTCCATCCCCCGGCTGGAGAAACTCCAAAAGTTGTTCCACCTGGTTCCGCTGTTTGGCAAGGGGATGGCGATCTTGCACTATCGGCTGGAGAATCCTCATTAACGGAGTTTGCTGCCGATGGTATAAGTTTCGTCGGCAGATTGGACAGGGTTATCGTTTCTTCCTCCGTTGAATCCGTTGAGGCTATTTAAAAGGGTAACCCGATGAATACACCCTATGTATTGTCCCTATCTGATCCACAGGCAACGCTGGCGCTGGCCGGCGGCAAGGGCGCTTCGCTGGCCCGGTTGGCCGCTGCAGGGCTGCCCGTCCCCGCTGGATTTCACGTGACCACCACCGCCTACCAGCAATTCGTTACGGAAAACGACCTGCAATCGCGCATCCAGGCCGCCTTGCAGACCGCCGATCCCTCCCAACCCGCCACCCTGGAAACCGCCTCGACCCAAATCCGCACCCTCTTTGCCCAGGCTGCCGCCTCTCCAGCCATCACCGACGCCATCCGTAGCGCCTACCTCTCCCTCCCTACTTCCTACTCCTTACTCCCTACTCCCTCTCTCCCCGTTGCCGTCCGCTCCTCCGCCACCGCCGAAGACCTCCCCGACCTCTCCTTCGCCGGTCAACAGGAAACCTACCTCAACGTGCAGGGGATTGAGTCCGTGCTGGACGCTGTCCAACGCTGCTGGGCCAGCCTGTGGACGGCGCGAGCCATCGGCTACCGGATGCAGCACGGCATTGACCAGGAGACGGTGAGCCTAGCGGTCGCCGTCCAGCAGCTCGTACCGGCGGAAGCGGCAGGGGTCATGTTCACCGCCAATCCCTTCACCGGGCGGCGCGACCAGGTGATGATCAGCGCCGCCTGGGGGTTGGGCGAATCGGTGGTCGGCGGGACGGTGACGCCGGATATGCTGACGCTGGACAAAGCAACCGGGCAAGTGACCACGCGCGATACCGCCGACAAGCAGGTGATGACCGAGCGTGTAGCAGGCGGCACGGCGGAACAGCCAACGCCGGAGAACCTGCGCCGCGCCCCCGTGCTGGATGACGCGCAAGCCGCAGAACTTGCGCGGCTGGGCGTACAGATCGAGAACCTGTACGGAATGCCCATGGACATCGAATGGGCGTTTACACTCCCCTCTCCCTCTGGGAGAGGGGCCGGGGGTGAGGGAAGGTTTTTCATCCTCCAAGCGCGGCCCATCACGGCGCTGCCGCCAGAACCACCTGCGCCTTCCTTCCAGCCGCCGACCGAGTGGACTTTGCCCAATCCCAAAGCCATAGGATTTCGCTCCAGCATCATCGAGCAACTACCCGATCCACTGACGCCCTTGTTCGGCACGCTGGGCCGGCGGGTGATCAATGCTGGAACAGCGTACCTGTTTAACGACATCTTGAGGTGGGGCATACCGGACGAAATCTATGTGACAGTCAATGACTATGCCTACTTTCAGATGCATATCACCTTCAAATTCTTGTGGCGGATGCTTGGCTTCCTGCGGCCTTCAGTCTGGCGTATCCTGCTGCACACCGAATCGCGCT
Source organism: Chloroflexota bacterium (assembly GCA_036845725.1). Lineage (GTDB taxonomy): Bacteria > Chloroflexota > Anaerolineae > B4-G1 > SLSP01 > DSWT01. The sequence continues at coordinate 19,581 of DAIUDK010000100.1, forward strand.
GGCGGGACGAGGCGCATCCGCACTACGTGGCCGTCATCGAACGCTGGAAAAGCCGCCCACCGCGCGAACTGCCTGCCGCCGATCTCTTAACTGCCACCCGCGAACTGCTGGCCGAAGCCGTCAACACCTACACTATTCTGCAATCGGGCATCATCGGCGTGGCGATGGGCGCGGAAATGGGGTTCGCGGCTTTCTACGAAAAATTGATCAAGCGGCGCACCGATCCCCCGGCGCTGACCTTCTTGCTGGGCCTCGACAGCCTGCCCATCCTGGCCGAAAAATCGCTCTACGATGTAGCGCAGGTGTGTCGGGAGCGTCCGGTGCTGGCCGATTACGTCGCACACACGCCGACTGCGCAGTTGGTCGCGCAACTGACCGAAGAAGGCATCCCATCGGGTCTTGCTGAGAATGATTGGGGTGAATGGCAGCATCGTTTCCGTGAACACCTGGTACAGTATGGGCACACTACTTACGACCTCGATTTTGCCAAGCCGACGCCGGCGGACGACCCTGCTCCGCTGCTCGAAACGGTCAAAATGTATCTCAAGGACCAGGGAACCAGCCCCTACCAGCGCCAACAGGCGTTGTCAGCCCGGCGCGACGAAGCAGTCCAGACTGTCTCTGGACGGTTGCGGGGGCTGCGCCTGAAATGGTTCCGCAAGCTGCTGGGTTGGGCGCACCGCTACGGCCCCATGCGCGAGGATAGCCTGGCCGATTTGGGACTGGGATATCCCCTGCTGCGCCAGATGTTGGGCGAACTGGGGCGGCGTTTGGTCGAGGCCGGGATGCTCGCGCAGGCCGACGATGTCTACTGGCTGTACGAGCCCGAAGCCGTGCAAGCCGCCGCCGCGCTTGACCGGGGCGAGACCCTGAACCCTATGACCGAGGCGATCTTGCAACGCAAAGCCGTATGGCAGGCCAAAAAACAAGCGATGCCCCCGGTGGGGTTGCCGCAAGACAGCCGATGGATGAAGCGCATCGCAAAAATCGGGCCGGCGCGCACCGGCGGCGAAACCGGCGCGGTCATCAAAGGCGCGGGGGCCAGCCCGGGGCGTGCTGTTGGGACGGCGCGCGTGCTGCGCGGCCCGGAAGATTTCGACCAGATGCAGCCGGGGGACATCCTGGTGGCGGCGATCACCACGCCGGCGTGGACGCCGCTCTTTGCGATGGCCGCCGCTATCGTCACCGATGTGGGTGGGCCGTTCAGCCACGGCAGCATCGTCGCCCGCGAGTACGGCATCCCGGCGGTGCTCGGTACCGGCGCAGCCACCCGTCGCATCCGCAGCGGGCAAACGATCACGGTGGACGGCACGGCGGGAGAGGTTATTCTGACCTAAATAGGGGCAAGGCAAGAAGAATCGCTCACCGCGACCGGCAAATTTGTATCAGAAGGGAAACCGGGTATATTACATGCCAATAAACGCATATAGCGAATTTGGTGTGATGTTTGAAAGAAGATTGATAGGTAGCCCCACAGGGAATCGTGGTCAGCCCAGCCACTGTTTTTGGAGCTCCAAAA
>DAIUDK010000101.1:0-21070 GCA_036845725.1 Chloroflexota bacterium
GTACCTTGAACGGCATTTCGGGACGGTGTTCCTTTCGTCGCTGGTGCAGGTGGGGACACTTAAGGCGTCCGTCACTCTGGCGGAGGCGGTTGAACGGCTGGTCTTGCAGCACACCCAGGCGCATCCCGTTCCGGCGGATGACCTGCACCAGCTTGAGGCCAAACTTGCTGCTGCCGAACTGCCCACGCTGGACGCCGATTTCGCCCGCGAAGCCGCCGCGCTGATCGAAGCCGCGCGCGCCGGCGGCGATTCTATCGGCGCGGTGGTGGAGGTCGTCGCGGTGAATGTCCCGGCGTTGGCGGGCGCGCCGCTCTACGACAGCCTCAAACTGCGGTTGATGGGCGCGCTCGGCGGGCTGCACGCGGCACAGGGCATCGAGATCGGCTCTGGCTTCGACGTGGTCACGCGGCGCGGCAGCGAGAACAACGACCCGATCCGTGCGACGGGCTACCAGGGCAATCACCACGGCGGCTTGCTCGGCGGGATCACCACGGGGATGCCGTTAGTGTGCCGCGTTGCCTTCAAGCCGACGGCCTCGATCCAGAAACCGCAACTGTCGGTGCGCCAGGACCTCACGGAGATCGATTTTGCGCTCAAGAAAGGCCGCCACGACCCCTGCGTCGGTGTCCGCGCGGGCGTGACGCTGGAATCGCGGATGGCGATTGAGTTGCTGAATGCGGTGTTGGTGGGGCAGAGCTGCCAACCGTCGGCGGATAGCTTTCAGCTTTTCAACAGGGCTGATGGCTGAAAGCTGATTGCTGATCGCTATCTCACATCGGAGCGAGGATTATGAACATTTCGGTGATACTCGGGCATCCACAACCTGGCAGTTTCAACCACGCGATCGCGGAGACGGCGGTGCGGGCGCTGCGCGAGGGCGGGCACACGGTCTGGTTTCACGATTTGTACGCGGAGGGCTTCGATCCACTGTTGCCGCACGGGGAAATTCCCAAAGGCGCGGCGCTTCCGCCGGACATTCAGCAGCACTGCGACGAGATTACGGCGGCGGATGGCATCGTGATCGTGCATCCGAATTGGTGGGGGCAGCCGCCCGCGATTCTCAAGGGATGGGTGGATCGCGTGATCCGGCCTGGCGTGGCCTACGAATTTCTGGAAGGCGACAGCGGGGAGGGTGTGCCGGTCGGTCTGCTCAAGGCGCAGGCGGCACTGGTGTTCAACACGGCCAACACGCCGGAACAGCGCGAGAACGAGGTCTTCGGCGACCCGTTGCAATTGCTGTGGAAGAACTGCATCTTCGATTTGTGCGGCGTCCCGGTGTTTTACCGGAAGATGTATCGCGTGATCGTCACCAGCACCGTTGAAGAGCGGCAGTTATGGCTTGAGGAGGTGGCGACAGTCATAAGAGCATATTTTTGACAGTTGGCTATAACGCGGATCATTTCGTTCTCAGTCTGCAAGAAGCATTCAGCCATATTTACATGGAAGTAACGCATTTCAAAGTCCGGCAAACCAGGAGGGTAACCATGAAGAAAAGTCTGATTTACGTTGTTTTGTTATCGGCGTTGTGTCTATTTCTCACCGTGAATGTGTTCGCAAAGGTGGCTGTAGTAGAACCTAGCGTATATTTGGTCAAAGATATATCTCATCCCCTGGGTTTTGTCTTGCTTGAGGGTAAGTTACTTTTTAGTGCTTCTGATTCTATGTATGGCAGCGAGGTTTGGATCAGTGATGGGACAAGCTCGGGCACAGAGTTGCTCAAGGATATCTATCCAGGCGAAAGTAGTTCTGGTTCGGTTTGGCTCTCTGGTGTTGGTAGTCAATATTTCTTGCTTGCCACTACGGATCAGGGGCGCGAATTGTGGAAGACTGACGGTACGACAGAGGGGACGGTACTCGTAAAAGATATTAACCCTGGCCCCGGTAGTAGTGTGAAATATTGGCCTGCAGAATCCGCTGTTGTGGAAGGTATTCTCTATTTTGTGGCCAACGACGGTGTTCATGGTTACGAGTTGTGGCGTAGCGATGGCACTGAGAATGGCACTTTCATGGTCAAGGACATCAATCCAAGCGGAGATGGTAACCCGCTAAACCTCTTTGTCTTTAATACTCAGGTTTACTTTAGCGCAGATGATGGCGTTCATGGGTATGAGTTATGGCGTAGCGATGGTACAGCGGCTGGAACTGCTATGGTAGCCAATATTTATCCCGACGCTGAAACACCTTCAATACCACCATACCCGTTTTTTCAGCTGGGAGGGTGGCTTTATTTCGGAGCGGATGACAAAATCTATGGGTTCGAGCTATGGAAAACAGATGGCGTTGTCACGGAATTGATGAAGGACATCAATCCGGGAGCATCCAATTCATATCCGAGTGATTTCATGAACTATGCAGGCCAATTTTACTTCTTTGCTGATCATCAAAATTATGGCCGTGAATTGTGGCGAACTGACGGCACGTCTTCTGGTACAGTATTGGTGAAAGACATGTATCCAGGTGAAGGTAGCGGGCACTCTCCTTTTTCATTGAACTTTGTTTCCTTGCTTGTGTTCAACCATGAACTCTACTTTCGTGCAACAGATGGAGTCCACGGTATAGAGCTATGGAAAACAAATGGTACATCCTCAGGAACTTTGATGGTCAAGGATATTGGGGAGGATGAGTTTGGCTCTGAACCTTACTCGTTGGCTATTCTTGGGGATAGATTGTATTTTACTGCCAAGACGTTAAGTCTAGGTCAGGAGCTTTGGTCTACAGATGGAACCGCAGCTGGTACCAATCTCGAGGCAGATATTTACCCTGGGCCAACTGGATCGTTTCCCAGTGGATTGTTTTTGGCGTATGACAAACTCTTTTTTGGAGCCGATGATGGCTCCGGTTCTGAGCTTTGGGCTTTAGGTGTCAGACCGCAGGACATGGCTATCCGCAAAGCCGTGCAATACAGTGATCTCTATGATGCCAACAATGTCGTCACCTATACTTTGATGTTCGAGAATGTTGGTGATGTGGTTATGACAGGCGTGGTTATAACCGACTATGTGCCCAGCTCTATTACAATCCAACAGGTTACGAATGCTGGTGCAGAAATCACGAACGTACTTAGTTTTCCATATTATGTATGGGATGTTGCTGATCTGGCGCCTGGTGAGGGTGGGTACATTACGCTGACAGGCAAATTCCTAAACACAATTGCGCTTGGTACATCTGTTGTTAATGTGGTGACTATCCATTCTGAAACGGAAGACACGAATCTTGGAAACAATAGAGCCGTAGTTATCATCAATCCAAAGTTAGTCTTTTTACCGCTCATCCTTAGATAGTATGCGTTCATAGTATATGTCTTCCTTCATCGGACACGCGATCAGCGGTTTGGGCGTCTATGTCACTACACGGGCCGCCAAAGAACCTGCATTGCGCGACCTCGCGTTGCGCGACTTGTTCTGGCCGGCCTGGCTGGTGTTTGTGGCGATGGCGCCTGACCTGGACTATGTTTTCCGGTCGCTTTGTATGCGGCGCGACGCGATAGGCGTTTTACGGATTACCCATTCCCTGGTTGGCGGTTTGGTGTTTCCCGCGCTTACACTTTTGGCGCTTTCACGGCTGAAGATGGCGCGGGACACCCGGTGGTTGTATGCTGTCCAGGTCGTTCTGGCGGGACTGTCGCATCTGGCGATGGATATGTTGGTGGGAGTGGCGTCGCTGCCGCTGTTGTGGCCGTTCACGACGCAGCGCTTCAAGATGCCGTTCGGCGTGTTGCCCAGCGGACCTGCGTTTCGGCTGGACAATGTTTACATGTACCGTAATCTGTTGATGGAAGTCGGCGTGCTCATCCCGCTGTATGCAGGGATTTATCTGGCGCGTTTTGCCAAGTTTGACGGGCGAAAACGCAGCATCGGCGTCGCGGTGTTGTGGCTGTGTTCGCTGGGGTTTATGGGATGGGCTTTTACGCTGGCGCGATAAACGGGGGGAAGGTATGAATCTCGTGCTAACCGGCTTTATGGGAACGGGCAAGACGACCGTTGGGTGTGAGGCGGCGCGGCGGTTGGGACACACGTTTGTGGATATGGACGACGTTATCGTGGCGCGGGCGGGCAAGCCGATTCCGCGCATCTTTGCGGAGGATGGCGAGGCGGAATTCCGCGCGATTGAGGCGGCGGTGTGCGCCGAGTTGAGCGCGCAGGACGGGCTGGTGATTGCGACGGGCGGCGGGGCGTTGGTGAACCCGGCGAACCGTATCACGTTGCAGCGCAGCGGCGTCGTTGTGTGTCTGGATGCGCGTCCTGACGAAATTTTGCGCCGCGTGGGGGGCAATGCCGACCGGCCCTTGCTCAATGTACCGGATCCGGCGGCGCGCGTCGCCGAACTGCTGGCAGCCCGCCGCGAGGCCTATGGCGCTATCCCCTGGCACATTGAAACGAGCGGGCGTGAGGTGGATGAGGTGGTCGCGAAGGTGGTGGCGCTGGCTGAGACGGTCATGCTGCCGGTGCGGTACCCGGGCGGCGAGTACCCCATTCATATTGGGCGCGGCTTGCTGGTACACTTGGGTGGAGCGCTGCAGGCTGCGGGCGTGCAAGGGGGGACGGCGGTAGCGATGGTCACCAATCCCGTCGTTGGTCCACTGTACGCGGGGCGAGTGGAGGCGGTGTTGCGCGAGGCGGACTACCGGCCTTTCGTGTGTACGATTCCCGACGGCGAGCAGCACAAGATGTTGGACACGGTGCGCGCGCTGTACGATCAGTTCCTCGCGGGGCAACTCGATCGCAGCGGGGTGGTGCTCGCGCTCGGCGGCGGCGTGACGGGCGACATCGCGGGGTTCGCGGCGGCGACGTTTATGCGCGGCGCGCACTTCGTGCAGGTGCCCACCTCGTTGCTGGCGATGACGGATGCCAGCGTGGGCGGCAAAACGGGTGTCGATCTGCCGCAGGGCAAGAATCTCGTCGGCGCGTTCAAGCAGCCGGAGCTGGTGTTGATTGACCTGGGCGTGCTCGGTACGCTCCCCGAAGTCGAGTTCCGTTCCGGGATGGCGGAGTTGCTGAAGCATGGGGTGATTGGGGCGCCGGAGTTATTGGAAAAGGGGCAAGAGGCAAGAGGCAAGAATCCTGCATCCTGCATCCTGCATCCTGCATCTTTAGCGCGGTCGTTGCAGGTGAAGATTGAGATTGTGGAGGAAGATCCGTTCGAGAGGGGGCGGCGGGCGGTGTTGAATTTGGGACACACGACGGCGCACGGGTTGGAGCAGGTGAGCGATTTCACGCTGCGCCACGGGGATGCGGTGAGCATCGGGATGGTGGCGGCGGCGCGCATCGCGGCGGCATTAGGGCGTGCGGAAGCAGGGCTGGCGGCGCGCATCGCGGACGTTTTGGCGGCGTGGGGGCTGCCGGTGACGTGCCCGCCGTATCCCGTGGACGCACTCTGGCAAGCGATGTCGCACGATAAGAAGAAACAAGGCAAAGCTCTGCGCTGGATTCTGCCACGCGCGATCGGCGATGTAGAGATCGCCGACGACGTGCCGGAGGCTCTGGTCAGGCAAATTCTGGTGGAGATGGGGGCGAGGGAATGAATCAAGAATCAAGAATCAAGAATCAAGAATCAGCGAATCGGCGAATTGGCGAATCACGAATCACGAATGTTGAATTACCGATTACCAAAATTCTGGTGTTGCACGGGCCGAATTTGAATTTGTTGGGGCGGCGGGAGCCGGAGACGTATGGGCGGGTGACGCTGGCGGAGATCGACACGGCGTTGGCAGCGGCGGCGGAGGGGTGCGCGGAACTGCGGATTGTGCAGTCCAACAGTGAGGGCGCGCTGATCGATGCGCTGCACGCGGCGATGGACTGGGCCGACGGCGTGCTCATCAATCCGGGTGGGTATACGCACACGAGTGTGGCGCTGCGGGACGCGATTGCGGGGACGGGGCCGCCGGCGGTCGAGGTGCACCTGTCCAATATCCACGCGCGCGAGGAATTCCGGCACAAATCCTTGCTCGCGCCGGTCTGCATTGGGCAGATTTGCGGTTTCGGCTGGCGGAGTTACTTGCTCGGGTTGGAGGCGCTGCTGGTGCATTTGCAGTCTGATAGTTCAAAGTCGAAAGTCCAAAGTCAAGAGGCAGGAAGTGCAAATCTTGCATCTTGCATCTTGCATCCTGCATCGCGTTTGCGCAATCTGCCACCGTACCCGTTTGCCCGGTGGGAGCGGGTGGTGGCGGAGGCGACGCGCGGCCATAGACCGATGATCCGGCTGGATATGGGCAACCCGGATATGCCGCCGGACGATGCGGTCATCGAGGCGCTCTACGCTGCGGCGAAGAAGCCCAGCGTGCACGGGTACTCCGGGTATCGCGGGCTGCCGGAATTCCGGCGGGCGCTGGCGGGGTACTACGCGCGGCGCTTCGGCGTGACGCTCGATTCCGACAAACAAGTGGTGCCGCTGATCGGGTCGAAGGAGGGGATCGTCAATATGGCGCTGGCGTGGTTGGATGCGGGCGATCTAGCGCTGCTGCCCGATCCCGGCTACGCGCCTTACGCGGCGGGAGCGCGATTGGCGGGGGCGGATTTCGAGACGTTCCCTTTGCTGGAGGGAAACGGGTTCTTGCCGGATTTCAACGCGATCCCGGCTGAGGTGGCCGACCGTGCGAAGTTGATGTGGCTGAACTATCCCAATAATCCCACGGGGGCCGTGGCCGATCTGGACTTTCTGGCGCGGGCGGTGGAGTTCGCCCGGCGGTACGGCATTTTGTTGTGTTACGACGCGCCGTACTGCGATCTGACCTTCGGCGATTACGTCGCGCCGAGCATCTTGCAGGTGGAGGGCGCGATGGATGTGGCGGTGGAACTCAACTCGCTTTCCAAGACGTTCAACATGGCCGGATGGCGGATGGGGATGGCGGTGGGGAACGCGGCGGCGCTGGCGGCGCTGGCGCAGGTGAAGTCGAATATGGATTCGGGGTTGTTTCATCCGCTGCAAGAGGCGGCTATCGCGGCGCTCGACAACACGACGCCGGCCTGGTTGGCGGCGCGCAATGCGCTCTACCGCGAGCGGTTCGATATTCTCATCGAAGGGTTGAAGGCGCTAGGGATGACGGCGCACCCGCCGCAGGCGACGCTCTATCTCTGGGCGGCGATCCCGGCGGGCTGGGAATCGTCTGAGGCGTTCGCGCTGGCGGTGATGGAACGGACAGGCGTGGTCTTTGCGCCCGGTTCGTTCTTCGGACCGGCAGGGGAGGGGTATGTGCGGGTCTCGGTGACGGCATCCCCGGAGGCGATTCGGGAGGCGGTAGAGAGAATGAGGAATGAGAAATGAGGTATCTTCTCGAAAATCTGGGGGTGGGAGTTTGAGGGCGGGCTTGCCCGGTCCCCAACCCCCCACTTTTCCCTTTTGTTAGAAGTTTGCGGTGAGGAAGGTGAAGGTGGGGTGTGGGATTTCGATGGCGAGGGAGGCGATGTAGGCGGGGGCGGGGGTGAAGGTGTGTAGAGACCAGGTGATGACGTGGTGTGGATGGCGGCGGTCGGCCAGCAGGCGGGCGGGGGCGTCGGGGTCCATAGTGACGTCGAAATGGTCGAGGGGAAGTGAGACGCCGGTCCCCAACGCTTTGACGTAGGCTTCCTTGCGCGTCCATCCGGCGAAAAACGCGGCGGCGCGCTTGCTTTCGGGCAGAGCGCGGAAGGCCGCGTTTTCGTTGGCGGAGAAGAATTGTTCCACGAGCCGGGGGTAGTTGTCCGGCGGGATCATCTGTTCCACGTCGATGCCGATCGGCCGGTCGCGGGTGAGCGCGATGAGGGCCAGGTCGCCGGAGTGGGAGAGGTTGAACTGGAGCCAGGCGTGGTCGGGATCGGCGAGCGTGGGTTTACCGTGCTGGGTGATCGAGAAGGCCAGTTGGTCAGCCGGAAGGTTGAGATAGCGGCTGAGGATGTCGCGCAGGGCGCCGTGGGCGACGATGAAGCGTGCGCGGTGTTCGGGGAAGCGGAAGCGTTCGGCGCGGGCGCGTTCGTCCGGCGCGAGCGTGGCGGTGAAGCGCGCTGCGCTGTCTAGCGAGATGTGCAAGTTCACTTGCCAGATGTGGACGGCATCCACCGTGAGGGGCAGGCGTTGTCTGGGCGTTTCGCTTGAGAATGTGTTCGCAGATTGCGACTGCAGCAGTCGGGCCATCTCGCACTCTTTTCCTCTGCTATGGTTGACTGGTCAGGGAAATCCGCCTATGCTGATGCTGATCTCGGCCGCGATTCTATTGGCATTGTACCTTACTTTGGTCTCCCGGCAAAAGATGAGCTATTCTAAATTGTTCGGGAGTTCCTGGGGCCGTTGCACAAATGAGGCCGACGTGAATGGATTGGGCCTTGGTTTTTAAGTATGGACAATTGACAACTTTTTAACTTATGCTAGACTAATCTTGTATTTGTTAAAACTTTGTGCTTAGGAGGCATCTATGCGTGGGAGAAAACCGCTCATCATCGCCCTTGTTGTGATACTTAACCTGCTTTTTTTAGCCTACCTGGCGTATACGTTCTTGACGAAACCCCCCCAGGAACCCGAAACTCTGATTCCGGATACGGCCACCCCGCCACCTTATGTGGGTATTGTTGTCTCAGCGCAGGATCCGATTCCACGTGGGTGGCGTTTTATTTCCGGCGATGGGGCAACGAATGTAAAACAATGGCCGGTAGATGAGTTGCCCTCCGCAGGTTATTTTAGTTCTCTTGAACAACTCGACAATATGTATGCGGTAGAGGATATCCCTATGGGCAAGCCGATTTTGCGAAGTATGCTGTCGGAAAAGCCTATTGCCGCTTTCCCCGAAGGACGTGTAGGGTATGGTGTGCCGATGGATGTGCAAGGGGGGCTTGGGTGGCATATTCAAGAGGGCGACCACGTCGATGTGCTCGCGGCAATCCAATTGGTCAATGTTGACCCTGAGTTCCAGAGCCGCACCCCCAATTTGTTCCAGACAATTCCTGAACCCAACGCTGAGGGCGATCTTAGTATGTCGCTCAGTGGAGTGTATGGTCGTTTTGAAACCCTGCCGAATGGCACAGCTGCCATGATTTTGCCCAACGGCGATCACTTTGCTCAGATCGTTGTGCAGATGACGGTGCAGGATGCGATTGTCTGGCGTGTTGGATCACAACATACAATTGAAGAGGCCGTCGCTGCGGCGGGGCCAGCGTCTACGCCCGAGACTGCCGAGGGCGGTGGCATTCTGGCGCAGCCACAGCCAACCCCGGCGGTCGTTTCTTCTGTGCCGACTCGCGGTGATGTAGAATTGGTTACGCTGCTGGTGACGCCACAGGACGCGCTCATTTTGAAGTATCTCTACGAAATCGGAGCGGATTTGGACCTGGCGCTACGCGCTCCTAACAATACAAACTATTGGATCACTGGCGCAGTGGGGAGCCGTTATATTTTGGATCGCTATCAGATTCCGCAGATTCCCTCTGATTTGCCGGTCGCGCCACTTGAGCTGCATGTACCGCTTGAGTTGACGCCCTATGTAACACCCGCGCCGCCCGAACAATAAATAAAAACTGCGGCAAAGCAAACCCCGCCCCTGAGATTCTCAGGGGCGGGGTTGTTTTTGTGTGGAAAAGAAGTTGTTATTGATTTTCATAAAACAGGTGTGAGGGGCCCTTTTTCGAAGGGCACCTCACACCTGTTTCCCGTTACTCAACCAGGCGCAGGAAGATGCGGTTGTATAGCTCGTCAAAGATAGTATCAAGGTCTTCCGGCCTGTCAGCATGCCGGTGGACACCGCCGGTCAATTCTGCGATGTACATCATCACTTCGTGATCCGCTGACTTTCCCAGGGTAATCGAGTAGATGACGATTCCGTTGTTGCGTGCCTGCCGCGCGTAGTACACCATGCAGTCTTTGGCCCGTTCACTGTCCTGCGGCCAGAGATTAGGATCATCGTCGCATACTGCCTCTGTGTTGGAGAGGTTGTTCGCCTCACCGTCGGTCATCAAAATCATGATGTGCGCAGCGCCCGGACGTCCATAATGCCCGCCTGTGTTGCTCAACACTTCAATCCCGCGCCTCATGGCACCGGGAATCGCGGTGGCGCCGTCAGCATGCAGGTTGTCCAACGAAGCAATGACCGTGTTGGTGATGACCGAGGGAGTGCACTTTGCAGCGCCGAGTCGCCGCTGGCACTGCAGTTCGTTCTGTGTGGTTACGTCAGTGCTGTACGAAACCAATCCGATCTGGTCGTAGGCCGGATCCATGCGCGACACAAAGCGTTTGGCCGCTTCCACTGCGCCGCGCATGGGCTGTTCGTCGTCATAAATATCATCGAGGTAGCGATAGTTCACCGCTGCGGCCTCTGGGAAACCGGGCAGGACACAATGTGGGGCTTCATTGTATCCCGGCCCGCCGGGATACCCGCCGAAACGTGCGTCACAGGGGTCGCAGGCCAGATTGGTGCGGTTGTTATCGATGTGTGCTGTGTCGCTCCGTACCGCACTGGGGATGCTAGAGCTGTTCGTGGTGATGATAATCCGGTCCACACTGAAGCCAGAGGTTCCCCCCCACAAATGGAGTGTGTGGGTACTGTTGGCCGTCCAGTTGCTTGACGATCCCACTTGCATCCAAGCCCAGTTCCTGTAATTCACGCCGTCGTATTGTGTGCTGTCGCCTGGAAAACCATCCGTGTCATCTGGGTCGTTGCCGTCCAATGCCCATATCAACTGACCGCCACTCCCGCGCACCCACACGTACCACGTCCCGCTAGAGGGAACGGTGAACTCATAATCCACACGCGGCGCCGGAAAAGGTCCACCTCTGGCGAGCACCCAGGCATCGTCGTTACATATTTTATCATAATTTGGATTTTTAAGATCGTTCAGGTTACAGTCTACACCCCCGCCCGAAAACCCCCAATATGGCAAATGTTTGATATACGCGCCATAACTATCACGGCCAAGCGCCTGGGATGCTCCGCTGCGCCGCTGCCACGAGGCGGCCTGACTGCCGTTACGTTGTATGACCCAATAGGTCATGCCCTGTGTGTAGCCATCTCGGTTATAGGGTACGTTGCTGAAGCTATACTCTTCGGCCTCGATAATGATATACTTTTGACCGCTATAGGTGTAAGGCGTGCTGCCGCTGCAATGTCCGGGCGGGCCAGTGGGCGGGCCGTTCCACGGCAAGCGCCAGCGGTGACCCTCGGGATAGGCTTCGCCGGACTTGGGTGACCAGCATCCGTAACACAGCGTGTCGAATTCCATAGAGCCAGACGTATCGTATATCAAGACCACATCCAGGTTGTTGATGTTCTCGCCTACTGCGCGCCCACTGACCTGGACAGAGTTCATCCCGAATATGCGCATAAAGTATAGCGACGAGACCTGTTGCACGTCTACCTCGATGCGGTTGGCGCTGTTGGGGGCATAGACATTGTCGCGATAAGGAACGGTGTTGATGCGAATGATGCGTTCAGCGACCTCTGGTTCTGGCCCCGAAATGTAACTTTCCGGGTATCCGCTGTTGACTTCCACGCGTGTTTCGGTATTGCTGCAACTGTAGGTCAGGTTCCCACTGATGATCTCAACGGTTAAACCGCAAGGATACCCGTTTGCTTCGAGGTATTCCAAAGCGCGCGCATGCGCGGCGGTTTCCAGGGGCAACTCACTGGCGGCCGCTAATGCCGCGGCGTCCGCAGCGCGGCGCGCCCTTACGCGGTCGACGTAGGAAAGCCCCAGGTCAACCGCCAATCCGACAAAGCCCAGTAACGCAAAGATGCCAAAGGCTATCAGGATCAGGCTTTGTCCACTTTCATTGTATCTCCTATGTTTGTACTGTCTCTTTCCCATATTTTGCCTCCTTAACCGCAACATTACCTCATTTCCTGCAAAGGCCGTTGGGCTGACCCTTAATTGACCCGTGAGTCACGCAGCACACGCATCACCGAACGAAAATACAGACTGAGCGTGGATATATCATCAGGGAGAATCGGTGTCATTAGGTCATGCGCCAAAAATGTTTCCAAAATGATCAACTCATTGGGGATCTTTTCGAACGTCAATCCTTCACGGTATGTGTTGATATTAGCCGTTGTACTTTCGGCACTTGCAATCAGGTCTGCCAGGTCGACCCCAGTTAATCTGGTATGCGCGGGGGTAATAGGTTCTCGCACATTGCCGGCACTGACTATTGTTCCAGAAACATACGTTGAAGAGTCAATTAGGTTGCCCGCAGTATCCAAATAGATGTACGTAATAATTACGCCTAGATTTGCGTTTTCACCTTCCGTTCGCATATTCGATTCGAATGTGCCGTCGGGTTTTTCGACCAGCCCACCGCTACTTACCACCAACCCGGCTACTGCATCGTCGGTATACCGGGCGCGTGAAGCAAACCGCACCCCCTCGCGGTTGGCCGTGGATAGGGTCATATAATCGTAAAGCGTAAAACCTACCTCCATAACCCCGAGTATCAGTAAAAGCAGGAACGGCAGCACCAGCACAAATTCAACTATCCCCTGTCCTTGTGCCCTGGTTGCTGGCAGTTTCTTACGCCATGATTTTGTTATCTTTCTCATTGTTAACCTCCTGTGGAGCTGTGCTCCAGCAGCACTCCTGTATCGGCATTGAATTCCCAGTACTCCAATGTATTCAGTTTATCTTTTAACAACGTTAGTTGCCACGATGGAACACCGTCTTCACGCATACCTAAATGTATGGTTACTGCGGAAGTAGAAGTTGTGTTCCAGGCGGTCGCCCCATTTTCACGCCACCACGCTTTTAGTATTGCTTGAATATCCTGATTCCAGGCTGTGGTCGGCAGCGTCTTGAGACGATAGCGTGCGACTGTATCGCGTAATACTTGGACATCCTGTCCCTTTACCAAAGCTACCAGCAGTTGATTTTTCTGCGCCGAGTAGGCCTGGCAAGTCCACCCTTGCTCTGTTGGGTGGTGGCGTGACAACGTCAGTGTGCAGGCTACCAACTGCGCATCTTCCGCCCAGTTGTGTGCCATCCAGGCTTGCAGAGTCGTTGCTGCGTCGGTAGGCGATTCGGTTATACCTGGAGGGGATTGCGATGTGCTGACGCTGAGGCCGGCCGGCATCCCGGATTGCCAGACGATAATAACCAGGCTTAATGTGACCATCGTCAAGATGAAAAGCCCTATGTATAACCATTTCCGCTGTTCCATAATTATCCTTATCGCCCGCGCATTACCAAAGGCAAGTATATTCTACTGGACGGCCAAATCAATGAGGTTGAAGTGGCTACATGGGTTGCCGGATTGCCACAGGTGGCGCTGGGATCATTGGTGTGTGATTCCAACCGGTACAACCCGGATGCTCCAGAGGGCAATTGCAGCGCCACCGGCATTGCCAGTTGTTCTTCGGGTGTTGCTACCGTAACATCATCCGCGACGTTTTGTGTAATATCTTTGCCGCTTTCTGTACACCACCACACGTCATAGACACCATTTTCATGATTTCGTAGCGTGGCGACTATCGTGCTGCCCGGAGCGGGGCGTGTATTTCCAACCGTAATGAGAGGGGTGTCCGGCAGCTCGGAGGAGGTGTTGAGCACACCCGAAACCGCCACCCGCGTAGCCGGCTCGTCGCACGGGTCGCCTGAGGAGCTTGTGTGGGTCTCCAAACGGTAGGTCCCAGTAACATCATCCGGAACTTGGAAGACCACTGAACGGTCCCACGTATCGACGTCCACATAGAAATCCTCGCCTATTTGCTGCGACGGGGGACCCCCCGGGGCGTCGACCCGGCACCACCATAGATAATAGGGCAAAGGTTGTCCGCCTTCCTCGGG
The DNA here is from genome assembly GCA_036845725.1 of Chloroflexota bacterium. GTDB lineage: Bacteria > Chloroflexota > Anaerolineae > B4-G1 > SLSP01 > DSWT01. The sequence goes on from DAIUDK010000101.1 coordinate 13,731, forward strand.
ATCAGCTAAATTGGCATAAGGGTGGTCCACCACAGCGGCTTTGATCAAATCGCCAGCCAGCACCGGGCCTGACACGGTGGTCAGGGATGGTGTGCCAGTAAAGAACCAGGTCTGGGTCAACACGGCGCCGGGTTCTCCTGTATCCCATTGCAGATTGTCTACCGAATTTATCCATGCATGAACATGCGCTGTGCCCACTTGATTGCTATACAGAGTCAGCGTGATCATGCCTTGCGCGTTGGTAGTGGCTTTTATTTGCTGCGTGCCGTAACCACTGTATGCAAAGCTTCCTAACGTTGTTGTAAAGATGACGGGTGCTCCACCGATCCCCGTACCGTTTTCTTGTTGGACATACGCGGTAATGACTTGCGCGCGACCGTGCGGCAGACCGCTGGCGCGCTCTATGTAGCTTAAGTGTAAAGTGGGACGTGCAGGGCTGACGGCATCGTAGTAGATTTGCGAACGGCCCCAATCTCCATCTCGCCACGTTTTCATATAGACGAAATGATGCGCCAATGCGTCGTCGACCTCCGTCAACTCAAAAGACGGATAGCCCCGATTGTCACTGCCATCGCCAGACTGCGGCGACGCGTCGGTCGTCCAGATGAAGCCCTCGCTGGTCGTTGAGATTGCGTGAGTGGTTGTCAGTACATAACCGGTCCCCTGTTGCATTTGCCAAGTCAGATAGGGCATCGTCTCTGCGTCAAGCGCCACTTTGGCGTTGAGGTGTGTAGCATACTCGCCGGCTTCATGGTTGCTGTCATCAGTCCCGGGATAGTAGTTTGATGACATGCCGATATACTGTATTAAGGTTTCTGTTTTTACTTCCTTGGGCTGTGATATGAAGCCCGCGCCATTGGTGTCGGAACGCGCGTACACCAGGTAAAACTTGTTGCAAGGAAGATTGGAATCAATGTCAGCGCACACATTCCAGGCTAAAATGACGCGATCCCCGCGCGCAGCAATGCTAGGTATGGGATAGGTTGTCTCCTCCAACGTGGTTGGACTTGGAAAATACAGAGTTGTACTGCATGTTCCTGCTTCTGCGCAATAACGGTAGCGCACATCTCCTCTTTGCCGCAGGCGTCCCAAATGATCGGTGTAATCGCTGTGACTCTCCCACACGATGTGAATCCGGCCGTTGGAGGCGGCCAGAGATGGACGATAGGAGGTCTCCGTGCCAGAAGAGACCTGCACGGGTGTTTCCCAACCACTGCCTAAATTGCGGGTGTAGAAAAGCCTGCTCTGCGCCAGCCAATGATCGCCGCGTCCATAGACGATGTGCGGGTGGTTTTGGTCGTCGAGTACAATGCGCGCGTCAGAAAAGCGCAGGTTACCTGCGCCGCTCTGCGCCACGGCCACTGTTCCGGGGGAACAAACGCCCGTCACTAGATTACAGGTGTAGTGCACGACGGCGCTGTTTGCACTTGTGTGATCACAGGGCGACCAAACTGTCGCCGCCAGATGCGCCTGACTGCCATTGAGCGCGATATCGGCATGCACAAAACACCCGTTGCCATATCCTGACGGCAGAGGTAACGTTGTCAGAGCGCTCCATCCGGTTTGATCAGGACCGGTCGTCACCCAGCGTAACACCGCCGCGCCACGGCTCACGCACCCATTGTTGATTTGGCGTCCTTTGATCCAGACGCTCGCCAACCATTCATCACCCGGATCCATAGCAACCCGTGGCTCAATATCACAGACGTCAGATACCGCTGAGAGCTGCACCGGTAGATGCAGCCACGCGGCCAAAACTGCCGTTGTGCCAGACAGAACCGTGACGATTACCGCTGCGGTTGTCCACCGTTGCCAGTTCTTCCCCATTTTACCTCGTTCTGCCTCATGCTGGTCTGAAATTATGTCATTGCCCTCGACTTATCAGGCTTTGTCCAGGGATTATCTCGTTTGTTTCTCCAACCTATTGTAACAACAGGCTGACATTGTAATTGCGTTCATCGGCGGCTACCGTCACTTGTGTGGAGGCTGTGCGCAATTGGCCGCTCATCCATGTCTCCGCGTAGACAACGTAGGTCCCTGGTGGGACATTGTAGAAATGGTAGGTGCCATTGTGAATCGAGCGGGTTTGCAATACTTCTCCGCCTGGCGCATAGGTCCAAACATTGGCGCCGGGCAACAGGATCGGGATGTTGTTTTGCCCGCGTATCCTGACCTCCCCACCAAAGGAAGCGGTACCCCCCTCATCCGGAGGGATATCCCAGTTCGTGCACAGTTGCGCGCTCATGTTATCCAGATAGAAAAAGGTGCCGTCAATGTCCGTGTCGTTGTACCCGTTCCACTGCAAGCGCAGCGTTTGTCCTGCATAAATGGTGGGATCCGCCATTGTGTCACTCAGATCGAGGCTGATCGGATACCAGGTATGCGATGCGCTGCCGCCATTGATGACAGGTTGCGCCGTCAACAGCGGCGTGCCGCTGGTTGAGTAGAGATTCAACGTCAAAACGTCATCGACATCGGCGACACTGCCCAGACTGCACTGCAGGGAACTCTTATCCACGTAGTAATAGCCGGAAACATCGAGCGTAGAGTTAGTATATACTTCTGTCGGTATCGTTATTTGCTGATACAGGTAAGGTTGCAAATGGCTTGAGGCGCAGGGAATAAACCCATTGGAAGCATGAAGACGCATTGAGAAAGCTCCACCGTGGTACTGCGATGCTGTGCGTACCGCCGCTCCCAACAGACCGTTGGTATCGCCACTCTTCCAGTACTCGGTCACTGTGGCTGGATTGCCCTCAAACCCTGATACCGAGAGTAATTCTGTGCATTGCCGCAGGCCGGGGGGGTTGATCTCGGGTGGGTCCGGCGGATCTGGCAAGTTCGATTCGTCATACGTGCAGATTTCGAAGTTGTCATACGTGGCTGCGCCAACGGCGCCATTGTCGGCGCTGGTCGCCAACCCAATGTATAACGAAGGGGGCAGGCTATTCAGAGTATCCGTTCTGCGCAGGGTCCAGTTTAGCCCATCTGAGGAGTAATAGGATGAGAAAATATTGCCCCGTCGCGCGAGCTGTAAATACCGTGGTGCGCTGCCAGGGGCTGTGCTTGCATTGGCATTCGCCCCGGTTGAACCACGGTACTCTCGTGAGATATTCCCGCCGCGCGTTTGGAATATGGAATAGTGCGCGGCATCCGGCGATAAGGATTCCCGCACCATCAAGCCGGCATTCGCATCGTTGTCGCCCGATAGCACGTTCAGTACCTGGACTGTCATGCTAAAGTCACCGGTCACCGGGGCTTGATGTAGATAGCGGAAACTATCGTAGGTTCCAACGATATCACCCCAGCCCGGCGTAATCGCGAGTGTGCCGCCGCCAGCGCTTTCCGAACCACGTAGTAACGTTTCGTTCCCCCATTGCCCACCCACGCCACTATCGAAGTTGTCACTGCTGATGCCGCTACCGGTGCTGACCCTGAAATCGTCGAACAGCGCTGCCCCGGGAGTGCCGGTATTATCGCTGTTGGCGAAAATTCCTACGTATACAGGCCCCATCGTTATTGATCGTGCTGAACCACGTTCCGTACAGTTCGTGGTACCGGTCGCGCTGGTACAGGTGTAGGAACGAAACGTATTACCGCTACGCTGAATACGTACATATATCGACAGGCTAACCCCAGTGTCTCCAGCTTCTGTCGCTCCCCCCCCTGTACCGGTGCGATAATCTTGCCAAAAATGGTTGTTTCGTTTGACCAACGCGGCAAAATAGCGGCTGTTGAGATCCATAGACTCGCGTACCATCAATCCTGCTTCAGCATCGTCGTCGGTTGAACCAATGCTCCTCACTTGTACTCTTATATCAAAGTTGCCGCTTATGGGGCCCTGGTGGACGTAGTGCGCACCGTCGAAATTGGTGCCGGTGCCGCCGATTCTGCCACGGTTGGGCATAATCTGTAGTCGGCCACCTACTGCACTGTGGGATGCTGTGGGCAGATCCAGCCCCGTCCACTGCCCGCCTAACCCACCGTCGAAGTCATCTCCGCGTCCAGGCAGAGGGAAACATTCCGCCTGGATGGTGATCGGACCAAAGATGTTGTTATCTTCTCCGCCGATAGGGCCTTCATCGACGTAATTTGTTGTATCGACCTGGAACCACAGTACATGTGGATCGAAATCGTAGACTGTAACGGTCGTGGTGATAACTATACTTTCAAATGCAGATAAATTGCCCACCCACTGTTTATCGAGGCCTAATTGCATTGCGCTGGGCGCGGTGGATAGGTCCATATAGGTATCCACATCGGTTGGTCCGGTTGCCACTGTTGGAGCTATATTGGTGACAGTGATTTGGATGGTGACCGGCTCTCCGGGACTCACTTCGGTATCAGAAATGACGTTCACGCTGCTGATAACCAGGTCGGGCGGCACGTCGAGGATCTCAATCTCGCCTGACCAGGCCACCAACGTTGACGGTTCGTTGCAGCCGTCGCTTCCTCCATCCCCGCGATGCGATTCGATACGATACCGTCCGGCGACTCCCAACGGTACCTGTATTGGAATGTCCTCTAGATCCCAACTGGCGACGTCCACATTGAGCGGATAAGCCAGGCTGGTGGGGACCTGCGTTGAGGTGACCGACGTGGCGCACCACCACAGCGAGTAGGGGTTATCCACTGCGGGGTGATCCATTACGGATACGCCTAACCATGCGCCAGGCGCCGGATTATGATCGGGTACAATCAGATAAGGTCCGGTTACATTCCAAGTCTTGACGGCTGTATCCACCGGTTCTTGGGGATCGACTTCGCCATCCTCATTGTAGTTCAACCAGGCTGTGACCTGTGAGGTGCCGGGGCGGTTAGCATACAACGTTGTTCGGGCTAACCCATTAGCGTCTGTGGAAACGATGACGGATGGTGTGCCGACACCGGCTATGCTGAAACTGCCAAAATCCGTGCGGAATGTCACCGGTACGCCTGGCACGTTGGTCCCAGAATCATCCCGTACGTGTGCGACAACCACGTGCGAGCGATCGTCCGGCAGCTCGTTAAGCGCAGTCTCGAAGTTAAGCTCGATTGTGTAAATCGGTATAGGTGTGGGGGTCAGCGTAGGCCCACCGGGGGTTGGCGTCAGTGTCGGTGTATTATATGGATCTGGTGGAACAGGTGGCGGAACGGCTCCAAAGGTGGGCGGTGGTTGATTCCCAAATCCTACTTGCACACCTTCATTGATGCCGCTGGCAATGCTGCTCACCTGTATGTGGGCATTCGGCAGAAATGTTCCAAAAATGACTAACGGGACATTGTGGATGACCTGTACACGCACTGGTAACCCTTGCAGCCCGGGCATATTGATTTCTTCGGCTCCATCGAAGGCCTGGAAACCCCAGATGCGTACTCCCAACATGCCAGGCTCGTCGTTGTGTTCAGTCACACATGTGGCGCTGTCTGCACCAGCGCAAATCGTTGATGTGCGTAAGCCCCTGACAGCTTCCAATGTCGTTCTTTTGATCAGCAATGACCGGCGTGCAAAGTAATTGTTGTCGGACTCGGCTGGATTTTCAGCATAGTTCATGGGGCAATCGGGGTATGGCTCGTAGATGGGACCGCCGTTGGCATCTCGATGTAGACATTCACCCTGATTCGGTCGGTACGCGATAGCGAAACGCATACCCTCACGTGAAGCATGGGCTGCAGTTAGATAACCTTGAAATGCGAACGCGGCGTCAATGAGTGTGAAGATGATCAATAGTAGGATTGGAAGTATCAAAGCGAACTCTACTAGGCTTTGTGCTCGAGCGCATCTATGTTTCATAATCGCGCCTCCATATGATTATGCTTTTCTGAAATCAAACACCAATCCCGCGAATCAGCATGAACCTCTAGAATTTTAAAAGATTCGTGCGCTGCGCGGTCATATTCCCGATCCCATCTGGAAATTCTTACATAATTCTCACTTTCATTATAGGGATGGCTCTCGAAAAGTCAAGAGTACTTTGGTCAGGTATAAAGCAAGGCAGGCGTTTCCGGTCTGCCCAGAAACGCCTGCCAGCAGTTGTATTTGGTTGAAAGTGATGTGTCAGTTCGTTTTTGTTACGTCGATGGGGCTTTTGTTTACTTCCAAAGTGTGACTCCATGAGCGCGCAGATCGCACTGTAATGGTTGGGTAGGGTCAAGTTCCCCTTCGCCGATGATAACCCGGATTAGAGTGCCTTCAAGTTCTTTCGGATTGCCTGCCGGTGGGGGATCGGGTAGTTTAATTGCCGCGAAGCCGATAATGTGATAGAGATAGTTGTTCGCACTGTTGGGATTGGGCCAAGGGCCGGAATTGTCCTCGACATAGGGGGTGGGGAAGGTCCCTGGCCTGTCCATAAGGTAGCCAACCGGATATACTCTATCGAACACTGGGGCATAAACGGTCTGTCCGCGCAGGAAATCGAAAATATTGCTCATGCCCACCTGCTTCTGTCCCGTTCCGCCCAGGATGTAATCTCCATCCATATAGTAGACAGAAGCACCGTCAGAATCCGGCCAGGGATTGGGTGGTGTTCCCAGGAAGATGGGGGGGATTTGAGGTGGGTTCCCCAACCACCAGGGTGGATTGCTGGGCGACATCCCGGCAGCGACTTCGATGATGGCTTTTAGATCGTTGGCGTTGAGATTGATTTGATGCGTCCGGCGTGTGGGATTGTTTTGTTGGTAGCGTTCGTAGTTGTAAATATAACCGAAATTTAACCATCCTCGTTGTGAATTGGCGTTGGAGTAGCTGCTATCAGGGTCTTCGATGCAGTTTCCGGGGTTGAAGTTGCGACACACGGCGTCGTTTACGATGGTCAAATAGTCGCCCTCGCTCATTTGGTAGAGGGTTTCGTCTGGCACTCCAATGGGCAGTACACTGGTGCCGGCGGGGATTTGTGTTACCGGCCCCGCTACCGCGACGGCCGAAGCCGGTGTTGCCATATCGTCAATGCCTACAACGCGTAAGAAAGTGGTGGGATTGGTCTGGACCAACGTGACCGAAATGCCGGTGGCTTCGGCGCGTGTGTTGACGACTGTTAAGGCGCTGGTGTTGGCTTCCACTCTAATGTATTGTGCGTGAATATTAGAACCATCCCAAACCACGCCATTCTGACCGGCAAAGTCGATGATGGTGTTGGAGATTTCAAGGTCACTGTTGCCAGAAGGAGCGCAAGTCTCGCTGAGCAGTAGACGTGCGCCCGCCAGTGCCGCAGCATCGGCAGCATTCTGTGCTTGACGGCGATATTGATAGAGGCGACCCCCATCCAGGGCCAGACCTGTTACGGCTAATAGAGCGATCAGTGCAAAGGCGATCAAAACGATAGCCTGTCCTTTTTCGTTGTCCTTCATAATAAACCTCCTAA